>NZ_AP023439.1:6307477-6620858 GCF_014701095.1 Streptomyces tuirus | reverse complement strand
GCGAGGCCGTCGACAAGGGCGACCGGGACCCCGGCGCGCTCGAAGGCCCGGCGTACGGCGGCACGTTCCCGCTCGCCGGCCGCGTGACCGAAGGCGACGGCGCCGTAGCCGCGGAGTTCCTCGGCGGGTACGCCGTCGGCGTCATGGGCGATGTCGGCGCCGACGCCGATGGTGCGCAGGGCCGCGGCGAGCTTGGCGAGGACGGCGACGCGGGCGCCGATCAGCAGGACGCGGCGCCGTGGGTCGGGGGCGGAGCCGTTCAGCAGGGCGCTCAGCGCGGTCCGGTACTCGGCGCCGCGGAAGCGGAACGGGCCGATGCCGTGGTAGCCGTTGAGCTCCAGGTCGGCGTGGTCGTCGGTCTGCCAGGCGAAGTCCCGCCAGATGACGTCCTCGCCGTCGCCCTGGATGACGGCGGTGACGGCGCCGCAGGCCAGGTCCTCGCACTCGGGGCAGCCGTAGACGACGTACCGGCCGCCCGGTAACGGGGCCGGGCTCTCCAGGAGCAGGCTGCGGACCTGTGCGGTGAAGATCGCGGGCGGGACGTCGGACGCGAGCGGGGAGACCGCGTCGAGGTCGGAGAGCTGGAACAGCAGCGGGCGTCCGTCGACGATGAAGTCCACGAAGTCCCGGTGGACCTGGTAACCACCGTCGTTGAGGACTCCCCCGGCCCGCATCGCGGGAGCCAGGCCGAAGGTCGCATACTCGGCACACATACGGTGAGTATCCCCACACTGCCCGTGATGTGAGCACGGCATGACACATTCCGCTACGGTCCGGGCATGGCGAGTGAGTCGAGTGGCGAGATCGTGGTGGTCGGCGGCGGGGTGGTCGGGCTGACGACCGCCCTGGTCCTCGCGGAGCGGGGCGCGTCGGTGCGGGTGTGGACGCGGGACGCCGTCGAGGCGACCACCTCCGCCGTTGCGGGCGCGCTGTGGTGGCCGTACCGGATCGAACCGCTCGCGGCGGCACGCGCATGGGCGCTGCGGTCCCTGGAGGTGTACGAGGACCTGGCGGCGCGGGCGGAACCGGCCGGCGTACGCATGGTCGAAGGGGTACTGGGCGAGACGGGTCTCGACGAGGCCGACGGGTGGCTGGCGGGCCGGGTGCCGGGGCTGCGGGCGTCCACGACGGACGAGTACGCGGGTACGGGCGTCCGGGCACGGCTGCCGCTGATCGACATGCCGGCGCATCTGCCCTGGCTGCGGGAGCGGTTCGTCGCCGCGGGCGGTGTGGTCGAGACGCGTACGGTGTCCGCCTTCACGGAGGTGGACGCGCCGGTCGTGGTCAACTGCACGGGCATGGCCGCGCGGGACCTGGTGCCCGACCCCTCCCTACGGCCCGTGCGCGGGCAGTTGGTCGTCGTGGAGAACCCCGGGATCGACACCTGGCTGGTCACCACGGACGCGGCCGGGGAACACGCGTATCTGTTCCCGCAGCCGGGCGGTCTCGTCCTCGGCGGTACGTCCGAGGAGGACGCGTGGTCGCTGGAGCCCGATCCCGCGACGGCCGAGGCGATCGTCCGCCGCTGTGCGGCACTCCGGCCGGAGATCGCCGGGGCCCGTGCGCTGGAGCACCGGGTCGGGCTGCGGCCCACCCGGCCGGCGGTCCGGCTGGAGCGCGAGGCCCTGCCGGACGGGCGGCTCCTGGTGCACAACTACGGCCACGGCGGCGCGGGCGTCACCGTGGCCTGGGGCTGCGCGCAGGAGGCCGCCCGGCTGGTCACGGGCTGAGGCGAGGCGGGGCGCGCCCCGCCAGGGGCGCGGGGAACTGCGCGACCAGCCCCTACGGTCCACAGTTCGACGGACCATCCCGCCGACCCGCACCGGTGGCGAAGACACACGGGCGGCCCGGGTTCGTGGAACCCGGGCCGCCCGCTGCCGTTCGGATCAGTGCTTGCCGATCGGGTCTCCCTCCACATCCGGGCCGCGGCCCGGCCCGACGCGGAGTTCGAACTCGCCGTCGTACTTCTTGTGGCCCTCCATCACGGCCATCTCCACGGCCTCGGAGCCCATCTGCTCGCGCACGATCACCGGGTCGCGCCGGAGGTCGCGCATGAGGGCGACGCACATGAAGATCATCACGATGACGAACGGCGCCGCCGCGAGGATCGTGAGGTTCTGCAGACCTGTCAGCGCGTCCCCCTGGCCGCTGCCGACCAGGAGCATGATCGCGGCCACCGCGCCGGTGACCACGCCCCAGAACACCACCACGAAGCGGCCCGGCTCGAGCGCGCCCTTCTGTGACAGGGTGCCCATGACGATCGAGGCCGCGTCGGCGCCCGAGACGAAGAAGATGCCGACGAGGACCATCACCAGCAGGCTCGTGGCGGTGGCGATGGGGAACTGCTGGAGCACGTCGAAGAGCTGGCCCTCGGGGGTCGCCTCCTTGCCGAGCTGCCCCTCCTCCTGCATCTTCATGGCCGAGCCGCCGAAGATCGCGAACCAGATCAGGCTGACCGTGCTGGGGACGAGGATGACACCGCCGACGAACTGGCGGATCGTGCGGCCCCGGCTGATGCGGGCGATGAACATGCCCACGAACGGCGTCCAGGAGATCCACCACGCCCAGTAGAAGACCGTCCAGCTGCCCAGCCAGTCGGCGACGCCCTCGCCTCCGCTCGCCTCGGTCCGGCCGGCCAGCTGGGGCAGGTCTCCGAGGTAGGCGAAGACGGAGGTGGGCAGCAGGTCCAGGACGATGATGGTCGGGCCCGCCACGAACACGAACAGGGCGAGGATCAGCGCCAGCACCATGTTGGTGTTGGACAGCCACTGGATGCCCTTCTCCACGCCGGAGATGGCGGACGCGACGAAGGCCAGGGTCAGCACCGCGATGATCGTGACGAGCAGCCCGGTGCTCACCTTGTCCATCCACTTCAGCTCCTGGACACCGGAGCCGATCTGGAGGGCGCCCAGCCCCAGGGACGCGGCGGAGCCGAAGACGGTCGCGATGATCGCGAGGATGTCGATGGCCCGCCCGATGCCGCCGTTGGCGTTTTTCTTGCCGATGAGCGGGGTGAAGACGGCGCTGATGGTCTGCCGGCGCCGCCTGCGGAAGGTGCTGTAGGCGATGGCGAGGCCGACCACCGCGTAGATCGCCCAGGGGTGGAGCGTCCAGTGGAACAGGGTGGTGGCCATGGCCGTCTCCATGCGTTCGCCGGAGTCGGCCGGATCGGTGCCCGGCGGGGGCGTGCTGTAGTGCGAGAGCGGCTCGCTCACGCCGTAGAACATCAGGCCGATGCCCATGCCGGCGCTGAACATCATCGCCACCCAGGACACGGTGCGGAACTCGGGCTCCTCGCCCTCCGCGCCGAGGTGGATACGGCCGTAACGGCTGATCGCGAGCCAGAGGGCGAAGACGACGAAGCCGGAGGCCGCGAGCATGAACGCCCAGCCGCCGTTGTGCATCAGCCCGCTGAGCAAGCTGGTGGAGACGTCTTCGAGCGAGTCGGTGGCGGTGGCGCCCCAGACCACGAAGGCGAGGGTGAGGGCCGCCGTGACGCCGAAGACGACGCGGTCGGTCTGCGGCCGGCCCTGACCGGGCAGGCCCGCTTCCGACCCCGGCAGCGCGGCTCCCTCCGGGGAGTCCTTGTCGCTTGGTCGTTCTTGCGTCACAGGCGGAACCTTTCATCGGGACAACGAGGGAGGATGTGAGTCCTCCGTAAACGCTGCTACCACGTGTGGCGGAATTTCACCCCTCTCAACATGCGGTTTCGTATGAACCTCCGGTCAGGTGGTACTCGGCCCGGTCGTCGAGCAGCAGCGGCACGAGCGCCCGCAGGGGCTGGCGCAGGGGCACGAGCACGCCGTCGGCGTCCTTGCGTACGCGCACTCCGTGCAGGGCGAGCTCGTCGCCGACCTCGGCGTACTGGGCGGCGGTGAGCCGGTAGCCGCAGGGCAGATTCGGGATGATCTCATCCGGTTCCGGAGGATCGTTGTCGGCGCCCCCGAGGTACACGGGACCCGTGTCGGCCCAGCCCGCGAGCCGGGCCCTCGCCGTCGTCGCCTCGATGCGCGCGCGGCGCTGGTCGGTGTATCCGAACAGGCCCTTGAGGGCGTCCCGTTGGGAGGCCACCCGACGCCGGTTGTTGAGCGCCTCGTCCGCCTTCTCCGCGTCGGTCAGCGGGTCCACCCGGCTCTCGATGAGCAACCCGACGGAGTGCTTCACACCGGACATGTTGCGCAGAATGCGCTCCTGTCCGTCTCCGGCGACCTGCTTGACCGGCTCACCGGTCTCCGGGTCGGTCCAGATGCCGTAGGTGCCGGTCGAGTGGCCGCCCCGCTCGGCGGCGGGGCGGACGTACGCCTCGGACAGGGTCCGTGCCTCGTCGTGGACCGCCTCGTGGGTGTTGAGGTTGCGCGGCCACAGGTCGAAGAGGTCCTTGTCGTAGTACTCGGGTGTGGCGCCGTACTCGTGCAGGTCGTAGACGATGTCGGGGCGCTGGTCGCGGATGACGGCGGCCAGGGCGCGCCCCTCGGCGGTCCTCAGGGCGAGGTGGTCGCGGTTGATGTCGACGCCGTCGCTGTTGCCCCGCGTGTTCGCGGCCCGGCCGTCCGGGTTGGCGGTGGGCACGACCAGGACCGTGGTGCGGTCCAGGAAGCGGCGGGTGCGGCTGTCGCGGGCGTACGCGAGATCGCGGATCGTGGTCAGGCAGGCCTCACGGCCGGAGGGCTCGTCGCCGTGCTGGCTGCACACGAGCAGCACCTTGCTGGGGCTCGGTCGGTTGCCGATCCGCACGAGCCGGAGCGGGCGGTCCTGCTTCGTCGTGCCGAAGCGGGTCATGGAGACGCGGCCGCTCGACCGGTCGACGGCCTCGAGGAAGTCCCGCTCCTCGGGCTGGGTGGTCCAGCGGGCGCCGTTCGACTGCTCGAAGCCGGTGCGGGGCGGGGTGTCCGTGGCCGCTTGGGCCGGTGCGGCGACCAGGGAGGCCGTGAGGGCGGCGGTGGTCAGTATCAGGGCGCCTGTGCGGGTCACTGGCTCGCCTCCGGGACGCGGTGGGTGGTGCGGGGCTCCCGAACGCCGTCCAGGAACGCGGCGTCGGGGGTGGCGGTCGCGGCGCCGGTGGTGGCGCGGGCGAAGGCGGCGGCTCCGCCGGTGAACGGGACGCGCGCCGAGGTGCGGGAGAGGTCGAGTGTGAGCCTGGGCTTGTCGGCGGGAGGGTCGATGAGGCCCTGGTCGGTGCCCGCGACGATCAGCGCCAGGCGGTGGCCCTTCGGCACGACATGGTCGGTCGCCGCCAGGTCGAGGGTGATCGTGTACGGCTTGCCCGGGGTGAGCGGGGAGCCCTTGTGGTCAAAGGCGTGGTTGCCGAGGTCGGCCCAGCCGCGGCTGACGACCGTGTAGTCGACGTCGGCGGCCTTGGCCTTCGTCTCCTTGAAGCAGGAGCTGTCCGCGGTGGTGCTCGCGCCCCAGCAGGTGCGGTTGGTCAGAGTGGTGATGCCTTCGCCCGCGTCGGCGTAGTCGCGGATGGTGGCGGGGCCGAGGTCCACCAGGACGGCGGAGAGGTGGGCCGTCGGGGTGGAGGGCGTCGCGGTGACGGTGACCTCGGAGGCGCCGGACAGGCGCAGGTCCCGGGTGAGCGGCCGGGTGGTGAAACCGGCCTTCTCCGGTGTCGGCCTGTCGATCCGCGCGGCCCAGTCGGTCTCGCTCAGATTCGGGTCGTCGGTGAAGCTCTCGGTGCCGTGGCCGCGGTGCAGGCCGAGGGTGCCGACGCCGGTCTGGGTGCCCCGGTCGGGGCGCAGGGTGGCGGTGCGGGTGCCGGTCGGCGGCCAGACCCGGGCCGTGTCCCACTGCCCGGGGGCGCGCTCGATGTCGGCCATGGGCTCGCGGTCGATGCCGTTGTCGATGCCCATGAGCTCGTGGTCGAACCAGCGGTGCAGCGTCTGGACCCATGCGCCGCGCCGGAAGTCGAAGGGGTCGACGTGGCCGGTCTGGGACAGCCAGATCTTGCGTTCGACGCCGTTCCTCGCGAGGGCGTTCCACCACGGGCCGACGTGTTTCATGCGGACGTTGAGGTCCTGCATGCCGTGGATCAGGAAGACGCTGGCCTTCACCTTGCGCGCGGCCTTCACGTAGTCGCGCTCGGTCCACAGCGGGGTCCAGTCGCCGGTGCGCGGCGCGCCGTCGACGAGCTTCTGCTGCACGGCCGCGCACTTGGCGCGGGCGTCGGGGCTGTCGACGTAGTCCGACAGCCATTCGGGGCCCGAGTCGTAGAGGGGGGCGCCCTGCTGGAAGTAGTAGTCGTACCAGGAGGAGATGGCGCTGATCGGGACGATGGTCCTCAGGCCCTCGACGCCGGTGGCGGCGACGCCGTTGGCGATGGTGCCGTCCCAGCTCTTGCCGATCATGCCGGTGCGGCCGTTGGTCCAGCCGGCCTGGGCGCGGGTGGTGCCGGTGCGGGTCGTGTAGGCCTTCGCGCGGCCGTTCAGCCAGTCGACGACGGCCTTCGCGGACTGGATGTCGGAGCGGCCGCCGACGTCGACGCAGCCGTCGGAGCGATTGGTTCCGGCCAGGTCCACACCGACGAAGGCGTAGCCGCGCGGGACGAAGTAGTTGTCGTAGTAGAGCGGCATCCCTGCGACACGGCCCTGCGCGTCGTACGTCTTCTTCTGGCTCTCGTTGCCGCGCCCGCAGCAGGAGTAGTACGGGCTGGCGTCCATGATGACGGGGACCTTGCGGCCCTGCCGGGCGGGTTCGCGGGGGCGGACGATGTCGACGGCGACCCGGTCGGTCTTTCCGTCACGGTCGCCGTCGAGACCGGTGTCCACCCAGACGGCTTCGCGGATGGCGTTCTCGTAGGAGTGGACGGGTTCGCTCCCGCGCGGGGTGGCCGGTGCGGCCTGTACGGCCGCGGGGGTGATGAGGGTGGCCAAGAGGGCGGCCGTGGCCGCCGTCGCGAGCGGTCTCCAGGTCGTGAAGCGCGTGCGTTTCGGCATGCGCCGGACGGTACATCGGTGAACTCCTGTTCAGAAGAGGGCAGCTGACGGACCGGCGTGTCCGGAACGGGTCTTCGGGGCGGGTGTCGCATGTCGGCCGAATGGCGATCGTGTGACAGCGGGGGCCATGGACATGATCAGAGGCACGGGGAGTCAATAGGCTCCGGACAGACCCCGGAAGACCTCGGGACCCTACGACTTGGAGCCTTGCGTGCACCGCAGAATCATCGCGCCGGGAGCCCTGGCAGCGGCCTCTCTCCTGCTGGCGATCCCGGCATCGGCCGCCCCCCGCTCCCCCGGCGCGCCGGGTATCGGCGACCCCTACTACCCGGCCTACGGCAACGGCGGATACGACGTCTCCCACTACGACCTCCGGCTGAAGTACCAGCCGGCCACGGACGAACTGGAGGGCACGGCGACCCTCGTGGCCCGCGCCACGCAGGACCTGACGAGCTTCAACCTGGACTTCCTGCTGGACGTCGGCGAGGTGCGCGTCAACGGGGCGAAGGCGTCGCTGCGGACCTCGGGCGAGCAGGAGCTGGAGATCACGCCGAAGACCCCGCTGGCCAAGGGCGCGCCCCTCACGGTCGTCGTGCGCTACCGCGGGGTGCCGTCGTCGAAGCAGGCCTTCGGTTTCACCAGCTGGCACCGCACCCCGGACGGCGGTGTCGCGGCGAACGAGCCCGAGGCGGCTGCATGGTGGTTCCCGGCCAACGACCATCCGCTGGACAAGGCGACCTACGACGTCTCCGTGCTGGTCCCGGACAGTACGCAGGCCATCTCCAACGGCACGCTCCAGTCGACGAGTTCGAAGCTCGGCTGGACCCGCTGGAACTGGCGGTCGGACAAGCCGCAGGCCACGTACCTCGCCACGCTCGCGGTCGGGAAGTTCGACATCACGACCGGCACGACCGAGGGCGGCATCCCGGTCCTCAACGCCTACAGCAAGGATCTCGGCGCGAACGCCGGCGCGGCGCGGGCGAGCATCGAACGGACGGGGGAGATCGCGGACTGGCTGGCGGGGTACTTCGGGCCGTACCCCTACAGCGCGCTCGGCGGGTATGTGCCGAACACGAACACCGGGTACGCGCTGGAGACCCAGACCCGGCCGTTCTACAGCCCGCGGCAGTTCGCGGGCGGGTCGAACGTGTCGGTCGTCGTCCATGAGCTGGCCCACCAGTGGTACGGCGACGAGGTGTCGCTCAAGGGCTGGAAGGACATCTGGATCAACGAGGGGTTCGCGCGGTACGCGCAGTGGCTGTGGTCCGAGCACGAGGGCGAGGGCACGGCACAGGAACTCGCCGACCACGTGTACGCCTCGCATCCCGCCGACGACGCGTTCTGGACGGTGAAGCCCGGGGATCCCGGCCCGGAGAACCAGTTCGACATCGCGGTCTACGACCGTGGCGCGCTGGCCGTCCAGGCGCTGCGCAACAAGGTCGGGGACGACGCGTTCTTCGCGATCCTCAAGGGCTGGCCGGCGAAGTACGCCCACGGCAACGCCTCGGTGGCGGACTTCCGGCGGTACGCGGAGGAGGTCTCGGGCAAGCCGCTGGCCGCGCTCTTCGACACGTGGCTGTTCCAGCCGTCCAAGCCGGGGGTGCCGGCGGCCCGGGCCGCGGCGGTGGCCAAGGCGGCGAAGGGAGCCGAGGGCTCGCCCCAGCCCAGGTCGTGGAAGCGGATCGCCGCGACGAACGGGGTGCACGGGCACTGACGTCCGCGTGTCGCCGTGTCGCGGGGAGGGGTGCCGAGGTGCCCCCGGCGGGATGCCGAGGTGCCCCCCCGGCGGAGTGCTGAGGCGCCCCCCGGCGGAGTGCTGAGGCGCCCCCCGGCGGGATGCCGAGGTACCCCCCGGCGGGATGCCGAGGCGCCCACCGGCGGGATGCTGAGGCGCCCCCGACGGGGTGCCGATTCGCCCCCCGGCGGGATGCCGAGGTGCCCACCGGCGACGGGAAGCCCGCCGCAGAGGGCGTCTGGCGCGACCGGGTTGCGGGCAGATCGCCGTCCGGCGCGACCGGGTTTTAGGCAGATCGCCGTCCGGCGCGACCGGGTTTTGGGCAGATCGCCGTCCGGTGCGACCGGGTTGCGGGCAGCCTGCGGCACGGCCTGCCCGTCGCCTGGCACGGCCCCACCGCCCAGCACGAACCCGCCGCCCGGCACGACCCCATCGCCCAGCACGACCCACGCCCCCGCACGACCCGGTGGCGGGCAGCCGCCTGCGCAGGGGGCGGCGATGTACTGCCCCGTCAGGGTGACGCCCGGCCTGCCGAACAGGGCCCCGCCGTCTACGGTGGGGCTCGTACGCCGTGACGTGTGTGGGCGAGGCTGCTGACGAGGGAGCCGGACGTGCGGAAGCTGGCGGTCGTCGAGGCACCGTCCGTGCTCGGGCTGCGCCCCACCGGGGTCGAGGACCTGCCCGCGGCGCTCCTCGGGGCCGGGCTGGCCGAAGGACTCGGGGCGCGGCACGCGGGCCGGGTCGAGCCGCCCCCGTACGACCCGGAGCGGGACCCGGCGACGGGCCTGCTGAACCCGGGCGGCATCGCCGCGTACTCCGTCGCGCTGGCCGACGCCGTGGGCGGCGTCCTCGACCACGGCCGGTTCCCCGTCGTGCTCGGCGGCGACTGCAGCGTGCTGCTGGGCACCCTGCTGGCGCTGCGCCGCCGCGACCGGCACGGCCTGCTGTTCCTGGACGGGCACACCGACTTCTACCAGCCGTCGGCGGAGCCCGCCGGCGAGGTGGCCTCCATGGAGCTCGCCCTGGCCACCGGGCGCGGCCCGCGGGTGCTGGCCGACCTGGAGGGCCGGGGCCCGCTCGTGCGCGACGCGGACGTCGTCGCCCTGGGGTTCCGGGACGCGGAGGAGTCCGCGGGGTACGGCATGCAGCCGCTGCCGCCGGCACTGCACGCGCTGGATCTGCACACCGTGCGCGCCCTGGGGGCGGCCGAGGCGGCCCGGCGCGCCGTCCGGGTGCTGACCGCCGACGGCACGGGCGCCGGGTACTGGGTCCATCTCGACGTCGACGTCCTGGACGACGCGGTCATGCCCGCCGTCGACTACCGGCAGCCGGACGGGCTGACCTGGCAGGAGCTGGAGACCGTCCTGCGCACGGCGCTGACGGGCGGCGGGGCCGTGGGCCTCACCGTGGCGATCTTCAACCCCCGCCTGGACCCCGACGGCGCCCTCGCCCGGCGCCTCGTCGACTGCCTGGTGCGGGCCTTCGACAGCCAGGGCTGAGCGACCCGTTCCGCGCCGGAGCCCGGCACGGCCCGAGCCGCGCCGGGGCCCGACAGGCCGCTGCCTGCTACTTCGTCAGCTGCGACAGCTCCTGGTCCGCCGTCCGGGAGACGCGGCGGCGGATGCCGAACCAGCCCGCGACCAGCATGGCCGCGATCAGCGGGATGAGGAGCAGGGTCTTGCGGCCGACCTCGGGGTCGTTCCACATCATGCCGAGGCAGGCCAGCAGGAAGGCGATCGTGGTGATCTCCGTGACCGGGCTGAAGGGGAGACGGAAGGAGGGGCGGGTGAGCCGGCCGTCCTTGGCGCGGCGGACGAAGACCAGGTGGCAGACCATGATGATCACCCAGGTGCTGATGATGCCGAGGGAGGCGACGTTCAGCACGATCTCGAAGGCCTGGGCCGGCACCAGGAAGTTCAGGCCGACGCCGAGCACGCACACGCCGCAGGTCAGCAGGATGCCGCCGTAGGGGACCTGGCTGCGGTTCATGCGCGCGGTGAACTTCGGGGCGGATCCCGCCATCGCCATGGAGCGCAGGATGCGGCCGGTGGAGTACAGGCCGGAGTTGAGGGAGGACATGGCGGCCGTCAGGACGACCAGGTTCATCACGTCGCCCGCGGCCGGGACGCCGATCTTCGACAGCACCGTGACGAACGGGCTCTGGTCGGCCGAGTAGACCGAGCCGGGCAGGAGCAGGGCGAGCAGGACGACCGAGCCCACGTAGAAGAGGCCCACCCGCCACATGATCGAGTTCACCGCGCGCGGGACGACCTTCTCCGGCTCGGCGGTCTCGCCCGCGGCGACGCCGACCAGCTCCAGTGCGGCGTACGCGAAGATCACGCCCTGCATGACCAGGACGACGGGCATCACGCCGTGCGGGAAGACGCCGCCGTTGTCGGTGATGACGCTCAGGCCCGGGGTCTGGCCGCCCACGTCGTGCTGCGTGGCGAGCAGGAAGATGCCGATGAGCATGAACCCGACGAGCGTGGCGACCTTGATGATCGCGAACCAGAACTCCATCTCGCCGAAGATCTTCACCGAGATCAGGTTCACGGCCAGGACCACCGCGAGGGCGACCAGGGCCAGCACCCACTGCGGGATATCGGTGAACAGGCTCCAGTAGTGCGTGTAGAGCGCGATCGCGGTGATGTCGGCGATGCCGGTGGTCGACCAGTTCAGGAAGTACATCCAGCCGGCGACGTAGGCGCCCTTCTCGCCGAGGAACTCGCGCGCGTACGACACGAAGGAACCCGAGGAGGGGCGGTAGAGCACGAGCTCGCCGAGCGCCCGGACCACGAAGAAGGCGAAGATGCCGCAGACCAGGTAGGCGATCGCCAGCGCCGGGCCCGCGTTGTGGAGCCGGCCGCCCGCGCCCAGGAAGAGCCCGGTGCCGATCGCGCCTCCGATGGCGATCATGTTGACGTGGCGGGCCTTGAGGTCCTTGCTGTAGCCGGCGTCGCCCGCGTCCGCGGGCACTGCGGCCGCATCGGTACGCGGCGTGGCCGCAGCCGTGTTCACGGCGTCCTTGCTCACGGTGGATCCACTTCTCTGGTGCGCCCGAGCGGGTCGCGCTCGGCTTTCCGGACGTACACAGGTCTGCGCCCCTTGTAAAGGCATAGACCACGAGGCCACCTTCCCCCACGCCCCACGGCTCACGCGGTGGCATACGTCACAGAGCGCGGCTTCTCACAGTGCCGTCCCCCGGGTCGAGGGAGGTTTCACAGCACTGGTGAGACAGCGATACTGCTGCACATGACGACCGACGCCGAGGAGCCGACCCTCACGATCGCCGAGCTGGCCGCCCGGACCGGCGTCACGGTGCGCACAGTCCGCTTCTACGGCACGAAGGGGCTGCTGCCGCCTCCGGTGCTCGGTCCCCGCCGCGTGGGGCACTACGGGCGTGAGCATCTGGCCCGGCTGGCGCTGATCGAGGAGTTGCAGCAGCAGGGCATGACGCTGGCCGGCATCGAGCGCTACCTGCGGCAGCTGCCGTCGGACCTCAGCGCGCACGACCTCGCCATCCACCGGGCCGTGGTGGCCTCCTGGGCGCCGGAGACCGTCGAGACGGTCACGCGCGCGGAGCTGGAGCGGCGGGCCGGACGGCCGCTCGGCGGCGAGGACGTCGAGCGGCTCGTCGCGATGGGCGTGATCCGGCCCGCGGACGGCGGCTACGAGGCCGACCTCGGCCTGCTCCGGCTCGGCGCCGGGCTGCTGGACGTGCCGCTGTCCCAGGAGGCGATCTTCGCGGCGCGCAAGGTCCTCATCGAACACGCGCGCGCGGCGGCCCGGGAGCTGTCCCAGCTCTTCCGCGGCGAGGTGGCGGAGCGCGACGCGCGGGACGTGCGCTCCTTGTCCGCGCACATGCACCCTCTGGTGGTGCAGGCGCTCCTCACCGCCTTTCAGCGGTCGCTGAAGGAAGAGCTGGGCGAATGGCTCACCGGGCCGTCGGGCTCCGGCGGGTCAGCCGCGGGCTGAGTCGCTGAACCGCTCCCCCCGCTCCGCCTTCTCCACCAGCAGCGCGGGCGGGGCGAAGCGCTCCCCGTACTGCTCGGCGAGTTCACGCGCGCGTGCCACGAAGCCGGGCAGGCCCCCTTCGTAGCCGTTGATGTACTGGAGCACGCCGCCGGTCCAGCCCGGGAAGCCGATGCCGAAGATGGAGCCGATGTTGGCGTCGGCGACGGAGGTCAGCACGCCCTCCTCCAGCAGCCGGACGGTGTCCAGCGCCTCGGAGAACAGCATGCGCTCCTGCATGTCCCGGAACGGGATCCGATGGCCCGGCTTGGTGTAGTGCTCGCGCAGGCCGGGCCACAGGCGGGTGCGCTTGCCGTCGTCGCCGTAGTCGTAGAAGCCGGCGCCGCCGCTGCGGCCGGTGCGGCCGAACTCGTCGACCATGCGGTCGATGACGGCCTCGGCGGGGTGGGCCGTCCAGGTGCCGCCCGCCTCCTCGACCGCGCGCTTCGTCTCGGCCCGGATCTTGCGGGGCAGGGTCAGCGTCAGTTCGTCCATCAGGGACAGCACCTTGGCCGGGTAGCCGGCCTGGGCTGCGGCCTGCTCGACCGAGGCGGGCTCGATGCCCTCGCCGACCATGGCGACGCCCTCGTTGATGAAGTGGCCGATGACGCGGGAGGTGAAGAAGCCGCGCGAGTCGTTGACCACGATCGGGGTCTTGTTGATCTGCCGGACCAGGTCGAAGGCGCGGGCCAGGGCCTCCTCGCCGGTGCGCTCGCCCTTGATGATCTCGACGAGCGGCATCTTGTCGACGGGCGAGAAGAAGTGCAGGCCGATGAAGTCGCCCTGGCGCTCCACGCCTTCGGCGAGGGCGGTGATGGGCAGGGTGGAGGTGTTGGAGCAGAGCAGCGCGTCGGGCTCCACGACGTGCTGGATCTCCTGGAACACCTTGTGCTTGAGGGAGGTGTCCTCGAAGACGGCCTCGATGACGGCGTCGCAGCCGGCCAGGTCCTGGACCTCGGCGGTGGGCGTGATGCGGGCGAGCAGCGCGTCGGCCTTCTCCTGGGACGTACGGCCCTTGGAGACGGCCTTGGCGCACAGCTTCTCGGAGTAGCCCTTGCCCTTGAGGGCCGCCTCCAGGGAGACGTCCTTGAGGACGACGTCGATGCCCGCGCGGGCGCAGGAGTAGGCGATGCCGGCGCCCATCATCCCGGCGCCGAGGACGGCGACCTTGCGGACCTTGCGGGGCTCGATGCCCTGGGGGCGGTTGGCGCCGGAGTTGACGGCCTGGAGGTCGAAGAAGAAGGCCTGGATCATGTTCTTCGAGGTCTGGCCGGCCGCGAGGTCCACGAAGTAGCGGGCCTCGATGACCTGGGCGGTCTCGAAGTCGACCTGGGAGCCCTCGACGGCGGCGGCCAGGATGTTGCGCGGGGCCGGGTAGGGGGCGCCGTTCGTCTGCTTGCGCAGGCTGGCCGGGAAGGCGGGCAGGTTCGCGGCGAACTTGGGGTTGGCCGGCGTGCCGCCCGGGATGCGGTAGCCCGGCTTGTCCCAGGGCTGCTGGGACTCGGGGTTGGCGTCGATGAAGGCGCGGGCCTTGGCGAGCATGTCCTCCTGGCTGTCGGCCACCTCGTCGACGAGGCCGTTCTCCTGGGCACGGCGCGGGCTGTACTGGGTGCCCTGGAGGAGGACCTTCAGCAGGGCGTCGGCGATGCCGAGCAGGCGGACGGTGCGGACGACGCCGCCGCCTCCGGGGAGCAGACCGAGGGTGACCTCGGGGCAGCCGATCTTGGAGCCGGGCGCGTCGAGCGCGACGCGGTGGTGGCAGGCGAGGGCGATCTCGTAACCGCCGCCGAGGGCCGCGCCGTTGAGGGCGGCGACGACGGGCTTGCCGAGGGTCTCGATGCGGCGCAGGTTCCGCTTGATGGCCATGCCGCCGTCGAACAGCTCCTGGGCCGTCTCGGGCGTGACGCGGATGAGGTCGCGCAGGTCGCCGCCGGCGAAGAAGGTCTTCTTGGCGGAGGTGATGATGACGCCCCGGATGGAGTCCTTCTCGGCCTCCAGGCGGTCGGTGACGGCGGCGAGGGAGTCGCGGAACGCCTGGTTCATGGTGTTCGCGGACTGGTTGGGGTCGTCGATGACGAGGGTGACGAGGCCGGTGCGGTCCTGTTCCCAGCGGATGGTGGTGGACTCAGTGCTCATGTGGAGGTGCTCCGTGTGATCCGTCGGGAGGGGGTCAGATGCGCTCGACGATGGTCGCGACGCCCATGCCGCCGCCGACGCACAGCGTGGCGAGGCCGTAGCGCTTGTCCTGGCGCTCGAGTTCGTCGACGAGGGTGCCGAGGATCATCGCGCCGGTGGCGCCGAGGGGGTGGCCGAGCGCGATCGCGCCGCCGTTGACGTTGACCTTGTCCAGGGACAGGCCCATGTCCTTCACGAAGCGCAGCACGACCGCCGCGAACGCCTCGTTGATCTCGACGAGGTCGATGTCGTCGATGGTCAGTCCGGCCTTGGCGAGGGCCTTGCGGGTGGCGGGGGCGGGGCCGGTGAGCATGATGGTCGGCTCGGAACCGGACACGGCGGCGGAGACGATCCGCGCGCGGGGGGTGAGGCCGTAGCGCTCGCCGACCTCCTTGGAGCCGATCGCGACGAGCGAGGCGCCGTCGACGATGCCGGAGGAGTTGCCCGCGTGGTGGACGTGGTCGATCTTCTCCACCCAGTGGTACTGCTGGAGCGCGACCGCGTCGAAGCCGCCGAGTTCGCCGATGTCGGCGAAGGACGGCTTGAGCTTGGCGAGCGAGTCGGCGGTGGTGCCGGGGCGGGGGAACTCGTCGTGGTCGAGGACGACGAGGCCGCTGCGGTCCTTGACCGGGACGACGGACCGCTCGAAGCGGCCGTCCTTCATCGCGGTGGCGGCGCGCTCCTGGGAGAGGGCCGCGTACTCGTCGACGTCGCGCCGGGAGAAGCCCTCGATGGTGGCGATGAGGTCGGCGCCGATGCCCTGCGGCACGAAGTTGACCTCGAGGTTGGTCATCGGGTCGTTGAACCAGGCGCCGCCGTCGGAGGCCATCGGCACGCGGGACATCGACTCCACGCCGCCCGCGAGGACGAGGTCCTCCCAGCCGGAACGCACCTTGGCGGCGGCCAGGTTGACGGCCTCGAGGCCCGAGGCACAGAAGCGGTTCTCCTGCACACCGGCGACCGTGTCGGGCAGGCCCGCGGCGATGGCGGCGATCCGGGCGATGTCGGAGCCCTGGTCGCCGACCGGGCCGACGACGCCGAGGACGATGTCGTCGACGGCGGCCGGGTCGAGGTCCGGGAACCGGGCGCGGATCTCGTGGATGAGTCCGACGACCAGGTCGATGGGCTTGGTGCCGTGCAGGGCGCCGTTGGCCTTGCCGCGACCGCGCGGGGTGCGGATCGCGTCGTAGACGTACGCTTCGGTGCTCACGAGGGGGCCTTTCACTGAGGGTTTCGGGACGACGGGAGGAGCCCGGGGACGTCCCAGTCCCGGGCGACGTCCGCCGTGTCGGCGCCCGGCCGCGCCGGGCCGGTGCGGACGGAGGTCGGGGTCGCGGAGAAGCGGGGGGCCGGGGCGGGCTGGGTGATGCCGCCGTGGTCGGTGAAGGTGCCGCGGGCGGCCAGGTGCGGGTGGTGCGGGGCCTCGCGCAGCGACAGCACGGGCGCCACGCAGGCGTCGGAGCCGTCGAAGACGGCCGTCCATTCCTCCCTGGTGCGGCTCTTGAAGCGGGCGGCGACCCGCTCGCGCAGTTCACCCCATCGGGCGACGTCCTTGCGGGCGCCGTCCTGGTCCTCGACGCCGAGGAGGGCGAGGAACTCCGCGTAGAACTGGGGCTCCAGGGCGCCCACGGCCATGTACCGGCCGTCGGCCGTCTCGTACGTGCCGTAGTAGGGGCAGCCGCCGTCCAGGAGGTTGGCGCCGCGGCGGTCCTGCCAGCCGCCTGCCGCGAGCATGCCGTGGATCATCGTGGCGAGATGGGCGGTGCCGTCCACGATGGCGGCGTCGACGACCTGTCCGGTGCCGTTCGCGCGCGCGTGGTGCAGGGCGGCGAGGACGCCGACGACGAGGTAGAGGGAGCCGCCCGCGTAGTCGCCGAGCAGATTCGCCGGGATCGCGGGCGGTTCGTCCGGGCGGCCGATCATGCCGAGGGCGCCGGTGGGGGCGATGTACGCGATGTCGTGCCCGGCGCGCTGGGCGAGCGGGCCGTCCTGGCCCCAGCCGGTCATCCGGCCGTAGACGAGGCGCGGATTGCGGGCGTGGCAGTCCCCGGGGCCGACGCCGAGGCGCTCCGCGACGCCGGGGCGGTAGCCCTCGACGAGGATGTCGGCGCGGGCCACGAGGTCGAGCACCCGGCCCGGGCCGTCCGGTGCCTTCAGGTCGACGACCACGGAGCGCTTGTTGCGGTTGGTGACGTCGTACGCCGGGTCGATCGCGAGCCCGGGGCCGCCGGGCCGGTCCACGCGCACGACGTCGGCCCCGAGGTCCGCCAGGAGCATGGCGGCGAACGGGCCGGGCCCGATGCCGGCCAGCTCGACGACGCGCACGCCGGTGAGCGGACCGTGTCCTGGCGTCCTTGCCGTGGTCATGCAGCCCCCATGCTGTGACACAACTGATGTAACACCAGCGATGCTAAGAACGTGTTCCACTCGGCACAAGACCTGAACGAGCAAGCGCTTAGCAATCTGCCGGACGGGTCAGCTTCCGTCCAGCACGACTATCAGCCGCTTCGGCGCGATCACCCGGTAGCTCTCCTCCACCCAGTCGCAGAGCACCTCGGCGGCGGGGGCACCCTGCCGCTCCAGGGGGATGCTCACCCAGCCGGCCTTGCCCAGGCCGTACCCGGCGGGCTCGGCGCCGGGGCAGGCCAGCGCGTGCGCGTGCGCCGTCTCGTCCTTGAGCTTCACCGTCACCCCCAGGGGGTAACTGCCGTCCTGGACGCCGAGGAAGACGAACACCTTCTTGTTGACCTTCGCGACGGACTCGCCCCAGGGGAACTCCTCGACGGCGTCCGGCAGCCCCAGTGCGAACGCGCGCACTTTCTCCCACTTCTTCAGGGCATTCCTGGGCACGGCCATCGTCGTCCTCCGGGCTCGTCGTCGGGCTCCGCACTCCTCACGCTAGCCTCGGCCACCGACAGCGGCACGGGCTGCACGACCGAGGGGTGTCATGAGCAGGCAAAGCAGGACGGACCGTCCGTACGACATCGTGCTCTTCGGAGCGACCAGTTTCGCCGGGGCGCTCACCGCGGAGTACCTGGCCGCGCACGCGCCCGAGGGACTGCGCTGGGCGATCGCGGGCCGCGATGCCGGGAAGCTGGAGCGGCTGCGGGAGCGGCTGCCGGCCGACGCGAAGGCCGGGGTGGAGCTCGCGGACGTCTCGGACCCGGCCTCGCTGCGCGACCTCGCCGGGAAGGCCCGCGTGCTGGCCACCACGGTCGGCCCGTACGTCACGTACGGCGAGGAGGTCGTCGCCGCTTGCGCGGACGCCGGGACCGACTACCTCGACCTGTGCGGCGAGCCGGAGTTCGTGGACCTGATGTACGTCCGGCACGAGGCCCGCGCGCGGGAGACCGGGGCGCGGCTGGTGCACGCCGCGGGGTTCGACTCGATCCCGCACGACCTGGGCGTGTACTTCACGGTGCAGCAGTTGCCGGAGGACGTGCCGCTGGCCGTGGAGGGCTTCGTCACCGCGGACGCGGCCTTCTCGGGCGGGACCTTCGCCTCCGCGCTCGGCCAGTTCGCGCGGCAGCGGGAGATGGCGGCGGCCGCCCGGGACCGGCGGCGGCACGAGCCGCGGCTGGTGGGCCGGCGGGCGTCGGCGCCGCTGGGCGGGCCGCGGTTCGCCAGGGAGGTCGGCGCGTGGGCCCTGCCGATGCCGACCATCGACCCGCAGATCGTGCGGCGCTCGGCGTCGGCCCTGGACCGGTACGGGCCCGACTTCCGCTACCGGCAGTACGCGGCCGTCCGGCATCTGCCGGTCGCGGTCGGCGGGGTCGCGGCGGTCGGCGCGCTGGTCGCGGCGGCTCAGGTGCCGCCCGCGCGGCGCTGGTTGTCGGACCGGCTCAAGCCCGGGGACGGGCCGAGCCCCGAGAAGCGGGCGAAGAGCTGGTTCTCCGTGCGCTTCGTGGGCGAAGGCGGCGGTCGGCGGGTGTACACGGAGGTGTCGGGCGGCGATCCCGGCTACGACGAGACGGCCAAGATGTTCGCCGAGTCGGCGCTGTGCCTGGCCTTCGACGACCTTCCCCGGACGGCGGGTCAGGTCACCACGGCGGTGGCGATGGGCAACGCGCTGATCGACCGGCTGCGCGCGGCGGGCATCCGCTTCCGCGTCGCGGCGGCCCGCTGAGGCCGGCCGGGATCTACAGCGGCCACTCGGCGATGGTGTAGATCATCCCGGCGATCCAGCCGAGCCCGGCCAGTACGGCGAGGATCAGCCCTGTGGTGACCGCCCGCTCGACGGTCTGGGTCGGGCCGGCAACAGGCTTGGTAGCGCGGTGCGTTGTCATGCACCCAGCCTGCCGACGGGGTGGCGGGCGGGCATCCGTACGGGTACTCAGAGCCGGTACTCAGATCCGGCCGGCGCCCCTCCCGCTCCCCTCTCTCCCGGCTTGAGACTTTCGGCGTTCCGCCCCCGGTGGCCGCTCGTAAAGTGCCAACAAGGAGTTCAATGAAACCCTTGAAGGCATGAGATTCCTCCTGGAAGTGTCCCTGGACGACGAGGCGTTGGCGAAGGACCCGGCGGGCGAGCTGGGCCGGATCCTCAGGTACTGGGCCGGCGGTCTGCGCCACTACGCGCTCGCCCCCGGGGACGAAGCGGTGATCTACGACTCGGAGTACCGCGAGGTGGGCCGCTGGCGGGTGGACGGTCAGGCCGGGTAGGTCTCGCGCAGGGCCTTGCGGCACAGCGCGTCCGCCCTGCGCGTGGTCTCCGGGAGGCGGTAGTCCGGGGTCAGCGCGAGGGTGTGCGCGCAGGCGTTGTCCAGCGTCGTGCGGTGGCCGACCGAGACGAAGACCGGCTTGACGGCGTCCCGGGTGCGCAGGGCGCGGCCGACCTCCTCGGAGCCGGCGAGCAGTGCTGAGGTGCTGCCGCGCGAGGTGCCCGGGTCGTCGTGGGTGAAGGTGAACGGGTTCTTCGCGACGCCGATCGTGGGCAGCCCGGTCAGGACGCCGAGGTGGCTGGCGAGGCCGAAGCGGCGGGGGTGGGCGAGGCCGTAGCCGTCGCAGACGACCAGGCCGGGCGGGCAGGGCAGGGCGTCGAGGGCGGCGAGGACCGTCGGGATCTCGCGGAAGGCGAGCAGCCCGGGCACATAGGGGAAGGAGACCCGGCCCACGGCCGTGGCCTCGGCGACGACCTCGAGACTCGACGCGTCCAGCACGACCGCCGCCGCCGCGACGACGTCCCGCTCGTCGTCGTACGCGACGTCGACTCCCGTCACATGGCCGGTCCCGGGCGGCGGTCCCATTTCGTTGAGGATCACGCGGGCGCGCAGTTCGTCCTGGACGGCGCGGGCCTGTTCCTCTGTGGCGGGCCAGTCCTCGGGGATGCGTACGGTCGTCATGGTGCCCCGAGCCTACGGGCCCCGGGCGGCCGGGCGCCCGGGCCGGTGTCCGAGCAGTACCGGCTGGGGGTCGTTCCTCGCGTCCGGCCGCAAGAACCCCCGCGACGGCGGGGTGATCGTCGCCGTCGCGGGGGACCGCGCGCGGATCGATGAGGTCACCGCGCAGGACCCGTTCGTCACCGCGGGCGTGTGCGCGTACCGCGTCACCGGGTTCACGGCGACGAAGACGGCGCCCGGGCTGGAGGCCTACCGGGAGACCCTCCGAGGCGTCCGCCTCACTTGCCCAGTGCGCGCTGCAGCTGGCTCTTGTTCATGCTGGAACGGCCCTCGACGCCCTTGCGCTTGGCCTCCTCGTACAGCTGGTCGTAGGTGGGTCCTTGGGAACCCTGCCCCGAGCGCTGACCGCCCCGCTTGCCCGAGGACATGTCCTGGGTGGAGGTGCGGCTGGCGGTCTTCGACTCGCCGGAGCGGGCGCGTTCCTTGTTCACCGTCCGCGCGGCGATCTCCTTGGCGCGGCTGGTGCTCTCGCCCCGGTCCTTCGCGCTTTCCTTGATGTGCTCGTACTGGCGCTCCCGCTTGGAGCTCGAACCGCGTGGCATTCCCGCTCACTTCCTTTCCCGATCAGTGAACGAGTACCCACACTGCCAACGATCAGGGCACCCCGCATGCTCAGTGCTCCAGGCGGGCAACCCGGCCCTTCTCGCCGGCGGCCCAGCACCCGTGGTCCGGGGTGCAGTCGACGGTGTCGTAGGAGCCGGTGTCGACGGTCCGCCAGGTGCGGCCGGCGTCCGTGGTGAGGTCGGTGCCGGTGGGGCCGACGGCGAGGGCCGCGGTGCGGCTGTGCGGGAGCCAGGCGACGCCGGAGCGGTAGGCGGGCGGGGCGGTGGCGGCCGGGCGCCAGGTGCGGCCGCCGTCGAAGGTGCGGGCAGCGGCGTTCGGTGAGGGCTGGTCGGGACGGAAGTCGCCGCCGACGGCCAGGCCGTGGGCGCGGTCGCGGAAGGCCAGCGCGAAGACGCCGCGGGCCGGGTCGCCCGCCGGGAGGGGTGTGTCGGTGGCCGTCCAGGTGCGTCCCCGGTCGGCGGAGTGCAGCACACGCGCGCGCTCCGCCCCGCCGGTGGCGAGCCAGACGTCCTTCGGCCCGGACGTCACCAGGCACTGGCCGCTCGCGGCGAATCCGGCCTCGCCCTCCTGCGCGGCCGGCATGCCCCGGTCCGGCAGCACCGTCCAGCTTCGGCCACCGTCGCCGGTCGACAGGATCCGGAACTTCCCGTCCACCGGGTCGCTCATCGCGAGACCGTGGCGGTGGTCGAAGAAGGTGAGGCAGTCGTAGAACGCCCTGGGGTCGGTGTTGCGGAAGGACTCCGTCCAGGTCGCTCCGCCGTCGTCGGTGCGGTAGACGCGGGACGCCTCTCCCTCGCCGATGGCCAGGACCACGGCCCGGCGCGCGTCGAACGCCTCGATGTCCCGGAACTGCAACTCCCCCGCGCCCGGCGGCGAGACGTCGCGCCAGGCCGCCCCGCCGTCGGTGGTGCGCAGGACGGTGCCGCCGGTGCCGGCGACCCAGGCGGTGCTCCGGCTGACGGCGGCGAGGCCTCGGAAACGTGCCTCCGGAGCGCCGGTGTCCTTGAGTTGCCAGTGCGGCACCCGGCCCTGACGTTCATGCGCCTGCGCCGGTACGGCGGTCAGGGCTGCCAGTGCCGCCGCGCAGGCCGCCAGCGCGGTCGCCCTGCTGTGTGTCCGTCCCGTCCGTCGCGTGCTCCCCATGCGCCTCATGGCCGGGGAAGTTAGCCCACCCCCCGGGTGCCGTCCAGATGGCCTCACGGGTGCTCCACGTGGTGCGGAGGGCGCCACATGTGCCCCTTGGAGACACACGAGGAGAGTCACGTCACTCCGGTGCATGAAGGCGGTGACAGAGGTCACTCGCACTTCGTGTGCACGGATTGGCTGATTCCGTCGTCTCTTCCCATGCCCGGCCTCATCCGCCCGGAAGTGTCCGTCCAGCCGTCACAAGGGAGCAAGGCGTTGTCCATCGTCATCGAGCAGCCCGTGGAGGCCCGCCTCGTCGCCGCGGCGCCGCGTATGCCGAGCATTCCCGCGACGCTCCACTACGACCGGCGTGATCCTTTCGCCGTCCGCATGACCTTCCCGGCTCCGGCCACGCTGGAGGGCGTGGAGGTCTGCTGGACCTTCTCCCGCGAGCTGCTCTCCGCAGGCCAGAAGAGCGCCGAGGGGCAGGGCGACGTGCGCGTGCGGCCCTACGGCTACGACCGCACGGTGCTGGAGTTCCACGCCCCGGAGGGCACCGCCGTGGTCCACGTCCGCTCGAGCGAGATCCGCCGGTTCCTCGAGGCCACGAGCGAACTCGTGCCCGTCGGTCTGGAGCATCTCCAGCTGGATCTGGACCACGGTCTCGCCGAGCTGATGCGGGACGCGTGCTGAGCTGACGGGCCCGGGGCCGCGCCGAGCCGGGGGCCCTTGCCTCGGCCGGCCCGGGCAGACCTCAGGGCGACGCCACCACCGCACGCCCCGCCGTCACCGCCGCGCTCACCTCGCGCACGATCGCCTCCAGCCCGGGCACCGACGCGCCCGCCCGCTCCGTCAGCTGCCCGATGCGCCGTTCAGAGGTGTTCCGGTCGAGGAGACCCGCCGCCGCGGCGAGGACGGCGAACGCCGCGTCCCGCTCGGAGATCCCGGCCACCGGCAGCGCCCCGTGGAGGATCTGACGGGTCTCCTCCCGCAGCGCCTCCACGACGGCCACCCGCTCCAGCGCGTACTCCACGGTCGGGAACACGCCGAGAACCCGTCTCTTCTCCGCCCGCAGGCACCCGTCGGCCACCAGCTGCTCCCGCACGGCGTCGAAGGTCACCCTCGCCCGCAGCGTCACCCACGTCCGCCAGGGGTGCGGGCACGACTCGCGGACGAGTTCGAGCAGCCCGTCGAGAACCGCGTCACCCGCGCTCGCGTCCAGGTCGACCGGTGTGGCGATGCCGTCCTCGTCGGTGAGCAGGCCGCGCCGGGCCAGCTCGACGAGGGCACCGGCCCGCACCGTTGCGGGCCGGTGGGCGCCGGCGCCGGCGGCCGGTCCCGCGGCGTCCCAGGCCAGCAGGCAGAGCCGGGCCGACAGCGTGAGCGGACCGTTGGACACGGGGCCTCCTCGGGGCGGGACGATCGCGTCGCACGTTAATTCGTTGACAGGCCCAGGGCCCCCTCCTACGGTGTGAAGCGTCCCTGTTGCCGCCGATTGGAGAAGGACGTTGCTCGTCTGAGGTCCTGAGACACCGCGTCACACCCCTCTGTGGTGTGCGCCGCGTGCGACCTCGGCGTTCGAGCCGTCCCTCCGGTGCAGGGCATTTCTCATGTCCGTGATGTGCCCATGGAGCCTCACCCCCCGGTCGCAGGTGTCTCGACACGCGTTTGCCCCTGACCGCTTCGAGCAACCGCGAATGAGGCCACCATGTCCACCTCCATCACCGTCACGTCCCTTGCGTTCACCTGGCCCGACGGCAGCCCCGTCTTCGAGGGCCTGGACGTCTCGTTCGGCCCCGGCCGGACCGGCCTGGTCGGCGTCAACGGGTCCGGGAAGTCAACCCTGTTGAAGCTGATTGCCGGTGAACTCGCCCCCGCCGACGGCGCCGTCCGCGTGGCCGGCGAGGTCGGCTACCTGCCGCAGAACGTCACGCTCGACACCACCCTGCGTGTCGACGAGGCCCTCGGCATCGCCGCACAGCGGGCCGCGCTGCACGCCATCGAGGCCGGTGACGTGTCCGAGGCGCACTTCGAGACCGTCGGCGACGACTGGGACGTCGAGGAGCGCGCCCTCGCCACGCTCGGCGAACTAGGGCTCGGGCACGTCGAGTTGGACCGCACCATCGGCGAGGTGTCCGGCGGTGAGTCGGTCCTGCTGCGGCTGGCCGCGCTGCTGCTGCGCCGGCCCGACGTGCTGCTGCTGGACGAGCCGACCAACAACCTCGACCTGTACGCCCGCCGTCGGCTGTACGCGGCCGTGCAGTCCTGGCCGGGCGTCATGGTCGTCGTCAGCCACGACCGTGAACTGCTGGACCTCGTCGACCAGATCGCCGATCTGCGTCGAGTCAATGCTGCGGCGCGCAGCGCCTCGGTTGAGGGTGGTGGTGGGAGACGGGTGGGCGAGATCAGCTGGTACGGCGGCAACTTCTCCGACTACGAGGAGGCACTGGAGATCGAGCAGGAGGCGGCCGAGCGCATGGTGCGCGCCGCCGAGTCCGACTTCCGCAAGCAGAAGCGCGAACTGGCCGACGCCCAGGTCAAACTGGCCCGCCGCAAGCGGTACGGGCAGAAGATGTGGGACCAGAAGCGCGAGCCGAAGATCGTCATGGGGGCGCGCAAACGCGCGGCGCAGGAGTCCGCCGGCAAGCACCGCATCCTGCACGAGGAGAGGCTCGCCGAGGCCAGGGAGCGGCTCGACGAGGCGGTGGAGGCCGTGCGGGACGACGACGAGATCCGCGTCGACCTGCCGTACACGGCGGTGCCGCCGGGGCGGACCGTCCTCACCCTCCAGGATCTCGGGCTCCGGTACGGCGCCCGGCTGAAGGGCGGCCTCGACCTGCGCGGGCCCGAGCGGGTCGCGCTGATCGGGCGCAACGGCGCGGGCAAGACCACGCTGCTGCGCACGATCAGCGGCGAGCTCGCCCCGGAGGCGGGCGAGGTGGTGGCGCACGTCCCGCTGCGGTTCCTGCCCCAGCGGCTCGACGTCCTCGACGGGGAGCTGTCGGTCGCCGAGAACGTGGCCCGGTACGCGCCGGACGCCACCAACAACCGGATCCGGGCGCGGCTGGCGCGCTTCCTGTTCCGGGGCGCCCGGGCCGACCAGAAGGCCTCCACGCTGTCCGGCGGCGAGCGCTTCCGGGCGGCGCTGGCCGCGCTGATGCTGGCCGAGCCGGCACCGCAGCTGCTCCTGCTGGACGAGCCGACCAACAACCTCGACATGGCGAGCGTCCGGCAGCTCACCACGGCCCTGGAGTCGTACGAGGGAGCGCTCGTCGTGGCCGGCCACGACCTGCCGTTCCTGGAGTCGATCGGCATCACGCGCTGGCTGCTGGTGGAGGAAGGAGAACTGCGGGAAATCACGCCAGAGGCTGTCGGGATTTCCTCCTAGCGTCGGTGGCATGACCGACTTCGCACACGACGCCATCACTCTGACCGGAGCACGTGAGAACAACCTCAAGGACGTCACCCTCCGCATCCCGAAAGGCCGGCTGACCGTGTTCACCGGCGTTTCGGGATCGGGGAAGTCGTCCGTCGTCTTCGACACGATCGCGGTGGAGTCGCAGCGCCAGCTCAACGAGACGTATCCGTGGTTCGTCCGCAACCGGCTGCCCAAGTTCGAGCGGCCGCACGCGGACGGCCTGGAGGACCTCACCCCGGCGATCGTCGTCGACCAGCGGCAGATCGGCGGCCACTCCCGGTCGACGGTCGGCACCATGACGGACGTCTACTCGGTGATCCGGGTGCTGTTCTCGCGGCACGGCACCCCGAGCGCCGGACCGGCGACGGCGTACTCGTTCAACGACCCGTCGGGCATGTGCCCCGAGTGCGACGGTCTCGGCCGGACGGTACGGCCCGACTGGGACCGCATCCTGGATCCGGACCGCTCCCTGGCCGACGGAGCGGTCCGCTTCCCGCCGTTCGCCGCCGGGACCTGGCAGGGCCAGACGTACACGAACAGCGACGACCTCGACCCGCACAAGCCGGTGGGGCGGTTCACGGCCGCCGAGCGGGAGTTCCTGATGCGGGGGCGGCCCGGCAGCAGGGTCACCGTCAGCGGCAGCGGCGGCACCTGGACCACCGAGTACGAGGGGCTGGCCGTCCGCTTCGAGCGGCTGTACCTGAAGCGGGACCTGTCGGCCATGAGCCAGAAGACCCGCGACCTGGTCCGTGCGTTCCTGGTGGAGGGCACCTGCCCGGGCTGCCGTGGAGCACGGCTGAACGCGGCGGCGCTCGCGACCCGGATCAACGGCCGGTCGATCGCCGACTGCGCCCGTATGCAGGTCACGGACCTGATCGCCGTACTGAAGGAGATCGACGACCCGGTGGCCGGGCCGATCGCATCGGCCGCCGTTTCCGCTCTGGAGCGCATCGCGGCGATCGGCCTCGGCTACCTGAGCCTCGACCGGGAGACCGCCACGCTCAGCGGCGGGGAGGGGCAGCGGCTGAAGACGGTGCGGCACCTCGGCTCCAGCCTGACCGGGATGACGTACATCTTCGACGAGCCGAGCGTCGGTCTGCACCCGCGGGACGTCGGCCGTCTCGGCGACCTGCTGCTGCGGCTGCGCGACAAGGGGAACACCGTGCTGGTCGTCGAGCACGACCCGGATGTCATCGCGCTCGCCGACCACGTCGTCGACATGGGGCCGGGCGCCGGGGCCGGCGGTGGCACGGTGGTCTTCGAGGGGACCCCGCGGGAGCTGGCCTCCTCCGGCACACTCACCGGGCGCTGCCTGCGCACCCGTACTGCGGTCAAGGACGAGGTGCGGGAGCCCACCGGCGAGCTGTGGGTCAAGGGTGCCGACCGGCACAACCTGCGGGATGTGACCGTACGGTTCCCGGCCGGTGTGCTCACCGCCGTGACCGGGGTCGCCGGGTCGGGAAAGAGCACCCTGGCCGGGGAGTTCACCGCCGTGCACGAGGAGGCCGTCGTCGTCGACCAGTCGTCGATCGGCATCTCGGGCCGCTCCACCCCCGCGACCTACCTGGGGATCATGGACACGGTCCGGAAGGTCTTCGCCCGCGGGACGGGGGCCGGGGCGGGCCTGTTCAGCTTCAACTCCCACGGCGCCTGCGGCACCTGTGAGGGCCGGGGCGTCATCCACACCGACCTTGCCTTCATGGACCCGGTGATGACGACCTGCCACGACTGCGAGGGGCGGCGCTTCAAGGAGGAGGTGATGCGGCTGACCGTGCGGGGCCGTTCGGTCGCGGACGTCCTGGAGATGACGGCCGAGCAGGCCCTCGGCTTCTTCGACGACCCGGGCGTGCGGCGCCGGCTGCGCGCCCTGCGGGACGTCGGCCTCCCCTACCTGACGCTCGGGCAGCCTCTGTCCACCCTCTCCGGCGGGGAGCGGCAGCGCATCAAGCTGGCCACGCGACTGCACCGCACGGGCGCGGTCTACGTGCTCGACGAGCCGACGACCGGCCTGCACATGGCGGACGTGGAGGGCCTCGTCGCCCTGCTGGACCGGCTGGTCGACGCGGGCAACACGGTCGTGGTGGTCGAGCACAACCTGTCCGTGGTCGCCCGCGCCGACTGGGTGATCGACCTGGGCCCCGACGGCGGCCGGGACGGCGGCCGGATCGTCTTCGAGGGGACGCCCCGGCAGCTCCTTGCGGGGACGGGATCGTTCACCGGTGAGCATCTGCGGCGGGCGGTGGAGCCGGCGGGTGCCGGACCGGCGGGGTGAGTTCGAGGGGACGCGGACGGGGTACCGGCGGAGGGTGGAGCAGCCTCCACCCGCTCCGCCGCTGCCCGGGGCTGTCCTCGCCCCCGTCCGCGCTGCATGATGGCGGCCGACGCCCGACGGGTTCCGGTCGATCCCGGAAAGCTTCGCCGGTGCGGTCCCGACACGTCCCATCCGATACGGAGTCACGCTCGTGCCCAGCAAGAAGGCCCTCGTCCGCCGCCCCAGCCCGCGCCTCGCCGAAGGGCTGGTGACGCACATCGAGCGGGAGAAGGTGGACGTCGACCTCGCCGTCGGGCAGTGGGAGGCGTACGTGGAGGCCCTGCGCACGCACGGCTGGGAGACCGTCGAGGTGGACCCCGCCGACGACTGCCCGGACTCGGTGTTCGTCGAGGACACGGTCGTGATGTACAAGAACGTGGCCCTGATCGCGCGCCCCGGCGCGGACTCGCGGCGCGAGGAGACCGCCGGGGTCGAGGAGGCCGTCGCCGGTCTGGGCTGCTCGGTGAACTGGATCTGGGACCCGGGCACGCTGGAGGGCGGAGACGTCCTGAAGATCGGCGACACCGTCTACGTGGGCCGGGGCGGTCGCACCAACGCCGACGGCGTCCGGCAGCTGCGCGCCGCGTTCGAGCC
Source organism: Streptomyces tuirus (assembly GCF_014701095.1). Lineage (NCBI taxonomy): Bacteria > Bacillati > Actinomycetota > Actinomycetes > Kitasatosporales > Streptomycetaceae > Streptomyces > Streptomyces tuirus. The sequence goes on along the minus strand of NZ_AP023439.1, from coordinate 6,592,597 downwards.
GCTCGGCGCGCGGGTCGTCTCCGCGCCGGTGAGCAAGGTGCTGCACCTGAAGTCGGCGGTCACGGCGCTGCCGGACGGTACGGTCATCGGGCACATCCCCAAGATGGACACGCCCTCGCTGTTCGCGCGCTTCCTGCCGGTCCCGGAGGAGGCGGGCTCGCACGTCGTCCTGCTCGGCGGCGACAAGCTGCTGATGGCGGCGAGCGCTCCGAAGACCGCCGAGCTGTTCGCCGACCTCGGGTACGAACCGGTCGTCGTGGACATCTCCGAGTTCGAGAAGCTGGAGGGATGTGTGACGTGCCTCTCGGTGCGGCTGCGGGAGCTGTACGTCTGAGCGGAGGCGCGCATTCCCTCTCCGGCCTCCCGACCTGCGGGTCCGCGGAGTCCGACGCGCGGCAGGGCGACCCCGCTGATCAGCGGCCTTTACAGCACCCTTAACTTACGGCCTCGTAACCTACGCCAACGTAGCCTACGATGCCGTAGGTTCACCGCTCACGCTCGCACGCTTGTCCCCCTGGAGAGTCCATGACGATCACCACTCCCGCCCTCGGCAGCCCGGCCGGCGCCTGGACCGACGCCCAGCTGCTGTACGCCCTGGAGGAAGTGGTCGAGAAGGAACTCAACCGGCATCTGAAGGTCGCCAAGGACTGGATGCCGCACGAGTACGTGCCCTGGAGCGACGGGCGCAACTTCCCCGGTCTGTTCGAGGACGGCGAGGCCTGGGAGAAGGAGCAGTCCAAGGTCACCGAGATCGGACGCATCGCGCTCGTCGTCAACCTTCTCACCGAGGACAACCTGCCCAGCTACCACCACGAGATCGCCTCGCTGTTCGGCCGCGACGGCGCCTGGGGCACCTGGGTGCACCGCTGGACCGCGGAGGAGGGCCGGCACGGCATCGTGATGCGCGACTACCTGCTCACCTCGCGCGCGGTGGACCCGGACAAGCTGGAGGAGTTCCGGATGTCCCACATGAGCGAGGGCTTCGAGTCGGACAACCGGCACTCGATGCTGCACTCGGTCGCCTACGTGGCCTTCCAGGAGCTCGCGACCCGCGTCTCGCACCGCAACACCGGCCACCAGTCCGGCGACCCGGTCTGCGACCGCATGCTGGCACGCATCGCCACCGACGAGAACCTGCACATGGTCTTCTACCGGAACCTGCTGAAGGCGGCCTTCGAGCTGGCGCCCGACCTGACGATGATGGCGGTGCGCGACGTCATCGTGAACTTCCGGATGCCCGGCCACGGCATGCCCGGCTTCGAGCGGGCCGCCGCGCAGATGGCGATCGGCGAGATCTACAACATGCGCATCCACCACGACGACGTGCTCCAGCCCGTGCTGCGCTTCCTGAAGATCATGGAGATCGACGGCCTGGGCCCCGAGGGCCGCAAGGCGCAGGAGGAGCTCGGTCTGTTCATGGGCGGCCTGGACTCCGAGGCGGCGAAGTTCGACGAGAAGCTGGCCGCCCGCAAGGCCCGCATGGCGGCCCGGGCCGGCGCCTGACGCCGACCGGCACCCACGAAGACAGGGCCCCGGCCGCCAGGAGCGGCCGGGGCCCTGCGTGTTCCGACCCCGGTCGGGCAGAACCGGGGCCGAACCGGGCCCCGCTCCCGCGACGGACCCACACCGGAGCCGGACCCACTCCCGCGGTGGGCCGGCTCCCGCGGCGGGGTCACTCCTGCGGCGGGCTCACCCCGTAGCGGCCCACCTCCGCGGTGGACCCACTCCCGTGGCGGCTCACCCCCGCGGCGGCTCACCCCCGCGGTGAACCCACACCTGTGGCGAGCCCACCCGGTGGGCCGACTCCCGGGGCGGGCACACCCCCGTAGCGGCCCACCCCCGCGGCGGGTCCACTCCCGCAGCGGACCGACCCCCGCGGTGAACCCACTCCCGTGGCGGGCACACCCCCGTGGCGGGCCCACTCCCGTGGCGGGCACACCCCGCGGTGGGCCGACTCCCGGGGCGGCCCACCCCCGCAGCGGACCGACCCCCGCGGCGGGCCCACTCCCGTGGCGGGCCCACCCCCGTAGCAGCCCACCCCCGCGGTGGACCCACTCCCGTGGCGGACTCACCCCGTAGCAGCCCACCCCGGGGCGGGCCCACCCCCGTGGCCGCCCCACTCCCCCGGCGCCTACCGCGCCACGCGTCGTAGTTCCAGGCGCTCCTTCTCCGAGAGTCCGCCCCAGACGCCGAAGCGCTCGTCATGGGTCAGCGCGTACTCCAGGCAGGCCGCGCGGATCGGGCACATACCGCAGATCCGCTTCGCCTCCCGCACCGAACTGCCCGGCTCGGGGAAGAAGAAGTCCGCCCCCGTCTGCGCGCACAACGCCTCTTGCTGCCATTCGAGTTCGGGCGAGGTGATCGTGTCGATGTGCATGCCCGAGAGCGTCGCGGGCGGCGAAAAACGTTCGATCAACGCGGGATCAACACCGCGTTCACGGCCCCGGGCCGCCTCGATGGTGGCCCACCGGACGGGGCCGGCGCACGGCGGCGCGCGGAAACACCGAAATCCCCGCCGCGGCCGCGCTCCGGCGGCGGTCGGCACCGTGCGGTGAAAGACTCGGCAGTGCAGACGACGGGCCCCTGTGCGAGGAGGGCGACGATGCTCACCACCCGTTACGTCACCGGCGCTCCGAACTGGATCGATCTCGGCACCCCCGACATCGACGGCGCAGCCGCCTTCTACGGCGGACTGTTCGGCTGGCGGTTCGAGCCGGGCGGCCCGGAGGTCGGCGGGTACGGCCTGTTCCGGCTCGGGGACAGGACGGCCGCCGGAGGCATGCAGACCACGCCGGAGCAGGGCCCGCCGTCCTGGACGGTGTACTTCCAGTCGCCGGACGCGGACGCCACGGCCCGTGCGGCCGAGCAGGCGCACGGTGCGGTGATGGTGCAGCCGACGGACGTCCAGGACCTGGGCCGGATGGCGATCCTCGCCGACCAGGCCGGGGTGCCCTTCGGCGTGTGGCAGCCGGGCCGCAACAAGGGTCTGGAGGTCGTCCAGGAGCACGGCTCGCTGTGCTGGGTCGAGCTGTACACGGCGGACGTCCCGGCCGCGGCGGCCTTCTACCACTCCGTGCTCGGCCTGGAGACCCTCGGCGTGGACTTCGCCGGCGGCACGTACACCGCGTTCAGCCCCGCCGGGGAGAGCGAGGACGCCATGTTCGGCGGTGTCGTCCCGCTGGCCGACGCCCCGGGCGAGGAGGAGGCGTACTGGCTGCCGTACTTCGAGGTCGCCGACCCGGACGCCATCGTGGCCAGGGCCGGGGAACTGGGCGGCACGATCCGCCTCCCCGCGACGGACCTCCCGTCCGTCGGCCGCCTCGCCAAACTCGCCGACCCCTACGGCGCCCGCTTCGCCGTGATCCGCAGCGAACCTCATCAGGGCGAACCTCATCAGGGCGGCTGAAGCGGGCAGCCGAGGGGTGGTGCGGTCGCGCCCCCCCCGTGGGGCGGACGTGTCACCCGCCGCGCGACGACACCCGCTAGGCCGACCCCCGCCGTACCAGCGTCGTCGGCAGCACCACGCTCGACGGGGTCGCCCCGACGCCCTCCCGCGGGGCGTCCCGGTCGAGGCCGCGCAGGAGGAGGCGGGCCATCAGGCGGCCCATCTCCTCTATGTCCTGACGGACCGTCGTGAGGGGCGGGTCGGTCTGTTCCGCGACGGGCCGCATGTCGTCGAAGCCGATCACGGCCACGTCGTCGGGGACCCGGCGGCCCGACCCGCGCAGGACGCGCAGCGCCCCGGAGGCCATGAGGTCGTTGGCGGCGAACACCGCGTCCACATCCGGGCAGCGCTCCAGGAGCTCGCGCATCGCCCGCTCGCCGCCGGCCGGGGTGAAGTCGGCCTCGGCGATCAGCCGCGGGTCGGCGTCCACCATGACGTCCCGGTAGCCGTCGAGGCGGTCAGCGGCGGAGGTCTGGTCGAGGGCGCCGGTGATGTGCGCGATCCGGGTGCGGCCCAGACCGGCCAGGTGACGCACGGCGTCGCGGGCACCGCCGCGGTTGTCGCTGTCGACGTAGACCACCTCGCGCCGGTCACCGCTCCAGTCGGGCCGCCCGCCGAAGACGGTGGGGATGCCGGCCCGCTGGATCAGCTCCGGCAGCGGGTCGTCGAGGTGCAGGGAGAAGACGAGGGCCCCGTCGACATGTCCGCCGGCGAGGTAGCGGCCGACCCGGGCGTGGTCGTCCCGGCCCTCCGTGAGCAGCAGCACGAGCTGGTTGTCGTGGGCGGTGAGCTCCTTGCTGATGCCGCGCAGCTGGAGCGCGAAGAACGGGTCGGCGAAGACCCGGGTCTCCGGTTCGGCGACGACGACCGCGATCGCGTCGTGCCGCCGGGTCACCAGGGAGCGGGCGGCCTGGTTGGGCACGTAACCGAGCTCGTCGACGGCCCTGCGGACCCGCTCCACAAGGACGTCCCGCACCCCGTCCCCGCCGTTGACCACGCGGGACACGGTGGCCCGCGAGACACCCGCCCGGGCGGCGACGGCCTCCAGGGTGGGACGCGGCGCTGTGTCGGTCACTTCGGGCTCCTCACCTGCGGCTGCGGATCAGGATAGCCCTGGACACGCAGCGTGGTGAGAGCGCTCTCGCGTGCCGACCGGCGCGGACGGGGAGAGCGGCCGTCCGTCAGTGCTCGTGGGCGCCGCCCGCCGACACCTCCCCGTGCGCGTGCCCGCCGCCCGCCGGCTCGTCGCCGTGCTCGTGCGGGTCGTACCCCGGAATGGTGCCGTCCGGCTTCTTCACCAGGAACAGCCCGACCATCCCCATGTCGGAGTGGCTCTGGACGTGGCAGTGGTACATCCAGGCGCCGGCGCCGACCCCCTCCCCCGCGATCACCTGGAAGCCGAAGGAGTCCGCCGGGCCCGTGATCTTGTTGTCGATGACCTGACTGGGATCCTCGGGGCCGGTCAGCATGCCGGTGCGGTTGTCCGCCCAGCGGTGACCGTGCATATGGAAGGTGTGGTAGAACTCGCCGTGCGTGATCACGACGAACTCCACCCGGTCCCCCACCGTGGCCTCGAAGTTCGGCCCGGAGTGCGGCGGCTTGTTGTTGATGCGCATGTCGTTGAAGACGACCGTGTGTGTCCGGTCGGGCAGGACGTCGCCCTTGCGGCGGACGATGACCGCGCCGAAGAGGCCCTTCTGAAGCCCCACCGTGCCATGTTCCGTGCCGACGACATGGTCGTGGTAGTGCCAGTAGCCCGCGCTGCCCGAGCGCCAGGTGCCGTCCTTGCGGCGACCGGGGGCGTGGGTGCGCCAGGTGTAGGTGCGGGTGCCGCCCGGCTCGACATGACTGCGGTTCAGTTTCGTGCCGTCGCTGGTGATCTCGTAGTCCAGGCCGTGGACGTGCAGGCTGACCTCCACGTCCATGGTGTTCTCGAACTCGACGTGCAGCGTGTCGCCTTCGTTGAGCTCGATCAGCGGGCCCGGGACGCTCGCCTTGCCCTTCTCCAGGCCGTAGCCCATCTGCCCGTCGGGGAGCTTCTCGGCGTAGAGCTTGATGCGCTTCACCTCGCCCCCGGCGGGCGCCGTCTTCACCGGTCCGGCGGCGCTGACGGCCTCCGGCGCTACGGACAACGATGTCGCGACGGCCGCGCCGCCCAGTAGGACCCGCCGGTTGAAGCTGCGTCTGTCCATGCGGAACTCCCCACCCTGGTATGGCATTTACGGAGGCGTACCTGTGATGAACCTGTGCGACGGTACCGGCCGCGCTCCCGTTTATCCACACTCAAGACAAAGTTGGTGCCATCACGGTCATAGGTATTGGCGAAATGCGCAAAGGGGTCTAGCTTCCTTGGCGGTGTTGCTGTGACCGAGGAGGTGCCCATGCGCTTACGAGGGCTGAGCAAGTCAAGACGCGTCTGGGCGGCGTCCGTTGCCGCCGGAATCGTGACCGCCGGGTTGTTGTCGGGACCCGCCGCGAACGCGCGCCCTTACCCCGAACCCCCGCTGACAACGATGTCGATCAAGTCGCCGCCGGGCGGCGCGAACGTACGGGTGCTGATCTTCCACGGTTCCGCGGCGGCCGGCGAGGAGTCGCCGGTGGTGAACGCCGGGATCGAGGCCATCGAGGACATCGGTCTGACGGGCCCGGCGAACCGCCGCTTCAAGGTGCAGGCCACCGGCGACGCCTCGGTGTTCACCGACGAGACGAGGCTGGGCCGCTTCAACGCGATCGTGTTCCTGACCGGCGGGGGCGATGTCCTCGACGCCGAGCAGGAGGCCGGCCTGGAGGCCTATATGGAGGCCGGCGGCGGGTTCGTCGGCGTTCATGACGCGGCGCGCGCCGAGCCGTACTCGGACTGGTTCACCGGCCTGGTGGGTGCCCGCCCGGCCGCCTCCAGCCCTACGGCCGTCCAGCGCGCGACCGTGGAGGTCGGCGACCGCGGGCACCCCGCCACCAAGAGCCTGCCGGTGCAGTGGAAGCGCCCGGACCGGTGGCTGAACTGGGTGAAGAACCCCTCGGGCGACGTGCACACGGTGGCCCGGGTCCGCGAGTCGACGTACCAGCCGGGCTCGGGCTCCAACGGCTGGGACCATCCGGTCAGCTGGTGCCGTGACTACGACGGCGGACGGTCCTTCTACACGGGCATGGGCGGCACGGTGTCGTCCTACGACGAGACCGACTTCCGCGATCATCTGCGCGGCGCGCTGATGTGGACGACCCGGCTGGAGCAGGCCGACTGCAAGGCGACCATCAACGCCAACTACGCTGCGGAGCGGCTGACCAAGCCCAACCAGCCCGGGCAGAACGACCAGATCGGCGAGCCGCACGGGATGGTCACCGCGCTCGACGGCCGGGTGTTCTACATCGGCCGGGGCGGCGCCGACTCCTCGCAGCCCGTGATCACGGACTGGAACAACCCCGACATCGGCAAGGGCAAGGGCGAGATCCACGTCTACGACCCCAGGACCAAGCAGGTCACCCTGGCCGGCGCGCTCACCGTCTTCGGCAACAAGGGCGGCGGCGACGAACTGGTCAAGGTCGAGGAGGGGCTGCTCGGCATCGAGCTGGACCCGGGGTTCGCGCAGAACGGCTGGGTGTATCTGCACTACACGCCGCACGAGCGGATCAACCGTGAGACGCGGATGGCGGAGCGGCGGGTCTCCCGGTTCACGCTCGACCGGAGCACGAACAAGCTGGACCTCGCCAGTGAGAAGGTCCTGCTGAAGTGGCCGGTGCAGATCCACAGTTGCTGCCACGCGGGCGGCGGGATGGCCTGGGACTCCAAGGGCAACCTGTACATCGCCACCGGTGACAACAACTCCAGCGGCTTCAGCTCCGGTTACTCGGGCAACAACCCGGAGCCGAACTACAAGGGCGTCTCCTTCGCGGACGCGCGCCGCACCGCGGGCAACACCAACAACCTCAACGGCAAGATCCTGCGCATCCACCCGGAGCCGGACGGGACGTACACGCTCCCCGCGGGCAATCTCTTCACCGGGAAGGAGCCCGATGAGGGCGGCGGCAAGACGCGCGGTGAGATCTATGTGATGGGCGTCCGCAACCCGGCGCGCATCTCCGTCGACAAGTCGACCGATGTGCTCTACGCGGGCTGGGTCGGCCCGGACGCGGGCGCGCCCTCGACGACCTGGGGTCCGGCCAAGTACGACACGTTCGCCGCCATCACCGAGGCGGGCAACCGCGGCTGGCCGTACTGCATGGGCAACAAGCAGCCCTACCGGGACCGCAATCTGCCGGACCCGACCAAGCCGCTGGGCTGGTACGACTGCGACCACCCGAAGAACGAGTCGCCGAACAACGACGGCCTGGTCAACCTGCCGCCGGTGACCGGCAACAACATCTGGTACTCGCCCTCGGGGGGCGGCCCGGACTACCCGCGGGACGCGAACGGTGTCCCGTCCTACAAGCCGGCGGAGGCCACCTACCGGCTGCCCTGGCTGAAGGGCGGCGGGCAGGCCGCGATGAACGGGCCGGTCTACCGGTACGGCACGGTCGCGGCCGACAGCGCCGTGAAGTGGCCGGCGTACTGGGACGGCAAGTGGTTCGTCGGTGACTTCTACGACGCCGACCAGCCGCGCAACGCGGTGCTCATGGACCCGAAGACGCAAGGCGACGGCGGTCTGCCGGTGCACTCGGAGTCACTGAAGAAGATCGTGCCGATCGGCAACGACGGCATCAAGAACCTGATGGACTGGAAGTTCGGTCCGGACGGCGCGCTGTACGTCCTCGACTACGGACGCGGCTTCTTCACCTCGGACTCCAAGTCGGCCCTGTGGCGGGTCACCTACAAGGGCGGCGGGCCGACCCCGGCCGCCGGCCAGTTGGCGAGGGGGACCGAGTGATCCGGCAACGAAGAGTGTGGGCCGCCCTGCTGGCCGCCCTGCTGATGATGCTCGGCGTGCAGGCACTGCCGGCCGCCGGGCAGCCCGCGAAGGAGGCCGCCGACCAGGTGCTCACCTGGACGGCCGGCAACGACATCGACAAGTACCTCTCGGCGCCGAAGACGGCGGTCGCCGGCGCGGCCACGATCGTCTTCGAGAACAGCGCGGCCACCGGCAACACCACGGGCATGCCGCACACGCTGACGTTCGTGACCAGCGACCCCGAGTTCAACAGCGACGTGCAGCTCAACATCCTGGCCAACCCGAACGACGCCCAGGGCGGCAAGCACACCGCCCAGGTCACGCTCACGCCCGGCCGGTACTTCTACCACTGCACGATCCCCGGCCACGGCCAGATGCAGGGCATCCTGACGGTGACCGAGGGCACCGGCGAGGACACCACGGCGCCCGAGGCGTCGGCCCACGTGAGCGGCACGCAGAACCCGCAGGGCGAGTACGTCGGCTCGGCGAGCGTGGCGCTGCACGCCACCGACGAGGGCGGCTCCGGCGTCGAACGGATCGAGTACGCGATCGGGGACGCGGGTGCCTGGCAGCCGTACACCACGCCGGTCGTCGTCGACCAGGTCGGCAGCCACACGGTCCGCTACCGGGCGTTCGACAAGGCGGGCAACGTCTCCGCCGAGAAGAGCGCCGCGTTCACGGTCGTCGCTCCCCAGTCGGACGACACCACCGCGCCGGAGACCTCGGCGACGGTGAGCGGTGAGCGCGATGCCGCCGGGGCGTACATCGACATGGCGACGGTCACCGTCTCGGCCTCCGACACGGGGACCGGGGTCAACACGATCGAGTACGCGATCGGCTCCGGCGCCTGGCAGCCGTACACCGGCCCCGTGATGGTGCACCAGGTCGGTGAACACACCGTCCGCTACCGCGCCACCGACAAGGCCGGCAACGTGGCGGCGGAGAAGAACGTGCGGTTCACGGTCGTCGCGGCGCCGCCCGCGGACACCACCGCGCCGGTGACCGGCGTGACCGTGGAGGGCACGAAGAACGCGAGCGGGGCGTACGTCAACAGTGCCCGGGTGACGGTCACGGCGACCGACGAGCACGGCTCGGGTGTCGAGCGGATCGAGTACTCGCTGGACGGCGGCCCGTACCTGGCGTACTCGGCGCCGGTGGTGGTCGACCGGGCGGGCGCGCACACCGTGGCGTACCGGGCGACGGACAAGGCGGGCAACACCGCCGCGGCCCGCACGGTGACCTTCACGGTCGTCTCCGGTCAGGTCCCGGCGCCGGACTGCCCGGAGTACGACGAGCGGTTGACGGTGATCGTCGGCACGGTCGACTCAGGGGTGCGCAACCGGGTCACCGACAACCGCTGCCGGATCGGCGAGCTGATCGAGGACGAGAAGGAGTGGACGTCCCAGGCGCTGTTCCTCAAGCACGTGGACTCCGTCCTGGACGCGCTGCTGAAGGAGGGTGTGATCGACCAGCGGGAGTCCAAGGCGATCCGGAAGGCGGCCCGGCAGTCCGGGATCGGCAAGCCGGGGCAGACCGAGGGCTACCGCACGCTCTTCGACGGCTCCGCGGAGTCCCTCGGCAAGTGGCAGCAGGTGGGCGGTGGTTCGTTCGGGCTGAACCCGGACGGGACGATCACCTCCAGCACCACGACGCCCGGCATGGGCATGCTGTGGTTCCCGCAGCGCAAGTACGGCGACTTCTCGCTGAAGCTCCAGTGGCGTGACGACGCGCCCGGCACCGGCAACGCCAACTCGGGTGTCTTCGTCCGCTTCCCCTGGGTCCACGACCACCCGGAGGAGTCCCGCCCGGAGTGGGTCGCCATCAAGTACGGGCACGAGGTGCAGGTGCTCGACCGGCCCGACGGCGACATGTACAAGACCGGCTCGGTCTACGGCTTCGACCGGGTGGGCCTGGCCGGCGCCGGCGTGACGCAGAAGGGCACCTGGAACGACTACGAGATCCGGGTGGAGGGCCAGCACTACTCGGTCTTCCGCAACGGCGTGCTGATCAACGAGTTCGACAACACCGGCGGCCAGGAGTTCAGCCCGCCCCGCTCGGACGACCCGGGCACGGACGGGCGGCGCTTCGCCTCCGGCTACATCGGGCTCCAGGTGCACGGCACGACGGATGTGGTCTCGTACCGGGACATCCGGATCAAGGAGCTGTAGGAGGCTCCTTCTCCTTGCGGGCCCTGCTCGGCTGTACGCGCCTCGGTTCTCCCGGCATCTTCGGATACTCGGGCGGGTACGGCAGGTCGCCCAGTCCGTGGTCGTGTTCGTCGCGGCGGGCGAGGTCGAGCAGGGCCTCGAGGGAATAGCGCTCGTCGTCCATGTCCGCGTGCACGTCGCCGAGTTCGGCGAAGCGCGCGGGCATGGTCGCGAGGTCGAAGTCCTGGGGGTGCGCGACCCCCACCTCGTCCCAGCGCAGGGGCCCGGAGACCGGGGCGTGCGGGCGGGGGCGTACGGAGTAGGCGGAGGCGATCGTGCGGTCGCGGGCCGTCTGGTTGTAGTCGATGAAGATGCGCTCGCCCCGCTCCTCCTTCCACCACTTGATGGTGACCTGATCCGGCATCCGCCGTTCCATCTCCCGGCCGACGGCGATGGCGGCCCGGCGGACCTGGGTGAACGTCCAGCGCGGTTCGATGGGCACGAAGACATGCAGGCCCCGGCCGCCGGACGTCTTGGGGAAACCGCGCAGCCCGCCGAACTCGTCGAGCACCGACCGCAGTTCGTAGGCGGCGCGGGCGGCGTCGTCGTAGTCGGTGCCGGGCTGCGGGTCCAGGTCGATACGGAGTTCGTCCGGGTGGTCGACGTCGTCGCGGCGGACCGGCCAGGGGTGGAAGGTGAGGGTGCCGAACTGGGCGGCCCACACCACCGCTCCGGCCTCGGTGGGGCACATCTCGTCGGCGCTGCGGCCGCTGGGAAAGGTGATGTGCGCGGTGGGGATCCAGTCGGGCATGTTCTTCGGCGCCCGCTTCTGGAAGAAGTTCTCGCCGTTCACGCCTTCCGGGTAGCGCTCCAGGGTGGTGGGCCGGTCGCGCAGGGCGCGCAGGATGCCGGGGCCGACGGCGATGTAGTAGCGGGCCAGGTCCAGCTTGGTGAAGCCGCGCTCCGGGAAGAACACCTTGTCCGGGCTGGACAGCCGCACGGTCCGGCCGGCCACCTCCAGTTCCACCGCGTCACCCATGCCGCCACGGTAGGCGCACCCCGCACACCTCGCATATCGGGCGCTTCGGGGCGCGTCGGAGCAGAATCGATCAGTGGATCTGCAGAGAACCGTATAACCGCAGTTCAGACGGCGTCTTGCCTCCCTCAACACGCACAGCTTGCGCTCTGCTCCTGTCAGCCAAGCCCGGTGCATTCCTCTACCTGGCCCATCATCGGCGTCCACGGGTCGCTGCCGGCCTGGCGTGCAGACGGGTCAGCCGTGCCGCTTCGTCGTCGCGGAAGGCCGCCACCTCCCGGCAACGCCGGCTCATCACGAACTCGCCGAGCGGCACGCACAGGTCCATGCGCTGGATGCACACGCCGACCATGAACGGGCCGTCCGCGGCACGGTACAGCCGGACCCCGTAGTACCCCTCCTGGCAGTCGTCCGGGTTGTTGAACCGGCAGTCCGTGCAGGTCTCGGGGAGGCGCACGGGCCGGATGCTCTTCGCGTACAGCGTGCGCCCGTCCGGCAAGCGGTACCGCACCCGCTGATCCGATGCCCCGGCCGTGATGAGGCGGCGGACCGGGACGGCGCCCAGGTGGCTGACGACGGCCTGCACGGCGGCCAGGGAGGCGCCTCCGTCCTCCAGCGACACGAGCATCCGGACCACGACGGAGCGGCCGTGCTGCTCGATGATGCGGAGCACCCGGTCGACGTGCCCGCGGTCGGGGATCACGATGTTGGCGGAGACCTTGATGCCGTGCGCGGTCGCGGTCTCGATCGTCGCCTCGAGGGCGGCCAGCTTGCGCTCGGCGAGCTTCGGTGAGGCGAGGCGCGGGGCCTGTACGGCGGCGAGCTCGGCCGGGGTGGTGCCGAACACGGACAGGTTGATGCGGTCGAGGCCGGCGGCCGCGGCGGCGGGCAGGACCGCCGCGCCGTTCTCGCCGTTCGAGGTGAGCCCGACGGTGAGCCCGAGGCGCCGTGCGATGCCGATCAGGCCGGGCAGGTCGGGGTGCAGTGTCGGCTCGCCGCCGGTGAAGTGCACCTCGTTCGTCGGGAGGCTGCCGCGCACGGCCGCGAGGGCCAGGGCGAAGTCCGGGTCGGCGGCGATCCGGGCGGGCAGGAAGTCGGCGCCGTTGGTGCGAAGGTAGATGGAGACGCGTCCGGTGCTGCCCAGTGCGGCGACGGGTGTTCCTTCGTTGTGGCAGAACGAGCAGGCGAGACCGCATGCGTCGATGATTTTCACGCGCAGGGTGCGGTCTGGTGTCACTTCCACCGGCACATGGCTCAGCTCATGCATGGTGCCCCCTTCTCCAGGTCGGTCGGGGCGCGGTGCCCCGGCCGGTGTCGCGGGCGCCGGCCTACTCGAACCGCAGGTCGGCGATGGAGTCCAGGTCAATGCCGTACAGGTCGTAGACCTTGGTGGTGTTGATCGAGGTGAGCTGGTCATGGTCGATGCCCAGTGCGGCGGCGGCCGCCCACACCTGCGCTGCGTCGTCGGCCTCGATCTCCAGGTAGGGAGGGATGCGCGGCCACTCGTCGACCTCCAGGCAGACGGCGCCGAGCGTGTACGAGGTGCGCCGGTTCTCCTGGTAGCTGCGCGGTGTCAGGCCCGTGAGGCGCAGCAGCGCGGCGGCTTCCTCGAAGCTGTCGACGGTCACCTCGGTCTCGTGGGTGCCGTCGACGGCGTCCGTGCTGATCTGCTTCACGCACAGCGTGACGTCGCATCCCGTGTCGCGTAGCCGCACCCACCGGCCGGGGACGGCCGGGACGGTGTCGTAGACGTACCGCCGCATGAGCCGGGTGCCGCTCGTGCAGGTACCACCGGCCTCGGTGATGAGCTGCGCGATCTTCGCGGGGTCGACGTCGAGGGTCTTCGCTTCGAACTCAATGCCTGCCATGGGTCTCCGATCGCTGGGTTACTACAGGTGTTCAACGACCGTGCAGCGTAAGGGGGGCCAGCAGCCCGACAACGGCCCTCACCGGGCCCGGATTACAGGCGGTGTTGTGCGTCCAGGCCGAGACCGTATTGACGTCCGGCGGCATCGAGCGGCACGAGCCACCAAGCGGTGTCCAGGGTCGGATCGGCGACGACCGGCCCTCGGCTCTCGGAAGGGATCCGGTCGTGCGCCTGAATGCCCGCGACGAGAGGAGCCTCAGCCCCCGGCCACGCCCTGCCGGACGGGATTGGCGCCAGGGCCTCGAGGCTTCACGCTTCGCTGTACTCGGAAGGGCCATGAGCGCGACGCTACGGAGGTCGATTGCACCACTGGGCGGCGATTGCGCGCGATTGCGCGCACGGGCAGGAAGCTTGCGTCCGGTTGCTCAGGTGAGGTCCAGAGAGGCCCTCGCACGGCCGATCAGGCGCCGCGCCGGCGTCCCGTACTCGGCGGCCTCGCCAAGCCAGTCCCACGCCCGCTCGTACAGCTCGATGTCCTCGTCACCGATCAGCCACAGTTCCTCGCTGATGGTCTCGACAATGACGAGGCGCCGGTCGTAGATCCAGAAGGCGTGCGGGGCGGTGCGGCGCAGCTGGGTTCCGAAGGGCAGGATGCCGAGTTCGATGCGCCGCCGGCCGACGAGGTTGTAGAGCCGGTCGAGTTGCTCGGCCATCACCTCGACTGGGCACGATCGGTGGTACAGGGCCGCTTCGCAGACGAGGAACCGGAACCTCTTCGCGGGGTCGTACAGTGCTTCCTGACGGCGCATGCGTGTCTCGACGGCCGCCTCGGTGGTGGGCGGGATCCCGCGGAACTCGGCGTTGCTGTCGAAGATGACCCGCGCGTACTCGGGAGTCTGGAACAGGCCCGGTATGCGGGAGACCTCGAGGCCCCGGATCAGCGTCGTGTTCTCGGTTTGCCGGACGGCGATCTCCTGCCGGCCGCGGTGCCCGCCAGCGAGTCGCCGACGCCACGAGCGGTGCCGCTGCTTCATGTCCAGGCCGGCGAGCAAGCCGTGCAGTTCCGGCTCGACATCCGGGCGGCCGACCGCGGTCGCCCAGGCGGTCAGATCGGCGCGGGTCGGGGTCTGCTTGCCGTTCTGCAGGCGGGAGACCTTCGACGTCTGCCACCCCAGCTTGCCGGCGATGTCCTTACCTTCGAGACCGGCCTCGGTGCGCAGCTCCCGCAGGCGCGCGCCGAGGGCTTCGCGAGCGGTCTGGAAGTCGGTGGTCACACGGTTGAAGCTACCCGCTCCGCGAACTCGGCTGTGGGGAGCGCGTGGTGCCAGGCGGCGTCGCGGGCCTGGCATGCGGCGAGTACCTCGGCGGGCTCCTCGGTGACGTAGACGCCGAGGGTGGTGTCGTTCTCGTCGAACGCGAACCGGGCGAGGATCTTGGAGTCGAACAGCCAGAAGTCGTAGTCGGGCAACCGTAGCGGGTGGGCCTCGCTGCGGGGCAGGTAGCGGATGTCCTCGCCGGCCTCGACGTTGCTGGGCGCACGAGCCAGGAGGAACTGCTGCCCCTGGGTCAAGGGCTCGTCGACCAGGCGCACCCGCTCGAACCTCTTGCCCTGCCCGACCTGAGCGCGGACGTTCTGCCGCCACGCGTTGGCGGGCTCGGCGGCAACGTCTTCCCCTGCCTGCCACTTCGGCCAGAGCGGGGACTGGCGGTCGGAGGCGTAGCCGCGGCGGGTCTCCAGCCGGAAGGCGGTGTGCCGGAAGTCGCGGAACAGGTGCGAGATCGAGGTGAACGGCTGGAGGGCGGGTGTGACGCTGCGGGGCGCGTACCGGCTCAGGAGGCTGCGGGGGACGCGGACGAACGTCTCGGATGGCTTCACGTCGCGCAGCTGCACGAGGTGCTGCGGGTCGGTCTCGCGGTCCCCCTGCACGAGGACCTCGTCCGTGCCCTCGATCTCGTACAGGGTGGGGCAGTCACCGTCATCGCTGGTGGTGCCGAGGAACCTGAGCGCCATGTCGCCTCCGTGTCCCGGTGGTTGGAGGTCCAGGATGCGCGGTCGTTGTGCGGTGGCGCTCTCGGATTGCGGCAGATTGCCGGCCGAGGGCGTCGGCTGCGGATTGCGCGCAACACGGAGAAGCCCCCCGTGCGGCCCGCTACGGGCGCGCGTGCGAGGTATTGAACTCGCGGCGAGCAGTGCGCCTGAGGAGTAGATGCCGAGCGCCTGGAGTGCATCTGACCGGACTGGCCGTGCGCCCGGAGTTCTGTCGGGGGCTCCGGGCGAAGCAAAGCGGCCTCACTCGATCAACCTGTGGACGTCGGCGAGGTCCGTACCGAGCACGCGGGCGGTCTGGTGGAGCGGGGCCCGCCGCGACGGGGTACGCGGCGGGGCCGGTCTGGGGGTGGGTTCAGCAGCTCTCGCCGTCCTTGACCGCGTACAGCGTCACGGGAGTGTCCGTGGGGTGCTCACCCGCAGCAGGCTCCTGGCTGCACACGGTCCAGTTGCGGTCGAAGACCTGCAGTCGCTGCTGGCCACTGGCGTCCTGGTCGTCGAGGACGTAGAACCCGGCGGCCTGCGCCTCGTCCTGAGCGGCTTGGAGGTCCTGTCCGACGACGTCGGGCAGCGTCGCAGTCTCCGCTTCTGCTTCGTCGGCGCCGGCCTCGCCGGCGGGGGTATCCGTGTTGACCTCGGGAGTGGCCGTGTCCTGCTTCGTCTGGTCGCTGGACTCCTCGGCGGTGGTGGCCGGCTTGCTGGAGCCGGTGTCCTCCGTGCCCTCGCAGGCGGTGAGCGTGAGGAGTGCTGCGGCGGCGAGTCCGGCCGCGATGGTGCGGATGCGCATGGTTCCCCCCTGGAACTCTGGTGCTGGGGAGCCATCATTGCGCCACGTGTGGATTGCATGAAGCCTGTGTGGCTGTTCTGTGACGAACTGTGAGTCGAGGATCTGCTGGACGGACTCGGTTCTCCCGGCCGACGACGGCCGCCAGGTCGGCGAGGTGGTCGACGGGCCGGAGCACACGCCCTCGCGGTCACGGGGGTCGTTCGCGACGAGCAGCGCGGCCATCAGGGCAGGGACAGGGGGAAGAGGCCGGGCGGACCGGGCCGCGGCGCGCAGGGCGGCGACCTCGGTCGGGCGGCGCACGGGGCCGCGGCGCACTGGGTCACCTCTGGCGAGGACCGCAGCGAGCTCACGGCCGAGGGCGCGCAGTTGGTCGGCCGACTCGGC
Source organism: Streptomyces tuirus (assembly GCF_014701095.1). Lineage (NCBI taxonomy): Bacteria > Bacillati > Actinomycetota > Actinomycetes > Kitasatosporales > Streptomycetaceae > Streptomyces > Streptomyces tuirus. The sequence continues at coordinate 6,576,001 of NZ_AP023439.1, read as the reverse complement.
GAGAGCATCGGCGAGCCGCTCGACCTGCTCCGGGCGGCATTCGTCTCACGCACCTACTCCGATGCGGCGCCGAATCCGCAGGTGACATGGGCTTTTGCGGACGTCACGCATAACAGGCGGACACCATGGACGACTCGTAGAGTCGATCCATGGATCTGCCGGTGATGCCCCCTGTCCTGCCGATGCTCGCCAAGTCGGTGGCGGCGATCCCCGCGGGTATGCAGTACGAGGCGAAGTGGGACGGGTTTCGGGCGATCGTGTTCCGGGACGGGGACGAGGTCGAGCTGGGGAGCCGCACCGGGAAGCCTCTGACCAGGTACTTTCCCGAGCTCGTGACGGCCGTGCGGGAGCGGCTGCCCGAGCGGTGCGTGGTGGACGGGGAGATCGTGATCGCGCGCGAGGGGCATCTGGACTTCGACGCGCTGACGGAGCGGATCCACCCCGCGGACTCGCGGGTGCGGATGCTGGCCGAGCGGACCCCGGCCTCGCTCGTCGTGTTCGATGTGCTGGCGCTGGGGGACGAGTCGCTGATGAACGCGCCGCTGACCGAGCGGCGGGAGCGGCTGGCCGGGGCGCTGTCCGGGGTGCGGGCGCCGGTGCACCTGGCGCCGGCGACCACCGACATCGAGGTGGCGCGGCAGTGGTTCGAGGAGTACGAGGGGGCGGGACTGGACGGGGTCATCGCCAAGCCGCTGACCGTGCGCTACCGGCCGGACGAACGCGCCATGTTCAAGATCAAGCACGAGCGGACGGCGGACGTCGTGGTCGCCGGGTACCGCCTGCACAAGAGCGGCCCGGTCGTCGGTTCACTGCTGCTCGGTCTGTACGACGACCGCGGGACCCTCCAGCACGTGGGTGTCTCCGCCGCCTTCACGATGAAGCGGCGCGCCGAGCTGGTCCAGGAGCTGGAGCCGCTGCGGATGGACGACGTGTCGGAGCATCCGTGGGCGGCCTGGGCAGAGGAGGCCGCGCACGAGAAGGCCCGGCTGCCGGGGGCGCCGAGCCGCTGGTCGGGCCGCAAGGACCTGTCGTGGGTGCCGCTCAGGCCGGAGCGGGTGGCCGAGGTGGCGTACGACCACATGGAGAACGGGCAGCGCTTCCGGCACACGGCCCGCTTCCGCCGCTGGCGCCCGGACCGGACCCCCGAGAGCTGCACGTACGCGCAACTGGAGGAGCCGGTCCGCTACGACCTGGCGGAGATCCTCGGTGTCTAGGCCGCGCCGTCCGTCAGGGCTGCATCAGGATCTTGACCGCGCCGTCATCCTTGCGCTGGAACATCTCGTACGCGTGCGGGGCCTCCGAGAGCGGCACCCGGTGGGTGGCGAAGTCCTCCACGCCGAGGGGGTCCTCGTCGGTCAGGTACGGGATGATGTCGTCGCTCCAGCGGCGGACGTTGGCCTGGCCCATCCGGATCTGGATCTGCTTGTCGAACAGCGTGAGCAGCGGCAGCGGGTCCGCCATGCCGCCGTAGACGCCGGACAGCGAGATGGTGCCGCCGCGGCGCACCAGGTCGATGGCGGTGTAGAGCGCGGCGAGACGGTCGACGCTGAAGCGCTCGGCGATCGGTGCGCCGATCTTGCGGGGCAGGATCGAAGCGGCGTTCTGCACCATGCGCGCGGCCGCGCTGCCGTGGGCCTCGGTGCCGACGGCGTCGATCACGGCGTCGGGGCCGCGGCCGTCGGTCCGGTCCTGGATCGCGGCGACGAGTTCCTTCTCGTTGTCGAAGGACCTCAGGTCGAACGTCTCCACGCCCCGTGCCTTCGCCCGGCGCAGCCGCTCGGGGACCAGGTCCACACCGAACACCCGGTCGGCGCCCTGCACCTGGGCGACGCGGCAGGCCATGTCGCCTATGGGGCCGAGACCGAGCACGGCGACACTGCCGCCCTTCGGGACGTCGGCGTAGGCGACGGCCTGCCAGGCGGTGGGCAGGACGTCGGAGAGGTAGACGAACCGATCGTCGGGCGGGCCCTCGGGGACCTTGATCGGGCCGAACTGCGCCTGGGGAACGCGCAGGTACTCGGCCTGGGCGCCCGGCACCGCGCCGTACAGGCGGGTGTAGCCGAACAGGGCGGCGCCCATGCCCTCGCCGTGCACCTGGGTGGTCTCGCACTGGGTGGGCAGGCCGGTGAGGCACATCCAGCAGTTGCCGCAGGCGATCTGGAACGGCACCACGACCCGGTCCCCCACCTGGAGGTCCGGGACACCGGCGCCGACCTCCTCGACGATCCCCATGGGTTCGTGGCCGAGGATGTCGCCGGGCGTCATGAACGGGGTGAGCACTTCGTACAAGTGCAGGTCGGATCCGCACAACCCGGTGGAGGTGATGCGGATGACCGCGTCCGTCGGCTCCTGGACGGTCGGATCGGGCACGTTCTCCACCCGTACGTCCCGCTTGCCCTGCCAGGTCACTGCCCTCATCGCCTCGCGCTCCCTCCGTAGCGTGCGCGTCGGTCGTACGGCGCGGTCCGGGTACCCGGACCGCGCCGCGCTGAATCTTGCGCCGATCGACGGACGCGGCGGAGACACTTCCTCGTCAAGAACAGTCGTCTGTGGCCATCAATGTTCAGATAAGCGCACAATCAAGTCAGATCGATGACATGAGGCGCGGTGGCGACGGTGGGCATGGGACGAGGGGCGCGCGGACGGCGCGCCGCGACGACGGCGGCGCTGCTGGCCGCCACGGTGACGGCCGCCCTGACGGCGGGCTGCACGAGCGGGGGCGGCGGCCCGGGCGACGACGGACGGGGGTCGCCGAAGGAATCGGGGCAGAGGGAAACGCCGTCGGCGAGGGGCCCCGGCCCGCTCGTCGTCAAGATCGACAACGCCACCCCGGCCCGCCCGCACACGGGCGTCGACGCCGCGGACGTGGTCTACGCGGAGCAGGTCGAGGGCGGGCTGAGCCGGCTGATGGCCGTGTACGCGACCCGGCTGCCGAAGACCGTCGGGCCGGTGCGCAGCGCACGCGAGTCGGATCTGGAGCTGCTGCGCCAGTTCGACCGGCCCACCCTGGCCTTCTCCGGCGCACAGAAGAAGCTCCTGCCGCTGATCGACAAGGCGCCGCTGCGGGCTCAGACGCCGGGCAACGCCGCCGACGCCTTCTTCCGCGACTCCGGCAGACCCGCCCCGCACAACCTCTATCTGCGCCCCGAGCGGATCGTGCCCGAGGCCCCTGGGGAAGCGGCCCTGACCACCGGCTTCCGCTATGGACCGGCGCCCGCGGGCGGTACGGCCACGGCGTCCCGGACGGTGCGCTACCCGGCGTCCGGTTTCACCTTCACCTGGTCGGACTCCCGCGACCGCTGGCTGGTCGGCATGGACGGGACGCCCGCGACGACGGCCGACGGTGAGCGGATGGCGGCCGCGACGGTCGTCGTGCAGTACGTGAAGGTGCGCGAGTCCGCCTTCCGGGACTTCCTCGGCAACAACACGCCGTACACCGAGACGGTCGGCTCGGGGAAGGCGACGGTGCTGCGCGACGGGCGGGCCTGGGACGTGCACTGGAAGCGGGAGAAGGCGGCGGACGGCACGACGTTCACCAACGGCGACGGCGCGCCGGTGAACTTCGCGAAGGGCCAGGTGTGGGTGGTGTTCGCCAAGACGCCCTGACGGACCCGCCTTTCGCCCGGCCTGACCGGCTCACGTTCCGCCCGGCCTGACCGGCTCACGTTCCGCCCGGCCTGACCGGCTCACGTTCCGCCCGGCCTGACCGGCTCACGTTCCGCCCGGCCTTTACCGACTCCCCTTCCGCCCGGCCCTGACCGGTCGCATTCCGCCCGGCCCTGACCGGTCGCCTTCCGCCCGGTCCTGACCGGTCGCCTTCCGCCCGGCCCACCCGGGCGGGGCCGTCAGTGGGGCGCCACCAGGGGCTCCTCCGGATTGCGGAGCCCCTCGGCGGCGTCCGCGACCCGCCGGATGAGGTCGAAGAAGACCGTCCGCTCGTCGGCGGTCAGCGGGGCGAGGAAGACCTGGTTCATCCGGGCGGTGCGCACGGTCAGCTTGCGATGCGTGCGCGCTCCCTCGTCCGTGAGGTGCAGCAGGGAGCGGCGCCCGTCGTGGGGATCGCGGACCTTGTCGAGCAGTCCGCGCCGGCTCAGCCGGCTGATCACCTCGGCGATGGTGGACCGGTCGAGCCCCACCCGCTCCCCCACCGTGCGCTGGTCCAGGCCGGGCTCGGCGACGAGGGTGTTGAGGACGGCGAACTGGGGCGAGGTGATCTCCTCGGAGACCATCGCGTTCCACAGCAGGTAGTGCGCCTGCTGGAGCCGCCGGGCCAGGTGCCCGGGGTGGGTGGTGAGGTCCGCGGCCGCCATGTGCACCCCTCGGTCGTTTTCGTCGGTGCACTGAACAATACTCAACCCGCCGGGCGCTGTCTGCCGCCTTCGCAAAGGATTGCCGCCGTATTTACCCAGGTCTTGACGCCCGCCCGCGCCAGTGGCAGCGTGAGGGACGGCTTGCAGAAATACTCAGTGCCCTGATTAATTCGGTCGGGTCGCTCGGAAGAGATGGGGCTTCTCGGATGGACAAGGTGGTCGCCACAGCCCTGGAGGCGGTGGCCGACGTGCCGGACGGCGCGTCGCTCGCGGTGGGCGGATTCGGGCTGAGCGGTGTGCCGAACGTGCTGATCGAGGCGCTGTACGAGCGCGGCGTGGCCGGGCTGTCGGTGGTCTCCAACAACTGCGGTGCGATGGAGTCGGGCCTGGCGGTGCTGCTGGCCGCCGGCCGGATCGCCCGGGTCACGGGTTCCTACATCGGCGCCAACAAGGAGTTCGCCCGGCAGTACCTGGCCGGGGAGCTGGAGGTCGAGCTGATCCCGCAGGGCACGCTGGCCGAGCGGCTGCGGGCCGGCGGCGCCGGGATCCCCGCCTTCTACACCCCGGCCGGCGTCGGAACCCAGGTCGCCGACGGCGGACTGCCCTGGCGCTACGACGGTGAGGGCGGGGTCGCCCTCGCCTCACCGCCCAAGGAGGTCCGGGAGTTCGACGGCACCGAGTACGTGCTGGAGCGGGGCATCCGCACCGACGTCGCCCTGGTCCGGGCCTGGAAGGGCGACCGGCACGGCAACCTGGTCTTCAACAAGTCCTCCCGGAACTTCAACCCGCTGGCCGCGATGGCCGGGCGGGTCACGATCGCCGAGGTGGAGGAGCTGGTGGAGCCCGGCGAGATCGACCCGGACGCGGTGCACCTGCCGGGCATCTTCGTGCAGCGGGTGCTCGCACTCACTCCGGAGCAGGCGGCGGACAAGAAGATCGAGCAGCGGACGGTGAGGTCCTGATGGCCTGGACGCGCGAGGAGATGGCGGCACGGGCGGCGCGGGAGCTGAGGGACGGCCAGTACGTCAACCTCGGCATCGGCCTGCCCACGCTCATCCCCAACTACCTCCCCGAGGGCGTCGAAGTCGTCCTCGAATCGGAGAACGGCATCCTGGGCACCGGCCCCTACCCCACCGAGGACGCCGTCGACCCGGATCTGATCAACGCCGGGAAGGAGACGGTGACGGTCCTGCCGGGTGCGTCCTTCTTCGACTCGGCGCTGTCGTTCTCGATGATCCGGGGCGGGCACATCGACGTCGCCGTACTCGGTGCCATGCAGGTGTCCGAGCGGGGCGACCTGGCCAACTGGGCCGTGCCCGGCAAGCTGATCACCGGCATCGGCGGGGCGATGGACCTGGTGCACGGCGCCCGCACGGTCGTCGTCGTCATGACGCACACCGCCAAGGACGGCTCGCCGAAGATCCTCGCCGAGTGCGCCCTGCCGCTGACCGGCAAGGAGTGCGTGAACCGGATCATCACTGACCTCGGTGTCCTCGACGTCACCGACGACGGACTCGTCCTGGTCGAGACCGCGCCGGGTGTGACCGCCGGCGAGATCGTCGCCAGGACCGCCGCCGAACTGACCGTGCCGGAGGGCCTGAAGTGAAGGACGTCTACATCGTCGACGCGGTCCGCACGCCGATCGGCCGCTACAACGGCGGCCTCGCCTCGGTCCGCCCGGACGACCTCGGCGCCCACGCGATCCGCGAACTGCTCGCCCGCACCCCGGACCTGGACCCGGGGCGCATCGAGGACGTGTACTTCGGCAACGCCAACGGCGCCGGAGAGGAGAACCGCAACGTCGGCCGCATGGCTGCCCTGCTGGCGGGGCTGCCCACCTCGGTGCCGGGCATGACCGTCAACCGGCTGTGCGCGTCCGGTCTGGAGGCCGTGATCCAGGCCGCCCGTGCCATCGCCGTCGGGGACGCCTCGATCGCCGTGGCCGGCGGCGTGGAGTCGATGACCCGGGCACCGTATGTGCTGCCCAAGTCCGGCACGCCCTTCCCGGCCGGGCACACCGAGCTGTACTCCACCACCCTCGGCTGGCGCATGGTCAACCCGCGCATGGAGCCGCAGTGGACGATTCCGCTCGGCGAGTCGGCCGAACTCATCGCGGACAAGCACAAGATCGGCCGGGAGCAGCAGGACGAGTTCGCCCTGCGCAGCCATGAGAAGGCCGCCCGGGCTCGGTCCGAGGGTCTGTTCGACGGCGAGCTGGCATCCGTGCCGGTCCCGCAGCGCAAGGGCGATCCGGTGCTCTTCGCCGCCGACGAGTGCGTCCGCCCGGACGCCTCCCTGGCGGCCATGGCCAGGCTGAAGCCGTCGTTCCGGACGGAGGGCGGCACGGTGACCGCGGGGAACGCCTCGCCGCTCAACGACGGGGCGGCAGCGTTGCTCCTCGTCGACGAGGAGGGGCTGAGGGCCACGGGGCGCGAGCCGCTGGCCCGGGTGTCCGCCACCGGTGTCTCCGCGACCGACCCGCACTACTTCGGGCTGGCGCCCGTGGAGGCGGTCAACCGGGCGCTGGCCAAGGCGGGCAAGGGGTTCGGCGATCTGTCCGTGCTGGAGCTGAACGAGGCGTTCGCGGCGCAGGTGCTGGGATGTGTGGCCGAGTGGCCCGAGCTCGATCCCGCGATCCTCAATCCGCAGGGCGGGGCGATCGCGTTGGGGCATCCGCTGGGGGCGTCCGGGGCCAGGCTGGCCGGCACGGTCGCTCATCAACTGGCCCGGCGTGGCAGTGGTGTGGGCGTGGCCACGCTGTGCATCGGGGTGGGGCAGGGGCTCGCCCTCGTTCTGGAGCGCTGAGCGCTGCATGCGGCTGCGGACGTGCGTAGCCGGCCGCGCCCGCGCGGCGGAGCCGCATATCGATCCAGCTCCGCGCCCCTGACGGGGCACGACACTCAAGGACCTCAGGGACTCCCATGACTCTCACGCAGTACGACATCGACCAGGAGATCGCGGCCAAGCACGCCGCGTACGAGAAGCGGCTCGCCGACGGCGGCCCCGTCGAGCACCAGCCGCGGCGCGACTACGCGCCCTACCGGTCCTCGCTGCTCCGGCACCCCAAGCAGCCGCCGGTCACCATCGACGTCAGCAAGGACCCGGAACTGGTGGAGCTGTCCTCCCCCGCGTTCGGGGAACGGGACATCACCGAGATCGACAACGACCTCACCCGGCAGCACGACGGCGAGCCGATCGGCGAGCGCATCACCGTCTCCGGGCGGCTGCTCGACCGCGACGGACGGCCGGTGCGCGGCCAGCTCGTGGAGATCTGGCAGGCCAACGCGGCGGGCCGCTACGCCCACCAGCGCGAGCAGCACGACGCCCCGCTGGACCCCAACTTCACCGGCGTGGGCCGTACCCTCACCGACGCCGACGGCCACTACCGCTTCACCACCGTCCAGCCGGGCCCGTACCCCTGGCGCCAGCACGTCAACGCCTGGCGGCCGGCGCACATCCACTTCTCGCTCTTCGGCTCGGCGTTCACCCAGCGGCTCGTGACGCAGATGTACTTCCCGAGCGACCCGCTGTTCCCCTACGACCCGATCATCCAGTCCGTGACGGACGACGCGGCCCGGCAGCGGCTGGTCGCGACGTACGACCACAGCCTGTCGGTGCCCGAGTTCTCGATGGGCTACCACTGGGACATCGTGCTGGACGGCCCGCAGTCCACCTGGATCGAAGAAGGGCGCTGACCAGCCATGACGAAGATCGACACCAGCCGTCCGGACAGCGTGCTGCCCACCCCCTCGCACACCGTCGGCCCGTTCTACGGCCACGCCCTGCCCTTCCGCGGCGGCGAGGACATCGCACCCCTCGGGCACCCCGACACCGTCACCGTGCACGGCTACGTCACCGACGGCGAAGGCACCCCGCTTCCGGACGCCCTGATCGAACTGTGGGGGCCGGACCCCGAGGGCAATCTGCCGGCCGCCGACGGCTCGATGCGGCGCGACCCGGCCTCGGGCGGCTTCCTCGGGCGCAACGGCGTGGAGTTCACCGGCTGGGGACGCATCCAGACCGACGCGAACGGCCACTGGTACGCGCGGACGCTGCGGCCCGGCGCCCGGGGGCGCAGCGCCCCGTACCTGAGCGTGTGCGTCTTCGCACGCGGGCTGCTCGTGCACCTGTACACCCGGATCTATCTGCCGGGCGACGCGGCGGTGCTCGCCGCCGATCCGCTGCTGTCCGGGCTGGAGGACGCCCGCCGCGACACGCTGATCGCCGCGGAGGAGGGGGACGGCACGTACCGTTTCGACATCCGCCTTCAGGGCGAAGGCGAAACGGTCTTCCTGGAGTTCCAGTGACAGCTCACCCCGGCGACACAAGCCTGCTCGCCCCCGGGTGGTCCGGCTCCGCGGCCGCCTCCGCCACCGGCGACGACGCGTTCCTGCAGGCGCTGCTCGACGCGGAGGCCGCGCTGACCCGGGCCCAGGCCGCCGCGGGCCTCGCCCCGGCCGAGGCGGCCACGGCGGTGACCGGAGCGGCGGACGCCGGTGCCTTCGACGTACGGTCCCTCGCCGAGCGGGCGCGCACGGGCGGCAACCCCGTCATCCCCCTGGTCGCCGATCTGACGAAGGCCGTGGGCGACACCCACGGCCCCTACGTCCACCGGGGCGCGACCAGCCAGGACATCATGGACACAGCGATGATGCTGGTGGCCGCGCGGACCCTCGACCCGGTCCTCGCCGACCTCGGCCGCACCGAACAGGCCCTCGCCCGGCCGGCCGCCGAGCACCGGGACACGGCGATGCCCGGGCGGACCCTCACCCAGCACGCCGTACCGACCACGTTCGGCCTGAAGGCGGCCGGATGGCGGTCGCTGGTGCTCGACGCACGGGACCGGGTGCGGGCCGTACGGGAGTCGCTTCCGGCCCAACTCGGCGGTGCGGCGGGGACGCTGGCGGCCTTCGGGGCGTACGGCGCGAGCGATCCGGCCGGGCTGCCGGAGCTCTACGCCCGCGAACTCGGCCTGCGTGCACCCGATCTGCCCTGGCACACCCTGCGGACGCCGATCGGCGATCTCGCCGGGTGCCTGGCCTTCACAGCGGGCGCGCTCGGCAAACTCGCCGTGGACGTCCTGACCCTGTCGCGCACCGAGATCGCCGAGGTCGCCGAGGGCAGTGGCGGCGGGTCGTCCGCCATGCCGCACAAGTCCAATCCCGTACGGTCCACGCTGATCGCCTCAGCCGCGCGGCGGGCACCGCAGCTCGCGGCCACGCTGTACGGGTCCATGGCCGCCGAGGACGAACGCCCGGCCGGGGCCTGGCACGCCGAGTGGGAGCCGCTGCGCGACCTGCTGCGGCTGGTCGGCGGGGCCGCCCGGGACGCCGCCGAACTGGCGGAGGGACTGCGGGTCAGGCCCGAGTCCATGCGCGCACATCTGGACCTCACGCACGGGTTGATCGTCTCCGAGCGGCTGTCCGCCGAGCTGGCCCCGGTGCTGGGCCGCGCCCGCGCCAAGGAGCTCCTCACCCGGCTGGCCTCCACGGCGCAACCGCTCGCGCAGGCACCGGAGCTGGCGGGCGTCGACCTCGATCCCACCCACTACACGGGCTCCGCCGGGGCCCTCACCGACCGTGCTCTGGAGCGACGTTGACACTCCTGAACCACCAGGCCGAAGGGCCCGCCTCCGCTCCCGCGCTGCTGCTGGGCCCCTCGCTCGGCACGTCGTACGCCCTGTGGGACGCCGTGGCGCCCGAGCTGTCGATCAGTCACCGGGTGGTGCGCTGGGACCTTCCGGGGCACGGCGGTTCGGCGGCCGGTCTCATCGAAGCCGGCGCGACGGTCGGCGACCTCGCCGGGCTGGTGCTGGCGCTCGCCGACTCGCTCGGCATCGAGCGGTTCGCGTACGCGGGCGTGTCGCTGGGCGGGGCCGTCGGGCTGCATCTCGCGGTGCACCATCCGCAGCGGCTGTCGTCGCTCGCCGTGATCTGTTCGTCGGCGCACTTCAACGGTTCCAGGCCCTGGGAGGAACGGGCCGCGCTGGTGCGTCGGGAGGGGCTGGCCGGGCTGGCGGAGAACGCCGACGCGCGCTGGTTCGCCGGTGACTTCACCGTGCCGCGCCTGCTCCGGGACCACCGGGACGCCGACCCGGAGGCGTACGCCGCCTGCTGTGACGCGCTCGCCGCGTTCGACCTGCGGGACCGGCTCGCGCAGATCGCCGTACCGACCCTGCTGGTCGCGGGCCGGGAGGATCCGGCGACGCCCCCTTCGCATCTTCGGGAGATCGCCGACGCCGTGCCGCGCGCGACGCTGGTGGAGCTTCCGGGCGCCTCTCACCTGGCGCCCGCGCAGTGCCCGGAGGCGGTGCTGACCGCCCTGCGCGCCCACTTCGGTCCGGGGGCTCCGCGGGGCATGGCGGTACGGCGGGAGGTGCTCGGCGACGCGCACGTGGACCGGGCGCAGGCCCGTCAGACACCGTTAACGGCGCGCTTCCAGGACTTCATCTCGCGCTACGCCTGGGGCGAGATCTGGACGGACCCGACCCTGTCGCGCCGCGAGCGCAGCATGATCACGCTCACCGCGCTGGTCGCGCACGGCCACTACGACGAACTGGCCATGCACGTCCGCGCGGCCCGCCGCAACGGCCTCACCCCGGAGGAGATCGGCGCGGTGCTGCTCCAGACGGCGGTGTACTGCGGGGTGCCGGCGGCGAACTCGGCGTTCGCGACGGCCCAGCGGGTGCTGGCGGAGGAGGACGGCACCTCCTGACTGCGCGCGTGATCGCGCGCACGACCGCGCTCCGGAACTACGCCGGTCCCCCGCCGGACGTGAGCGCCGCCCGCGCCCGCTCCGCCAGTCCGTCGGCCCCGCACGAGATCGCCAGGTCCAGGCCGCGCTCGAGGTCGCTCACCGAGCGGGCGGCGACGCCGAACTCGACGCGGGCCGCCGCGTACTCGTACTGGCAGGGCGAGGCCTCCAGGTAGGTGACGGCCTGGGCGTAGAGCCGGACCGCGCGCTGACCGGTCTCCAGGTCGGCGGCGCAGCGCAGAGCCTCCCCTATCGCCGTGTCCGTGCCGAAGCGCTCCGCCTGGCGGCGGACGTCGACGGCGAGCCGGGCGGCCCGGGCCGGGTCCTCGGCGCTGAGGGCACGGGCGAGGTCGGCCGCCCAGGGGACGAGCACGGAGTTGTGGTGACCCCGGGCCGCCGCGGCCTTCTCCGCCGCCTCCAGTTCGTTGATGCCGTCCTTGGTCCGGCCGACGGCCAGCAGCAGCCGCCCGCGCACCGAGCGGGGGTCCGGCAGCACGATGGTGGACGGGTAGGGCGGGCGGAAGCCGTGCCGTTCGGCGACGTCCCAGGCCTGCTCGACATGGCCGCGGGCCAGCAGGGTGTCGACCAGGCTGCACGTCGCCGACCAGTACAGGGGCAGGCCGCGGCCGACGCGCTCGGCGAGGCGCAGCGCCTCGCGCAGCGACGTCTCGGCCTCCCTCAGCCGGCCCCGCCTGCGGTGGCCGATCCCGACGTAGGCGTGGGCCAGGGCGAGGTGGCCGCCGCTCCAGCCGGCCGTCTCGTAGGCGCGCAGCGCTTCGTTGTAGAGGGTCTCGGCGCGGTCGAGGCGGTCGGTGAAGCAGTAGGCGTTGGCCAGCATCAGCAGCAGTTCGATGCCCCACTCGGTGTCGGTCCAGCCGAGTCCGGGGGCCAGCCGGCCGTTGACGAGGGCCCGGTCGCACAGCTCGGCGACCTCCTCGGCGCTCTCGCCGTGCATGAGGGCGTCGAAGCCGCGCAGGATGAGCAGGGCGCGTTCGGAGTTGTCCCGGCCGGTGCAGGTGCTCGCGAGGTCGGCGAGCCGCTGGGAGCGGTCGGGTGAGGTGGCCTCTCCGGCGTGCAGGCCCTCCCACATGAAGTGCGCGGCCTGGAGCCGCATCCGGGCGGGTCCGGGCCGGAGCCGGGCGGCCTCCGCCTCGACCGTGCGGACGGCCTCCTCCAGCTGGTCGTTGTGCAGGAGCGCCTGGGAGAGCCGGAAGACAGCGTCCACCCGCTGGTCGCCGTCGAGGCCGGGCATGCCGAGCGCGGTCCGCAGATGGCCGATGGTGCGGGCCGGCGCGGTGAGGAAGGTGGCCCCGGCGAGTTCGTAGAGCACGTGCGGGTGGGAGTCGGGCCGGGGCGGTTCCCTCAGGGCGCGCTCCAGGCAGCGGCGGGCGGCGTCGGGTGCGCCCACGGCGAGGTGTTCGCGGGCGGCCTCGCGCAACTGCCCGACGAGTTCCTCGTCGTCGTCCGGGTGGACCTCCAGGAGGTGGCGGGCGGCGGCCGCGGCGCCGTGCCCCTCGTCGGCGACGATCCGGGCGGCGATGCCGTGCATGGCGGTGCGCAGGGCGTCGGGGATGGAGTTGTAGACGGCGGTCGCGATCAGCGGGTGGACGAACTCCAGGTCGCCGTCGGTGCTGCGGCCGTTCGCGGGGTCGGGCGCGGTGAGGATGCGGGCGGTGCGCAGCAGTTCGGCGCAGCGGCGGGCGTCGTCCGGCCGCAGGGTGGCGAGCTTGGCGACCAGGCCGACGGAGATGCCGGTGCCGAGGATGGCGGCGGCCCAGGCGAACCGGGTGGCGTCGATGCCGAGTTCCTCCAGGCGGGCGACGAGGCCGCCGCCGCGGGCCGAGCGGTTCAGCTCGCGCAGTTCGCCGGCCCGCGCCTCGACCGGGTCGAGCTCGCTGTCCTGCACCTTGGCGAGGAGTTCGACGGTCTCGTAGGGGTTGCCGGCGGTGACGGCCCAGACCTCGCGGCAGAACGCGGCGTCGGCGTGCCGGCCCAGGGTGGCGCGGGTGAGCCCGGCCGTGGCGTCCGGGGTGAGGGCGCTCAGGGTCGTGACGGGGCCGTCCGCCGCGGCGGCGACGGTGTCGAGGTGGCGGGCGCTCGGGCCGGAGATCTCCTCGGCGCGGCGGGCGACGACGACCAGGACGGACATCTCGTCCAGGCGTTCGGCGAGCCCCGCGAGCCAGTGCAGGGTCTCCTGGTCCGCCCAGTGGGCGTCGTCGATCAGCAGCACCAGCGGCCAGTCCCGGCGCGCGAGCCGGCGCACGGCCGCGACCAGGCCGTCGCACACGCCCTGCGGGTCGGCCCGCCGGTCGCCGGGCTCCGCTATGCCGAGGGCGGGGCCGGCGATGTCGTACCAGTCGCCGAGGTACTCGCGGGCCTCCTCCGGCAGCATCGACACCAGGGCCGGCTGCAGCAACTGCCTTACCACGTTGAAGGGGACCGACCTGAGGGTCTCGCCGCCGCGCGCCGACCAGACCGTGCAGCCGCGGGCCTCCGCGATGCGACGGGTTTCGGCCAGCAGCGCGGTCTTGCCGAGTCCTGCCTCGCCGCGGAAGACCAGCAGTGCGCCGGACGAGGACCGGTCCGTGCACAGGCTGTCGACCGCCCGCGCGACGGCGGCGACCTCCTCGTCGCGCTCCCACAGGGAAGCCGAGGCGGCGGCCATGGGCCGTACCTCCGTCATCCCGCTACCTCCCCAAGTCGCCCGAACGACGTACAGATGTCGAGCGTAGCCGTCCGATTGCCTGAGTGGAGGGTGGTCGGGGCACCTCTTGCCGTGACGAGTGACACCGGGTGCGGCCCGGCGACGCGACGGGCCCGCCACCAGCCGCCTTGGGGTCAACGACGCGCAAAGTCACGGGAGGTGACGGTCATTCAGCAACAACGGGACACACGAAGCGGCCGCCGGGCGCTGGTCGCGGGGTCGGTGGGCAATCTCATCGAGTGGTACGAGTTCGGCATCTACGGCTACTTCGCGACGATCATCGCGGCGCGGTTCTTCACGCCGGAGGGCGGCAGCGAGGCCGAGGCCCTGGTGAAGACGTACGCGTCCTTCGCGCTGGCGTTCTTCTTCCGCCCCGTCGGAGCGGCGCTCTTCGGCCGACTCGGCGACCGCGTCGGGCGGCGTCCGGTGCTGGTCCTGGTGATCATGCTGATGACGGTGGCGACGACGCTGATCGGTGCCCTGCCGACGTACGCGCAGGCGGGTGCCCTGGCGCCCTGGCTGCTGACGTTCCTGCGGGTGGTCCAAGGGCTGTCGGCGGGTGGGGAGTTCGGTGGGGCGGTGTCGGTGATGACGGAGTTCGCACCGCCGGGGCGGCGTGGGCTGTACGGGTCGTGGCAGTCGTTCACGGTGGCGCTGGGACTGCTGGGCGGCGCGGGTGCGGCGGCGCTGCTCGCCACGGTGCTGACGGCGGAGCAGCTGGGCGCGTGGGGCTGGCGGCTGCCGTTCCTGCTGACGTTGCCGCTGGGGCTGGGCGCGCTGTGGCTGCGGCTGCGGCTGGACGAGACACCGGCGTTCGTGGCGGAGCGGTCCGAGCGGACGCCTCCGCCGCGCGAGGTGGTCCGGGCGGTCGTTCTGGGTGCCGGGCGGATCATGGGCTGGGCCGCGGCGGGGTACACGTTCCTCGTCGTGCTGCCGTCGTATCTGCAGAGCTCGCTGGGCGCGACGTTCCAGCAGGCGCTGGTGGCGACCGTGCTGGCCAATCTCGGTTTCGCGGCGACGATCGTGCCGGCGGGGCTGCTCAGCGACCGGCTCGGGCGGCGGGCGGTGATGGTGTCGGGGGCGGTGCTGGTGGTGGTCCTCGCGGTGCCGCTGCTCAACCTTCTGCAGGAGCCCGGCGTTTCGAACACCGTGAAGGGTGCGGCGGTGTGCGGTGCGGGTGCGGTGGTGGGGCTGATGGCGGGGCCGGGGCCCGCGATGCTGTCGGAGATGTTCCCGACCCGGGTGCGCTACACGGGTCTCGGGCTCGCCTACGCGCTGTCCAATGCGGTGTTCTCGGGGTGTGCCGGGCTCATCATCACGGAGACGATCGAGCGGACGGGCAGTGTGGACGTCCCCGCGTACTATGCGGCCGCGGCGTGCGCGGTGAGCGTGCCGGCGCTTCTGACGCTGCCGTCCGCGCGGCGGGCCGGGCTGCCGAAAGCGGAGGTGGAGAGGGCTGGTTGATCGGATGCAGGTGGTCGGATGCAGGTGATCGGATGCAGGTGATCGGATGCGGGTGATCGGGCTCATGTCGGGCACGTCGTACGACGCGATCGACGCGGCGGCGGCCGAGCTGGACCTCGTCGGCGACAGCCTGGTGCTGAAGCCGCTCGGCAGCGTGAGCGAACCGTACGACGGAGAACTGCGCGACGCACTGGCCGCCGCGCTGCCGCCGGGGACCACCACGCTGGACGAGGTGTGCCGGCTGGACACCGGGATCGGGCGGGCCTTCGCGGCGACGGCGGTCCGGGCCGACCGCGAACTGTGCAAGGGACGAGCTGAGTTGGTCGCCTCGCACGGCCAGACCGTCTACCACTGGGTCGCGGGCGCCGAGGTGCACGGCACGCTCCAGCTGGGGCAGCCGGCGTGGATCGCCGAGGCGACCGGGCTGCCCGTGGTCGCCGACTTCCGGCCGCGTGACATCGCCGCCGGCGGGCAGGGCGCACCGCTGGTCAGCCTGGTCGATCTGCTGTGGCTGCGCGGCCGGCCGGGCAGACCCGTCGCACTCAACATCGGCGGGATCGCCAACCTCACCGCGCCCGACGGGACGGCCTTCGACACCGGTCCGGGCTGCGCGCTGACCGACGCGGCGGCCCGGGGGTTCAGCGGCGGGACGCTGGCCTACGACACGGACGGGGCGCTGGCCGCGCGGGGCCGGGTGCACGAGCCGTTGCTGGACCGGCTGCTCCAGGAGCCGTACTACGCGCTGCCCGCGCCGAAGACGACGGGCAAGGAGTTGTTCCACCTCGGTCATCTGCGGGACGCGCTGGCCGGGTTCGGGACGCTGCCGGCCGAGGACGTCGTCGCGACGCTCACGATGCTCACGGCCCGGACCGTGGCGGACGCCGTGGGGTCGGTGGGTGCGACGGAGGTGATCGCCTCGGGCGGCGGGACGCGCAACCCGGTGCTGATGGCGATGCTCGCGGATCTGCTGCGGGGCGTGGCCCTGCGCACCTCGGACGAGCTGGGTCTGCCGTCGGACGCCAAGGAGGCGTACGCCTTCGCGGTGCTGGGCTTTTTGACCCTGCACGGCCTGCCGGGCACGGACCCGACGAGCACGGGGGCCCGGCATCCCAGTGTGCTGGGGTCGGTGACCCCGGGCCGGGACGGGCTGCGGCTTCCGCCACGGGCAGCTCGACAGCCGGCGCGGCTGCTCCTGGAATAGCCGGTTCCGACTCCTCTCATGCCTCTTTCACCGACGCCTCATACGGTGGGGGCATGACGCAGGAGACTCCTCCCGGGTGGTACGCCGATCCCGGACAGACAAGTGACGGGCCCGCCACCGAGCGCTGGTGGGACGGCAAGGCCTGGACGGACCGCATCCGCCCTGCGCAGCCGCCCGCGACCTGGGGTCCCCCGACGGGTCCGGCATCCGCCGCCCCCTCACCGACGGATCAGGCACCCCCTGCCGGAACTCCGACGGCACCGCCGGACCGACCGACGGCCGTCGAGCCGACCGGAACGGGAGCGCCAGCCGGGACCAGAGCGCCAGGAGCCGGTGAGCAGACCGGGAGCGAGATACCGGGAACGGGACGGCCGAATGCCGCCGAAGCGGATGGAACCGGGCAGGCGGCGGCCGAGTCCGGGGGTCCAGGATCAGCCGGAGGTCCGGAATCCGCCGAAAGTCCGGGATTCGCGGGGCAGTCGAGCGGGGCCGGGCAGCCCGGTGGCGCCGGCCAGCCCGCGGGCGCCTGGGGCTTCGGGGCCGCCGCCTCTTCAGGTGCCGCCGGGCAGCCAGGAGGCGGGGGACAGCCCGGCAGTGGTGTGTATCCGGGAGACGGGGGACAGCCCGGCAGTGGTGCGTATCCCGGGGCCGCCGGGTATCCGGCCTACCCCGCCTGTCCCGCCGCGTCCGAGGGCGGAAAGGGGCGGCGGCTTCGCTTGGGTGCTGCCGTCGGCGCGGCCGTGGTCGTGCTCGCCAGTATCGGCGTGGGCGTGTACGCGCTGGCCGACGACGGCGGCGGTGGCGGCTCGCCCTCCTCGCAGGGGCCCGGTGGGCCGGGCGCGCCCGGAGGCCAGGGCGGCCCGTTCGGCGGGCCGGGCGGGTCCGGGGGTTCCGGCGGCGACGGCGGCGGCTCCGGTGGGCAGGGCCCGCAGCCCGAGCAGTCTCAGCCGCCGAAGGTCAGGAGCGGGTCGGTCACCGACGCCGTCAGCGGGATCAGCTTGCCGATCCCGAAGGGCTGGTACGGCCAGCAGGCCAACGCCGGCGCCCAGGTGACGTCCGACGAGTCCTACAAGTGCCCCGGCGACACCGCCTCCACCTGTACGAAGGGCGGCGCCTACTCGGCCCCGGCCCTCCTGCTCGGCGCCAAGGGCGGCACGGCCGAGGAGATCGCGAAGGCGGACATCGCGAAGAACGCCGAGGAGTCCTACGGCAGCAAGTCCTACGGCGGGATCACCTCCCACGACGTACTGGACTCCAAGGCCGTGACGGTGGCCGGGCAGAAGGGCTACTTCGTGCGCTGGAAGGCCGTCACGAGCAAGGGCGCCGACGGCATCGTGGAGTCGCTCGCGTTCCCCTCCCCCGCCAACGCCAAGCAGATGGTGGTCGTGCGGTTCGGCGTCGACGCGGACCAGAAGGAGACCGTGCTCGACGACATGACCAAGGGCATCAAGGTGTCGACGGGCAGCGGCAACGGCCAGGACGTCTGACCGCGAGCGCGGGCGCCCCGTACACACCGGTCGGCCGGGGGGGGCGCCCCCGCCGCTCACAGGGGAACCCCACCCGGCCGGGGGGTGCGCGCCGCCCCCGTCCCCACGGGTCGGCGCGGTCGGGTCACCGTCCGGTCATCCGGCGGACGGCGGCCCGGGTCTCAGGTCAGGCCCAGTGCCGGCAGCACGGCGGCCTCCACGAAGCGGACCAGGTAGTCCGGGTCCGCGTACGTGCCCTCCAGCACGGGCCGGATGCGCACCACGCCGAACATCTGGGCGGGGATGTACTCCAGCGCCGGATGGTCGGCGGGCACCTCCCCCCGCTCGATCCCGCGCCGGATGATCTCCTTCAGCGCGGCGATCTCCGGCTCGACCAGCGCCTCGCGCAGGGCGCGCAGCAACTCCGGGTCCTGAGGGGCCGCGTGCACGAGCGCCTGGAGGAGCTTGGTGTCCCGGCCCGACAGCTCTCCGGCCGCCCGGGCCGCCTCGCGCAGGTCGTCCGCGAGCGAGCCGGTGTCGATGCAGCGCGTCCGCCGGTGCGAGCGCAGCGCCGCCGCCACGAGCTGGGGCTTGGTCTTCCACTGGCGGTAGAGCGTGGACTTGCTGCACCGGGTGCTGGCGGCGATCCCCTCCATGGTGACGGAGTCGTAGCCGCACTCACGGAGTTGCTCCAGCACGGCGTCGTAGAACTCCTGCTCACGCTCGGGCGTGATCTTGGAGCGGCGCGTGACACCGACCGGCTCGGGCCGGTCCGCAGCCTGCGACGTCATGGGCGGTGCTCCTGGCTTTCGTCGGCGGCCGGGAAATTTCCGGCTCGCGATGTGTTCTCCGTCTATCGATACGCCAGTGTACCGGTACGCGGCCGTATCGGTACACTGGCGTATCGGTACGCTCCCGTACCGATAACAGCACCACCGTCACCGAAGGGGCCGGGGGATGAATGCCCGCACCGAGCCTGCGCCGGCGGGGTCCGACGCGATAGCGCGGCCACCGCTCGTCCGGGAGCTCCTGCTCGTCGCAGGGCTCTTCCTCGTCTACAAGTTCGGCCGGCAGCTGGCCACGGGCCATACCGGTGAGGCCTTCCGCAACGCGCACCGCGTATGGGACTTCGAGCGAGCGGTCCACCTGCCCGGCGAGGGGGCGGTGCAGTCGCTGCTGCTGCTGCACGGCGACGGCCTGGCGCACCTCGCGAACACCTACTACGCGGCCGTTCACTTCCCTGCCACCGCCGCCTTCCTGATCTGGCTCCACCTGCGCCGCCCGGCCCACTACGTCCGGGCCCGCCGGGTGCTGGCCGCGGTCACCGCCGCGGCGTTGGCGCTGCACCTGCTCTTCCCGCTCGCCCCGCCGCGCATGCGGGCGGCGACCGGCCTGGTCGACACGGCACGGATGTACGGGCCCTCGGTCTACGGCGACCCCACGACCGACTCCCTGTCCAACCAGTTCGCTGCGATGCCGTCGCTGCACTTCGGCTGGGCGCTGATGGTGGCCGTCGGACTCATCGTCGCGACCCGCTCGCGGTGGCGGTGGCTGTGGCTGGCGCATCCGCTGGTGACGCTGCTGGTGATCGTCGGTACGGCGAACCACTACTGGCTGGACGCGATCGTCGCGGCGGCCCTGCTCGGCCTCGCGCTCGCCGTGATCGACGTGCCCCACCGCACGGCGGCCACGGCCTGCCGGGCGCACGGCACCCTCGTACCGGCTCAGCGGGACGAGCAGGCACTCGTGGGAGCGGGCCGATGAACGCCGTGCTGATCGCCGTCGCCCTGTCCCTCGTCTCCGCCGTCGCCTACGCGGCCGCCGCGGTCGCCCAGGAGCGGCTCGCGTCCCGCTCCCCCGGCGCCGGCACGCTGCGGCTGCTCGGCAGCGGCGCCTGGTGGTGGTCGGTCGGGCTGAACGCGTCGGCCGCACTGCTGCACGTCGTGGCCCTGCGCTACGGTCCGCTGACCGTCGTGCAGCCGCTCGGCGCGCTCACCCTGGTCGCGGCGGTGCCCATGGGGGCGCGGCTGGCGGGCCGGCGGGTGAGCGCCGTCGAGTGGAAGGGCACCGCACTGACGCTGCTCGGCCTGGGCGCGATCCTGGTCACGGCGTCGGGTCCGGAACCGGACGACGTGCTGAGCGTGCCCGAGGCGCTGGCGGTGGCGGGCGCCACCTCGGCCCTCATCGCAGCGCTGTCCCGGCCGGGCACCCGCCCCGGGCTGCGGCACGCCTCCGCGTCGGGCCTGGCCTCCGGGGTCGCCTCGGCGCTCACGCAGACGGTGACGGTGGCCGCGACGGACCGGTCCGGTCCGGTGCTGAGCTTCCAGGTGGTCGCCGTGGCCCTGCTCGTTGCGGCCTTCGCCGCCGGCGGGCTGCTGCTGTCGCAGACGGCCTACCGGGGCGGCCTGGGCGGGCCGCTCGCGATGGTGACGCTGGCCAACCCGCTGGCCGCCGCGGTGATCGGCCTGTCGCTGCTGGGCGA
This sequence comes from Streptomyces tuirus, assembly GCF_014701095.1. NCBI lineage: Bacteria > Bacillati > Actinomycetota > Actinomycetes > Kitasatosporales > Streptomycetaceae > Streptomyces > Streptomyces tuirus. Next base: position 6,555,621 of record NZ_AP023439.1, on the reverse strand, counting down.
ACGCCTCCAGGGCGGCCCGGCGGGTGCGCTGCTCGCACTCGCCGGGGCGTCTCTGGCGTCCTGGGGCGTGGTACTGCTCAGCCGGGCGGCACCCGCGCCCGCCCCGGTGGACGACGACCATCCGGTGGCCGCCGTCCTGGCTCTGGAACCGGGCTCGGCGACGGCCGAACCGGCGCTGGCGCCCCGGCCGCACGATCCGGGGCACCTCACTCCCGCTACGCGGTGATGATCGCCGGGTCGCTCACCCCCGGCTGCCCGTTCTCGACGTGCCCCGCGAACCGCCGCAGGAACGCCTCGTCCCCCTCGGCGGTGACGGTCAGGTCGTACCAGCGGCGGCCGGCGGCGAGTTCCACGGTCCGGCGCACCGTCGCCCCCGGGCGGACGGTGACGGTCGAGGGCCGTCCCCCGTAGCTGTCGGCCAGCTTCAGACGGGCCGTGCCGGAGCCCTTGTTGGTGAAGGTCAGCTCGATGTCGTCACCGGCGTGGCGGGCGGTCACCTCACAGCCGGCCGTCTTGTTCGCGCCCTTGAAGACCCGCACGAACCCGTTGGGGCCGTGCACGGTCAGGTCGTAGGAGCCCCCGGAGTACGCCGAGTTCCAGGTGTCCGAGAGCGTCTTGCCGGCCTCGGTGGTGTACATCCAGGGGCCGTCGGCGCGGTTGCCGGAGGTGATGTGGAAGGCGGCGCCGGCCTTCGCGCCGGAGGCGAAGGTGAGGGTGAGTTTCCCGGCCGCCGCGTCGACCGCGGCATCCACGCGCGGGGCGTACTTCAGCGGCCGGGAGCGGCGCAGGCCGCGTTCCTGCCGGGGCATGCGGGGGTCGGCGGGCGGGACCGGCTTGTAGTCGGGGTGACGTTCGCGGTCCTGCGGCTCGTACCCGTCGGTGCCGGGCAGCGGGGCCGGGCGGGCGTCCTTGCGGGAGAAGTCGAACGCGGCGGTCAGGTCACCGCAGACGGCCCGGCGCCAGGGCGAGATGTGGGGCTCGCGCACCCCGAAGCGGCGCTCCATGAACCGCAGGATCGAGGTGTGGTCGAGGGTCTCGGAGCAGACGTAGCCGCCCTTGCTCCACGGGGAGACGACCAGCATCGGGACCCGGGGGCCGAGTCCGTAGGGGCCGGCCGTGTTCTTGCCGTCGCCCGGGAAGAGGTCGAGGGAGACGTCGACGGTGGACAGGCCGCGGGAGGCGTCCTTCGGCGGCAGCGGCGGCACCACGTGGTCGAAGAAGCCGTCGTTCTCGTCGTAGGTGATGAACAGGGCGGTCTTCGACCAGACCTCCGGGTTGGAGGTGAGGGCGTCCAGGACCTGGGCGATGTACCAGGCGCCGTAGTTCGACGGCCAGTTGGAGTGCTCGGAGAAGGCCTCGGGGGCGGCTATCCAGGAGATCTGGGGCAGCGTGCCGGCCTTCACGTCCGCCTTCAGTACGTCGAAGTAGCCGTCGCCGGCCTTGGCGTCCGTGCCGGTGCGGGCCTTGTCGTACCAGGGGTCGCCGGGCTTGGCGTCGCGGTACTTTGTGAAGTACAGCAGCGAGTTGTCGCCGTAGTTGCCGCGGTAGGCGTCCTGGATCCAGCCCCAGGAGCCCTTCGCGTCGAGGCCGTCGCCGATGTCCTGGTAGATCTTCCAGGAGATGCCGGCCTGCTCCAGGCGCTCGGGGTAGGTCGTCCAGCCGTAGCCGAGTTCGTCGTTGCCGAGGACCGGGCCGCCGCCGGTGCCGTCGTTGCCCGTGTGACCCGACCACATGTAGTAGCGGTTCGGATCGGTGGAGCCGATGAACGAGCAGTGGTAGGCGTCGCAGATGGTGAAGGAGTCGGCGAGGGCGTAGTGGAACGGGATGTCCTCGCGGGTCAGGTACGCCATGGTCGTGGTGCCCTTGGCGGGCACCCACCGGTCGTACTTGCCGCCGCGGTAGGCCTGGTGGCCGTCGGGCCAGGAGTGCGGCAGACCCTCCAGGAACTGCATACCGAGGTCGTCGGCGTCCGGGTGGAACGGCAGGATCTCCTTGCCGTCCTTCTCCTGGTGCCAGACCGGTTTGCCGTTGTCGAGGGTGACCGGGCGGGGGTCGCCGAAGCCGCGGACGCCTCTCAGGGTGCCGAAGTAGTGATCGAAGGAACGGTTCTCCTGCATGAGGACGACGATGTGCTCGACGTCCTCGATCGACCCGGTGCGGTGGTTCGCCGGAAGGGCGGCGGCGCGCTGGATGCTGGCGGACAGCGCACTGAAGGCCGTGGTGGCGCCCGCGAGTTGGAGGAAGCGGCGCCGGTTGACTTCGGACATGAAGGACAGACCTCTCATCCTGAGGTACGCGATGGCCTGAACGTGACGGAATCTGCGCGGAAGGAGTGTTTCAGGGACACCAAACGACAAGGAAGGGGCGCGTGACACTCATGTGAAAGTCGCCGGTACGGAGGGTGCGCCGGGGTGTTGTCAGGGGAGGGTGAGGGGCGTGACAGAGACGCAGACGGCTTCGCCGCCGACGAAACGGCCCGTTCGCCAGCTCCTCGCCGCCTCCGTGGGCAACGCGGTCGAGTGGTACGACTGGTACGCCTACACGTTTCTGGCCACGTACATCGCTGCCCAGGTCTTCCCGAAGGGCGCGGACAACTCACTGGTGCCGCTGCTGTCCACGTTCGCGGTGTTCGCGGTCGGCTTCTTCATGCGGCCGGTGGGCGGGCTGCTGATGGGCGCCGTCGCGGACCGGCACGGGCGGCGGGCCGCCCTCACCGTCACGATCCTGCTCATGGGCGGCAGCAGCCTGCTGGTCGGGCTCACCCCGCCCTACGCCTCCGTGGGCGTCCTGGCACCGGTGATCCTCGTCCTCGCCCGGCTGCTCCAGGGGCTGTCCGTGGGCGGCGAGTTCGCTGCCTCGACGACCTTCCTGGTGGAGTCGGCGGGCCCCGGCCGGCGCGGGCTGTTCTCCAGCTTCCAGTACGTGTCCACGACCGTGGGGCAGCTGGTCGCCTCCGGCGTCGCGACGCTGCTGGTGGACACGCTCGATGACGGACAGATGAACGGCTGGGGCTGGCGGGTGCCGTTCGTGCTCGGGGCCGTGCTGAGCCTGGTCGGCTTCTGGATCCGGCGGGGCGCGCAGGAGACCCTCAGCGCCGAGCAGCGGCAGGCCCCGCGCCCGGGCCTGTTCGAGGCGCTGCGCCGGCATCCGCGCGAGTCGCTGCTCATCGGCGGCATCACGGCGGGCGGCACTCTCGCGTACTACACGTGGACGTCGTATCTGCCGACGTACGCCGAACTCAACGCGGGCGTCGAGAAGTCGGACGCGCTGCTGGCGGGCACGATCTCACTGGCCTTCTTCGCGCTGCTGCAGCCGCTCGGGGGCCTCCTCTCGGACAGCTTCGGCCGCCGCCCGCTGCTGCTCTTCTTCGGCCTGGGCTTCGCGCTGCTCGCGGTGCCGCTGCTGCACACCCTGCGCGACTCGTTCGCCGTGCTGCTGCTCGTGCAGTGCGCGGGCATGGTGCTGCTGACGGGGTTCACCTCGATCAGCGCGGCCGTGAACGCGGAGATCTTCCCGCCGCGGGTCCGCGCGGCGGGCATCGGCTTTCCGTACTCCCTGACGGTGGCCCTCTTCGGCGGCACGGCCCCCTACGTCGGCACCCTCTTCAAGGAGCTGGGGCATGCGGAGCTGTTCCCCTGGTACGTGGCGGGGCTCTGCCTGGTGTCGTCGGTGGTGTATCTGCGACTTCCGGAGACGGCTCATGTACCGCTGCGGCGGTGAGGTGGCCCGCCGTCGGGAACCGGTTCACCGTTTCCGTCGTGCCCGTGCGGCTCGTCGTGCGGTCCCGCTCCGTTGGGCGACCCGGTGGCGGACGCCGGCAGTCCTTCCCTGACAGCGACTCTCTCGGGGTTGATCACGGCGTCGGTGGTCCGGCCGACCTCCGACAGCGTCATCTGGGCACGGTCGTCGACGAGACGCGTCACCAGGTGCTGTGCGGCGCCGAAGGCGGCGGCCCAGGCGAGGACCTGCGCCCTGCTGTCGAGGTCGCTGAGTCCAGGGACGAAGGCACCACGGATCAGCAGCAGTCCGAGGAAGGCCGACAGGGCGCCGGTGGGCAGCTTCAGCACCGCCGACGCCAGGGGCAGCATGTAGGGGGAGTCGGTGCCGCGGATGCGGCGCAGTGACGCGATGACGGTGAGGGCGGCACCGGCGAGTCCGGTGATCTCGACGGTGAGGATGTCCTTCGCGCTGGCCAGTTTGCTCGCGTCGGTGTCGGCCGGCTGTTTGTAGTGCTCGGAGGTGGGGCACACGACGGTGACTTTGTCTCCGGAGGCACCCTGGGGTGAGAAGCACAAGCTCAGCGAACCGGGCGAGAACCACCCGTACAGGGCCAGGCTCACCACACCGATCAGCACGAGGACCGTCGCGGCCCAGAGGATGTTGCGCAGACTGCGCACCCGGGCCAGCTCGTCGTCCAGGCTGCAGTACGCGGCGTCGAGCGCCCGGGCCATGAGGTCCCTGTCGCTCGCGGTGACGTCGCAGGAGATGATGTGGCGCAGGCGCCGGGCGAGCCGGACCCGCCGTGGGTCGTCCGCGTCCAGGTGTTCCTTGACCAGTGCCATGACCTCGCTGACGCGGCCCGCGGCCTCGTCGTCGGACACCAGTTGGATCAGCAAAACCTCGGCATTGCGGATGTTCGAGCACACGCCCTCACGGGCAGCCGATCCCGACCACAACTTCCGCCATCCGAAATCCTCGTCCGCGGCCGCGCGGGCCTTTTCCAGGTGGCTTCGCATTCCCTCGATGAGCGCCGCCCGGTCGCCCGGCGGAAGTCTGCCGCTCTCGCGGTCCAGCTCCGCTTCAAGATAGGCGATGCGGGCCCTGGCCCGTGCGCGCCATGCGGACCGCGGCGGCCCGTTGCGCAGGCCAGACATTCGGCTGCGCTTACGGGCCGGCCGGCTTTCGGTTCTGGTCATGCGTAAACTGCCGGGACATGGAGCTTGTCCCAGGACGTTCGCCCCGGAATGCCGTCGGCGTCAGGGCCGCTGAATCCGAGCTTGCGCTGCCAGTTCGCGTAAGACTTCTGATCCGCCGGACTCCACGTCGAGTCAGGGCCGCCGGAATACACCGAGCACTCCTCCTCGATCAGACGGTAGCCCATGGCCTCGATGACGGGACTGGTCACTGACGGTTGGAAGAAGTCTGCCCCTGGAAAGGGCTCGTACTCGACATCACCGCCCGTTCCCTCCGGAGGGGACACACGAATTCGCTGGTCGGGGAAGATCTTGTTGCGGTCCTTGATTTGCGGATTCCATGCCATGAGCTGATCGACTGTCACATGAAACGTCTGCGCGATCTTGGTGAGATTGTCGCCGGTTTTCACTACGTAGAACTGTGTTCTTGTCTTTTCCATGCATCCAGGCTAGGACAATCCTTCGCGACAATAAACCCCGGAATTCCGTTTCGATTTCACTTTTTGATTCGGAAACCGCTGACACTGTAAACAGGCTCTTCCGCCTGACGGAAGGGCCGTTGCGGTGTCCGGAGGCCCGCCCCGACCATGACGGCACGACCACAGACGGGAGCCAGCGCCCATGCCTCACATGACCGCCTTCGCCAGGAACCAGTGGTACGTCGCCGCCTACAGTCACGAGGTGGGGCGGGAGTTGCTCGGCCGGACGATTCTCGGTGAGACGCTCGTGCTGTACCGGAGCGAGGAGGACGGAACGCCGGTCGTGCTGCACGACCGGTGTGTGCACCGCCGTTACCCGCTGTCCGAGGCGCCGACGCGGCTGGACGGGGACCGGATCGTGTGCGGATACCACGGGTTCACGTACGACACGTCCGGCCGTTGCGTGTACGTGCCCGGTCAGAAGCGGGTGCCGCGCACGGCCCGGATCGCCTCCTACCCGGTCGTCGAGCAGGACTCGCTGATCTGGGTGTGGATCGGCGACCCGGCCCTCGCCGACGCGCAGACCATCCCCCGGGCACGGCACCTCGACTCCCCCGGCTGGGTCACCGTGCGCGGCATGGAGCCCATCGACTGCGACTACGGGCTGCTCGTCGACAACCTGCTGGACCTGTCCCACGAGACGTATCTGCACGGCGGTTACATCGGCACCCCCGAGGTCGCTGAGACGCCGATCACCACCGAGGTCGACGAGGGCGCCGGGATCGTCCGGGTGAGCCGGCGCATGGACGACGCCGAATGCCCGCCGTTCTACGCCAGGTCGACCGGCATCGAGGGCCGGATCACCCGCTGGCAGGACATCGAGTACCACGCCCCCTGTCTGTATCTGCTGCACAGCCGCATCGCCCCGTCCGGGGTGCTGCCCGAGGCCGACGGCAGCGACCCGAACGGCTTCCACACCGAGATCACGTACGCGATCACGCCGTCCGGCGACGGCACGGTGTACGACTTCTGGGCGGTGTCCCGGGACTGGGCGACGGACGACACCGAGGTCACCGAGTTCCTGCGGGGCAACAACCACACGGTCGTGATGCAGGACGTCACCGCGCTCAACCTGCTGCAGAAGACGCTCGGTACCGAACGCACCGGCTATCAGGAGCTGAGCATCAACATCGACACCGGTGGTCTGGCCGCCCGCCGCATCCTGGCCCGGCTGGTGGAGCAGGGCGAGAAGCCCGTGGAGAAGATCCGGTGACCGCTCCGACCGGCGAGGTCTACCGCATCGACTGGCTGCCCGGCACCGACACCCTGCACGGCACCTGCCACTGCGGCCGTGAGCACACCGCGCAGGACCCGGTCGAGATGTGGGAGTGGATGCTCGCCCATCCCCGGGGGCACTCCGTCGACGAGCCGCGAGGAAACAGCTCATGAGTGTGTACGAGGCCGAACTCGTCGTCGAAAGGGTGGAGTTCGCGGCCGAGGGGGTGCTCGCCCTGACCCTGCGCCATCCGCTGGGCGAGCTGCTTCCGGCCTGGGAGCCGGGGGCCCACGTCGACGCCCTGCTGGAGCCCGGTCTGGAGCGGCAGTACTCGCTGTGCGGCGATCCGGCGGACCGGTCGGCCTGGCGGATCGCGGTGCTGCGCGAGAGCGCCGGGCGGGGCGGTTCGGTCCATGTGCACGAACGGTTGGGCGAGGGGGCCGAGGTGCGGGTGCGCGGTCCCCGGAACAACTTCGCTCTGGAACCCGCTGCCCGGTACCGGTTCGTGGCGGGCGGCATCGGCATCACGCCGATCCTGCCGATGCTGGCGGCGGCCGAGGCGGCGGGCGCCGAGTGGACGCTGCTGTACGGCGGGCGCACCCGCGGCTCCATGGCCTTCGGAGGGGAACTGGGCCGCTTCGGCGACCGGGTGACGATCGCGCCCGAGGACGAGACCGGCCTGCTGGACCTGCCCTCCGTGCTGGACGACGTGCCCGAGGGCACACTCGTCTACTGCTGCGGCCCCGGGCCGCTGCTGGACGCGGTCGAGGCCCGGTGCCCGTCCGGGGTGCTGCGCGTCGAGCGGTTCCGGCCGAAGGAGCAGGAGAGCGGCGACGCCACCGCGTTCGAGGTGGAGCTGGCGCGCAGCGGCAGGACGCTCACCGTCGCCCCGGACGTGTCGGTGCTCGACGCCGTGCGCGAGGCCGGGGTCGAGGTGCTGTACTCCTGCACCGAGGGCACCTGCGGCACGTGCGAGACCGACGTCCTCGACGGCGAGCCGGACCACCGTGACTCGGTGCTGACGGAGGACGAACGCGCGGCCGGCGAGACCATGCTGATCTGTGTGTCCCGCTGCCGCGGGAAGCGGCTCGTGCTGGATCTGTGAACAGGTCGCCCGGTGCGCCGCCCCGGGCCCGGACCGTCGGGCACCGGGACGGCGATCGCTCTCGTGGGGCCGGGCGTGCGGCGCGTCAGGACAGGTACGCCTCCACCTCACTGAACTGGGCTGCCGGCCAGCCGGTGTTGGCGGTCACGTGCAGCCGCAGATGGCGCAGGTTCGTGCCATCGGGCAGGGGGACGGTGACCGTGTTTCCGGTGGCCGGGTCGAAGCGGTGGTCCTTGGCGGGGACGACGGTCGACCAGGCCGATCCGTCGGTGCTGCCCTGCACGGACAGCGTCTGGGTACGGGCCTGCCAGGCGGCCTGCGGCGGCAGCTTCAGCACCAGGCGTCGGACCGCCTCCCGGGCGCCGAGGTCGACGGTGAGGGACTGCGGGAAGGCGTGGTTGGCGGACTCCCAGTACGTGTCGGGGTCGCCGTCGACCGCCTTGCCCGGCGCGTAGACGTCCTGCGAGCCGGTGGCCGTGGCCGGGCGGCCCTTGGCGAGGTTGCGGCCCGGGTCGGGGTCCGGGTTGCCCTGGCCGGGCTGTGGCCAGGTGGAGCAGTCCGACCAGGTGCTGTTCCAGCCCGTGTTGCCGCCGCCGTCGGTGAGTGTGAAGGTGCCCGAGCCGGACGGGTAGGGGCAGTTGTAGACACCGGCGGCCCCGACGCCGGTCGCCGTGACGTCGCGGAAGGTGGCGGCGCCCGGCGTCTCGGCCTGGACCACGACCGTGCCCGCGCCCCTCACGGTCGCTCCGTCGACGGTGATGTTCTTCGCGGCGAAACCGCGGCCGCTGCCCGACACGAACTCGAAGGCGCTGTAGGGGCTGTCGGTGACGGTGGTGTTCGTGATCCGCACCTGGGCCTCGATGGCGCTGTCGTAGGAGTCGACCCGCAGCGCGCCCATGGGGTGGTTCCAGTTGGGGTTCATCGCGCCGGTGCGGACGAGGGTGTTGCCGTCGACGGTGATGGTGCCGGCGAGCGGGTGGAAGGGGTCGAGGAACTTCTGGTTGGAGATCGCGATGCCGCTGCCGAGGGCGTTGGTGTCGGAGATCAGGTTGTTCTTGACGGTGATGTCGGTACCGCCGTAGATCGCGATGCCGTTGGCGAGGTTCGGCTGGGTGATGGTGTTGTTCTCGAAGCTGCTGTTCGTGTCCGGGGCGTACAGGGACCACATCGCGAGGGCGTCGTCGCCCTGGTTGCGCAGGAAGTTGTTCCGGACGCGGACCCCGCGGGCGTTGCCGTTGAGGTTGAGGCCGTCGGCGGTCACGTCGAGGAAGCGGTTGTTCTCCACGACCAGGTTGTCGTTGTTGCCCAGCAGCCAGAGGCCGACCTTGAGGTGCTGGAGCCACATGCCGGAGACGGAACTGCCCGGGCCGAGCGATCCGTTGACGAAGTTGTCGGGGTTGGAGTCGACCCGCTCGGTCACTTCGCCGATCACCGCGAAGTCCTTGATGTGGACGTTGCCGGAGGAACTCGACTGGTCGATGAAGCGGGAGGTGCGCACGACGGAGTGCCAGTGCCCGGCGCCCTGGAGGGTGACGTCCTGGACGCCGTTGAGGGACGAGGTGAGGCGGTACTCGCCCGGCGGGATCCACACCACTCCCCCGCGTGCGGCGGCGATGGCCTCGCGGAAGGCCTGGGTGGAGTCGCCCTGCCCGCTGGGGTCGGCGCCCTTGTCGGTGACGGAGACGGCTCCGGCGGGTTTGCCTGCCGCCGCTGCCACCTGCTCGAAGTCGGCCACGTCCACGGTGACCTGGACGTTCGTGGCCTGAAGGGCGACCTTGTCGCCCGGCTGGAGGTTCTGCCCGAGCGGCAGCCGGGCGTTGTCGTAGAAGTGGTGGGTCTTGGCGCCGGGGATCCAGGGGGTGTCGACGTAGGAGTACTTGGCGGTGACGGGGAGGCTCTTCGCGAGCTTCTGGCCGTTGACGTACACGTCGAGCGAGCCGGACTGGCCGTCGGGGACGCTGTAGGCGACGGTCACGGCGTTCGAGGCGCGGGGCACCGTGAATTCGACGCGCTGCCCGGAGGCGAGGCGCACGGCCCGGCGCCCGGAGGCCTCGGACGCCAGGGTGCCCTGGGTGTGGTCCGGGCCGATCTTCGTGCCGGTGCTCGTCGCCGATTCCGCCTCGACCGAGGTGAAGGGCAGGGCGGCGCCCGCGGCGTGGGCCGGGGCGGGAGCGAGGGCGACGAGGGTTCCGGCGGCCATCGCGACAGCCGTCGCCAGTGCTGGCATGCTCCTGACAGTTCTGAAGGTGCGCATGTGCTGATCCCTTCGGGGTGGGGGTGTGGGGACAGCGCGGTGCGGTGTCAGGCGCGCAGCCAGACCGCGGTGTCCTTCGGCAGCCGGCCGTCCGTGGGCAACGGGCCGCTGGTGAGGAGGAGTTCGGAGGGCGCGGGCAGGTCGGCGGGGGTGTCGCCGAGGTTCACCAGGCAGATTCCGGCTCCCCGGCGGAAGGCGAGAACGCCGTCCCGGGCGGGCAGCCAGGTGAGGGGGCCGTCACCGAAGGCCGGGCGCAGCCGGATCGCCTCGCGGTAGAGGCTGAGCATCGAGTGCGGGTCCGCGGCCTGCCGGTCGGCGGCGTAGGCCGGCCAGCCGTCGGGCTGGGGCAGCCACGGCTCCCCGCCGAAACCGGCGTGCGGTGCCCCGGCCGTCCAGGGCAGCGGCACCCGGCAGCCGTCCCGGCCGGGGTCGGTGCCGCCGGAGCGGAAGTGCATCGGGTCCTGGATGCGGTCCAGGGGGATCTCGGCCTCGGGCAGGCCCAGTTCCTCGCCCTGGTAGACGTAGACCGCGCCGGGCAGGGCCAGGGACAGCAGGGCGGCGGCGCGGGCCCTGCGGGTGCCGAGCGCGAGGTCGGCGGGGGTGCCGAAGGCCTTGGTGGCGAAGTCGAAGCCGGTGTCGGTGCGGCCGTAGCGGGTGACCGTGCGGGTGACGTCGTGGTTGCACAGCACCCAGGTGGCGGGCGCGCCGACCGGGGCGTGCTCGGCGAGGGTCTCGTCGACGGACCGGCGCAAGCGCTCCGCGTCCCAGGGGCACGTCATGAAGGAGAAGTTGAAGGCGGTGTGCAGCTCGTCGGGGCGGAGGTAGCGGGCGAAGCGTTCGCTGTCGGGGAGCCAGACCTCGCCGACGAAGACGGCCCCGTACTCGTCGGCGATCGCCCGCCAGGACCGGTAGATGTCGTGCAGTTCGTCGCGGTCGACGTAGGGGTGCGGGTCGCGGCCCTCCAGGAAGTCCGGCAGCCGCGGGTCCTTCACCAGCAGGGCCGCGGAGTCGATGCGGACACCGGCGACGCCCCGTTCCAGCCAGAAGCGCAGGATGTCCTCGTGCTCCCGGCGGACCGCCGGGTGGGACCAGTCGAGGTCGGGCTGTTCGGGGGCGAACAGGTGCAGATACCAGGAGCCGTCGGCCAGCCGGGTCCAGGCGGGGCCGCCGAACTGGGAGCGCCAGCCGTTGGGCGGGAGTTCGCCCCCGGCGCCGCGGCCGGCGCGGAAGTGGAAAAGCTCCTGCTCCGGGCCGCCCCGCAGCGCCGACCGGAACCAGGGGTGCTGGTCGGAGACGTGGTTCGGCACGATGTCGACGATCGTGCGGATGCCCAGCTGGAGGGCTTCGGCGATGAGCTTCTCGGCCTCGGCGAGGGTGCCGAACGCCGGGTCGATCGCACCGTAGTCGGCGACGTCGTAGCCGCCGTCCTTCATCGGGGACAGGTACCAGGGCGTGAACCACAGGGCGTCGACCCCGAGGTCGGCGAGGTAGGGCAGCCGGGCGCGGACGCCCGCGAGGTCGCCGGTGCCGTCGCCGTCGCCGTCGGCGAAGCTGCGGACGTACACCTGGTAGATGACGGCGGAGCGCCACCAGTCGTCGTGGTGCGAGGCAGGGGTGGGCTGTCCCACGGTGGGTACCTTTCGTCGGATCGGGGGCCGGTGTCAGCCCTTCGTGCTGCCCGCGCTGATCCCGGCGATGATGTGCCGCTGGAAGACCAGGAAGAGGGCGACCATGGGGACGCTGGCGATCACCATGGCGGCGATGAGCACGGTCAGCGGGATGTTCTGCGACAGCTGGACGAGCGCCACGCTGATGGGCTGCTTGCCGGTGTCGGAGAAGACCATCAGCGGCCACAGGAAGTCCTGCCACACGGCGACCAGCGCGAAGATCGACACGACGCCGAGGACGGGCCGGGACATCGGCAGCACGATCGACCACAGGACGCGCAGCTTCCCGGCGCCGTCGATCTCCGCGGCCTCCAGCACATCGCGCGGCATCTGGTCGAAGAACCGCTTGAGCAGATACAGGTTGAAGGCGTTGGCGACGGCCGGCAGCCAGATGGCCAGGGGTTCGTTGAGCAGGCCGAGGTCGGCGACGGTCAGGTACTTCGGTACGACGAGCGCCTGGGCCGGGACCATCAGCGTGGCGAGGATGCCGCCGAGGATCACCCCGCCGAAGGCCGGCCGCAGCCTGGACAGGGCGTAGGCGGCGGCCGTGCAGAACACCAGCTGGCACAGCCAGGCTCCGGACGCCTGGACGAGCGTGTTCCCCAGGTGGGCCGGCAGTTCCATGAGGTCCCAGGCGTCGGTGTAGCCGCCGAGGTGCCAGTCCTCGGGGACCAGGGTGGGCGGGGTGCGGGCCACCTCGTCCGGGGACTTCATCGCGCCCGTCACCATCCAGTAGACCGGGAAGAGGAAGGCGAGCGCGAAGAGCAGGACGACCCCGGTGAAGACGGTCCAGTAGACGGCCCTGCCGCGCGGGCGGGCCAGGACGGCCGGGGAGAGGAGGGTACGGGTGCTGCTCATGCGGTCTCCCCGTCGGTCCGGGTGAGCCGGAGGTAGCCGGCGGAGAACAGGCCGAGCAGCAGCAGGAGCATCACGCTCAGCGCGCAGGCTCCGCCGAAGTCGTTGTAGAGGAACGCGTACTTGTAGATCAGGTAGAGGACGGTCACCGTGGCGTTCTCCGGTCCGCCGCCGGTGATGACGAACGGTTCGGTGAACACCTGCATGGTGGCGATGATCTGAAGGAGCATCAGCATCAGGATGACGAACCTGGTCTGCGGGATCGTGACGTGCCGGACGCGTTGCAGCAGGCTCGCCCCGTCCAGCTCGGCCGCCTCGTACAGCTCGCCCGGGATGGACTGGAGGGCGGCCAGGTAGATCAGGACGGTGCCGCCCATGGTGGCCCAGGTGGCGACGATGACGAGGGAGACCAGCGCGGTGTCGGCGCCGTTGGACCAGTTCGAGGTCGGCAGGTGCAGGAACCGCAGCGCCTCGTTGGCGAGGCCGGCTCCGGGGTCGTAGAACCACTTCCACAGCAGGGCGCTGACCACCGGCGGGATCATCACCGGGAGGTAGACGACGATCCGGAAGAAGGCCCGGGCGTGCCGGAGTTCGTTGAGGACGAGGGCCAGGAGGAACGGGATCGCGAAGCCGATCAGCAGCGCGAGGAGCGTGAAGGTGAGGGTGTTGCGCCAGGCGGCGGCGAACTCGGGGTCCTGGACGACACGCGTGAAGTTGGCGGTGCCGACCCATTCGGGGTCCGCGCCCGGCGTGTACGTCTGGAAGGCGATCACGACCGCGCGGATCGCCGGGTACCAGGAGAACAGCGCGAAGCAGATCAGGCCGCCGAGGAGGAAGGCGTAGGCACGGCCCTGGTCGGCGAGGCGGCGCCGCCTCCGGTCCCCTGCCGGGGGCGGCGCCTGCTCCGGGCGGACCTCGAACGCCGGGGCGGTCCGGTGTCCGGAGGAGGCCCCGTGTCCGGCGGCCCCGTGTCCGGTGGTCCAGGTCGGGCTCGGGCCCGGACGCTGCATGGGCTTCGGCCTCGGGGTCGTCACCGGGTTCGGTCGCGAGTTCGGGCTCGGTCCCGGGGTCGTCATCGGGCTCGGTCCCGGGTTCTGGCTCGGCCGCGTGTTCTCCACCGGGCTCAGCCTCGCGCCAGGATGCCGTCGATCTTGCCCGAGGCGTCCTTGAGCAGACGGTCGATGTCGGCGTCCTCCTTGGTGAGGACGGCGGAGACGACCCCGTCGAGGACGGAGTAGATCTGCTGGGCGTGGGGTGGCTCGATCTTCATGTCGAGGCGCGCGTTGCCGTCGAGGAACGGCTGGTAGTTCCCCACGGGGACATTGGCGTTGGCCTTCTTGACCTGCTGGTCCTTGGCGTCGGCGGCGCCGCTGAACAGACGCGGCTCGGGCAGGCCGACCGGGGCGTCGTGCCGCTTGGCGCGGGCGTAGTCGCCGAGGAAGCCGTCGCCGGGGGTGAGGAACATGTGGTCGAGCCACTTGAGGCCGGCGCGGATCTGGGCGGGGCTCGCCTTCTTGCTGACCATGTAGCCGTCGCCGCCGACCAGGGTGGCCCGGCCGCCGGGCATCGGGGCGATGGCGATGTCCTCGTAGGCGGCGCCCTTCTCCTTGACGAGGATCGGGATGTTGTCGGGAGCGGCGAGGTACATGCCGAGCTTGCCCGAACCCATCAGCTGCTGGGCGTCGTTGATGACGAGCAGCTGCTTGCTGCCCATCGAGTCGTCGGTCCAGCGCATGTCGTGCAGGGTCCGCAGGACGGCCCGGCCCTCTGGGGTGTCGACGGTGGCCTTCTGGCCGTCGGGGCTGACGACGTCGCCGCCCTGGGAGTACAGCTCGGCGGTGAAGTGCCAGCCGCCCTGGTTCTGGGCGCTGTAGTCGGCGTATCCGACGGTGCCGCCGCCGAGGTCTGCGATCTCCCGTGCGGCGGTGCGGACTTCGGCCCAGGTCGCCGGGGGCCGGTCGGGGTCGAGTCCGGCCTTCTCGAAGAGGGCCCGGTTGTAGATCAGGCCCATCGAGTATCCGGTGCGCGGAATGCCGTAGATCTTTCCGTCGACGGTGTAGATGTCGCGCAGCTGCTGCTGGATCGTGCCGTAGCTCTTCAATTCCTTGACGTACGGCGTGAGATCGGCGGCCTGGTTGATGTCGACGACATGCCGGGCGTCGGTGAAGTACGTGTAGAAGACGTCCTCCATCTGTCCGCCGGCGAGTTTGGCGTCGAACGTCTTCGGGTCCTGGCAGGGGAACGCGTCGTGCGCCACGACGTCGATGTCCGGGTTCTGCTTCTCGAAGGCGGCGACGTCCTCCTCGAAGAACCCACGGTCGACCTTGGCGCTCTTGGGCGGCATGCAGTTGACCGTGATGCGGGTCTTGCCGCTCGCGGAGTCGTCGGTGTTCCCGCCGCAGGCGGTGAGCGCGAGCGCGCTGAAGCCGAGTGCGGCGACGGTACGGCGGATCCCGGTGCTTCTCATCGGTGAACCCCTTAGGGCAGGAGCGTGTGGACGCCTCAGGACAGGAGCGGGGGCGCCGCACACTCAAGCACCGGCGACATCGCACCGCAAGATGTCGCGCAGAATCTGCAATTGTTGAACAGGAGAGTGGATCTCAGAGACGGGGCGCCTGGGCCGTCGACCCCCGTACGACCAACTCGGGCTCGAACAGCAGCTCTTCGGCCGCCACCGAACTGCCGCTGATCTGCGCGTTCAGCAGCTCGACCACGGCCTTGCCCATGGCTTCGATGGGCTGGCGGACGGTGGTGAGCGGGGGTTCGGTGCAGTTCATCAGCGCGGAGTCGTCGTAGCCCACCACGGAGATCCGTGACGGAACGTCGAGTCCCTTGCGGCGGGCGGCCCGGACGACTCCCAGGGCGAGCGGGTCACTGGCGCAGATGAAGCCGGTGACGCCCCGGTCGATGAGCCGGGCGGCGGCCGCGTGTCCCCCCTCGATGGAGAACATGGCCCGGCCGACGTAACTGTCGGGGACGTGCCCGACGGCCCGGACGGCGGCCAGCTTGCGCGCCGACGGGACATGGTCGGCGGGCCCCAGGACCAGCCCGATCCGCTCGTGCCCCAGGGACGACAGATGCCGCCAGGCCTGCTCCACGGCCACCGCGTCGTCGCACGAGACGGCCGGGAAACCGAGGTCCTCGATCGCCGCGTTGACCAGGACGACCGGGATGTTGCGCTCGGCGAGCTGCCGGTAGTGGTCGTGGGGCGCGTCGGCCTGCGCGTACAGACCGCCGGCGAAGACGACGCCGGAGACCTGCTGCTGGAGCAGCAGCGTCACATAGTCCGCCTCGGAGACGCCGCCCCGGGTCTGTGTGCACAGCACCGGTGTCAGTCCGAGCTGCGCGAGGGCGCCGCCGATGACCTCGGCGAACGCCGGGAAGATGGGGTTCTGCAGCTCGGGCAGCACCAGCCCGACGAGCCGGGCCCGCTCACCGCGCAGCTGCGTGGGCCGCTCGTAGCCGAGGACGTCCAGGGCGGAGAGCACCGCCTGCCGGGTCGGTTCGGAGACTCCCGGCTTGCCGTTGAGCACCCGGCTGACCGTGGCCTCGCTGACCCCGACCTTCTTCGCCACCTCGGCAAGTCGTCGCGTCATGCGCGCAAGAGTAGCGCAAGGTATGCAAGTGGCTTGCAGATCTGCGCAAAATCTTGGCCAGGATCAGCGGAAAGCCCGGTGTACTTCAACGGCAAGCCCGGCGTCCTGCGGTCAGGGCCCAGCCCACAGCCCCCGGACATGCCCGAGGTGCCGGGCCATCACGGCCCGTACGGCCTCCTCGTCCCCGGCGAGCAGCGCGTCGAGGATCTCCAGGTGCTCCTCGGCCGACGCCTCCAGCCGTCCTTGTTCCACCAGCGCCGTCAGGCCGTAGAGCCGCGAGCGGCGTCGGAGGTCGCGTACGACGTCGACGAGATGGCCGTTGCCGGCGAGGGCCAGCAGGCCGAGGTGGAAGCGCAGGTCGGCCTCGACGTAGGCGATGAGGTCGCCGGACGCGGCGGAGGTGACGATCTCCTGGGCGACCGGGCGGAGTGCCTCCAGGGCCACCGGGTCGGCGGTGCGGGCCAGCTCCGCCGTGGTGGGGATCTCGATCAGCGCCCGGATGTGGGTGTACTCGTCGAGCTGTTGCCCGGAGACGGCGGTGACGCGGAAGCCCTTGTTGGGCACGGTGTCGACCAGGCCCTCCTTGGCCAGGTCGAGCATGGCCTCGCGCACCGGCGTGGCGGAGACGCCGAAGCGGGCGGCGAGGCCGGGGGCCGAGTAGACCTCGCCGGGCCGCAGTTCACCCGCGATCAGGGCGGCCCGCAGCGCGTCCGCGACCCGCTCCCGGTGGCTGGGCTTCCTGCTGCCCAGCACGGGCAGGGCGGGGGTGTGCCGGGGGGCCATGACGGTCGGGGTTCCTCTCGTGTGCGCGTACCGGGTGCCTACAGGACGAAGCCCGCGGGGAACGGGTCCTCGGGGTCCAGCAGGTATTGGGCGGTGCCGGTGATCCAGGCGCGTCCAGTGAAGCTGGGCAGCACGGCCGGGCGTCCGGCGACCTCGGTCGTGCCGAGCAGTCTGCCGGTGAACCGGGTGCCGATGAAGGACTCGTTGACGAACTCGGTGTGCAGCGGGAGTTCGCCCCGGGCGTGCAGCTGGGCCATGCGGGCGCTGGTGCCGGTGCCGCAGGGCGAGCGGTCGAACCAGCCGGGGTGGATGGCCATGGCGTGCCGGGAGCGGCGGGCGTCCGAGCCGGGGGCGGCCAGGTAGACGTGGTGGAGGCCGTGGATGGACGGGTCTTCGGGGTGGACGGGCGGGCCCTCGGCGTTCACGGCCGCCATCAGGGACAGGCCGGCCGCGAGGATGTCGTCCTTGCGTTCGCGGTCGAAGGGCAGGCCGAACTGCTCCAGCGGCAGGATCGCGTAGAAGTTGCCGCCGAAGGCGAGGTCGTACGTCACCGTCCGGCCGTCGGCGAGGGTGGCCTTGCGGTCGAGGCCGACGGCGAAGGAGGGCACGTTGCGCAGGGTGACCGCCTTGGCCGCCCCCTCCTCGACGGCCACCTCGGCGACGACCGGGCCGGCCGGGGTGTCGAGCCGGATGGTGGTGACCGGCTCGACGACCTCGACCATGCCGGTCTCGACGAGCACGGTCGCCACACCGATGGTGCCGTGCCCGCACATCGGCAGATAGCCGGAGACCTCGATGTAGACGACGCCCCAGTCGCAGTCGGGGCGGGTCGGCGGCTGGAGGATCGCGCCGCTCATGGCGGAGTGCCCGCGTGGCTCGTTCATCAGCAACTGCTTGACGTCGTCGCGGTGTTCACGGAACCACAGCCGGCGTTCGTTCATGGTGGCGCCGGGGATGGTGCCGATGCCGCCGGTGATCACGCGGGTCGGCATGCCCTCGGTGTGCGAGTCGACGGCGTGCAGGACGAGTTTGCTGCGCATGTCGGTCCCCAGATCCTCGTGCGGTGCGGTCTAGGCCAGTCCGGCCGCGACGGCCTTCTCCGTGGCGGCGCGGACCGCCGCCTCCTGCCCGGGCAGCAGTGCCGCGCGGGGCGGACGGCAGGGCCCGCCGTGCCGGCCGGCGATGTCCATGGACAGCTTGATGGCCTGGACGAACTCCACTTGTGAGTCCCAGCGCAGCAGCGGATGCAGCTGCCGGTACAGGGGCAGCGCGGTGTCGAGGTCGCCGTCGGCCGCCGCGCGGTACAGCTCCACCGAGGCCCGGGGCAGCGCGTTCGGGTAGCCCGCCACCCAGCCCTTGGCGCCCGCGACGGCCAGCTCCAGCAGGACGTCGTCCGCGCCGGCCAGCAGGTCCAGTTCCGGGGCCAGTTCGGCGATCCGGTAGGCCCTGCGGACATCGCCCGAGAACTCCTTCACCCCCTGGATGTGCCCTTCGCCGTGCAACCGGGCGAGCAGCTCGGGCACGAGGTCGACCTTGGTGTCGACCGGGTTGTTGTACGCGACGACCGGCAGGCCCGACCGGGCGACCTCGGCGTAGTGGGCGAGGACGGAACGCTCGTCGGCGCGGTAGGCGTTCGGCGGCAGCAGCATCACCGCCCGGCAGCCGGCCTCGCCGGCCTGCTCGGCCCAGCGCCGGGACTCGGCGGAGCCGTACGCGGCGACGCCGGGCATCACGCGCTCCCCGCCGATCGCGGCGACGGCCGTCTCGACGACCCGGGCGCGCTCCTCGGGCGTGAGCACCTGGTACTCGCCGAGGGAGCCGTTGGGCACGACGCCGTCGCAGCCGTTCGCGACCAGCCAGGCGCAGTGCTCGGCGTACCGGTCGTAGTTCACCGAGAGGTCGTCGTTCAGCGGGAGCGCGGTGGCGACGAGTACGCCGCGCCAAGGGCGGTGTGGGGTCATGACGGTCCCTCCTGGGGGTGTTGCCGGGCGAGGACTCCGAGCGGCACGGGCCGGGCGAACGGGCGCTTGGCCGGAGTGGGTGCGCGGCCGGCGAGAGCGGCGATCGCGGTGCCGCACATCCGGCCCTGGCACCAGCCCATCCCTGCCCGGGTGAGCAGTTTCACGGTGCGTTCGTCGCCCGCTCCGAGGTCCAGGGCCTCGCGGACGGACCCCGCGGTGACCTCCTCGCAGCGGCAGACCACGGTGTCGTCGGTGAGGTGCTCGGGCCAGTGGGCGGGCGGCGCGCAGGCGGATTCCAGGGCGGCCGCAGATCGCCCGAGCTTCGTGCGGGCCTTGAGGGCGGCGGGGGCCGGCTCGGGGGCGGTGCCCCGCAGGCGGGCGGCGGCCGAGCAGCCGGCGATGTGCCCCTCGGCGAGGGCCAGGGCGGCGCCGCCGATGCCGGTGGCCTCGCCGGCCGCCCATACGCCGGGCACGTCCGTGCGCTGCTCGGTGTCGACGGCCACGGTGAGCCCGTCGAGCCGGCAGCCGAGGCTCTCGGCGAGGTCGGTGTGCGGGAGCATGCCGTGGCCGACGGCGAGGGTGTCGCAGGACAGGTGCCGTGCGGTGCCGGGCCGGACGCGCCCGTCGGCGTCGAGCGCGGCGACGGTGACGCCGGTCAGCCGGTCGTCGCCGTGGGCGCGGACGACGGTGTGCCGGGTGAGGACCGGGACGCGGTGGCGCAGCAGCCCGGCAGCGTGTCCGGCGGCCTCGGGGAGCTTGCCGGCCAGGGCGGGGGCGTGCCGGGCGAGGCGCCCCGGGCCGGTGGACTCGACGAGTGCGGCGACCTCGACGCCGGCCGCCGCGAGCCCGGTCGCCACAGGCAGCAGCAGCGGCCCGGACCCGGCCACCACGGCTCGGCGCCCCGGCACCACGAGACCGCCCTTGAGCATGGCCTGGGCTCCCCCGGCCGTGACGACGCCCGGGAGGGTCCAGCCGGGGAAGGGCAGCACGTGTTCGTAGCCGCCGGTGGCCAGGAGCACGGCACGCGCGTGCACCTCGGCGGGCTCCTCCTGCTCCGGGCCGAGCAGGGCGTGCACGGTGAAGCCGTCCGGCGTGCGCTCCACGCACCACACGTGGTGTTCCGTCAGGACCCGTACGGCACTGGCGGCGAGCCCGTCCCGCAGCCGCTCCCACGTCCGCCCCTGGTGGTGCGGCGCCTCGGGCCGCCCGGCGCCGAGTCCGGCGTCGGGCTGCCGGTAGAACTGCCCGCCGGTCCGCGCGGCGGCGTCGACGAGCGTGACCCGGACGCCGCGCGCGAAGGCCGCCAGGGCGGCGGCGAGCCCGGCCGGCCCGGCGCCGATCACGACGAGGTCAGTCCCCACCACGCGCCTCCTCGTTGCCGGTGCCGCCGCCCTGCGTGCGCATCTCCCCATGGTCCGTGCCGCCCTGCGTGCCGATCTCTCCAGGGTTCGTGCCGCCCTGCGTGCGCATTTCCTCGCGGCCTGTGCCGCCCTTCGGGCCCATCTCCTCGTGGCCCGAGTCCCCCGGCGTGCACGTATCCCCGTGGTGGCCCGTGCCGCCCTGCCGGACCCTCTCCCCGCGGCCCGTGTCCCCCTCAGCGCCCATGTCCCCACGCCCCGGGGCGCCCCGCAGGCCCCTCTCCCCGTGCCCCGTTCCCTCCTGCGTGCCGATCTCGTCCCCGGGCCGGACCGGTATCAGGCAGGCCCGTTGGTTGGGGCGGCCGTTGACGGTGACCAGGCAGTCGAAGCAGACGCCGATCCCGCAGAACACCCCCCGGGGACGGCCCTGGCCCCGGGTGGAACGCCACGACGTCACCCCGGCCGACCACAGCACGGCGGCGACCGTCTGCCCGGGCAGCGCCGCCACCGGCCGCCCGTCGAACGTGACCGTGAAGGCGGGGCCGGGCCCGGCCCCCGCCGGCTCCAGTGGGTTCACTCGCCCTCCTCGGTGAAGCGGTCGGGCCGGAACGGGCCGAGGTCGAGGTCGGGCGTCCGCCCGGTCAGCGCCTGGGCGATCAGATGCCCGGTGCCGGTGGCGAGTCCGATGCCCGCGCCCTCGTGCCCGCAGGCGTGGAAGAGCCCGGGCACCCGCGGGTCGGGGCCGATCGCGGGCAGGTGGTCCGGCAGATACGGCCGGAAGCCGGCGTACGTCCGCATGGCCCGGACCCCGGCGAGGAACGGGAAGAGGGCGGTCGCGCCGGCCGCCAGCGCGCGCAGCGCCGGGAGCGACAGGGACCGGTCGAAGCCGACCCGTTCGCGGCTGGCGCCGATGAGGACCGGCCCGGCGGGGGTGCCCTCGACCACCGGGGAGGTCTGCAGCGCCGCCGAGTCGCTGGCGACGTCGGCCACGTAGTCGGCGGCGTACACCTTGTGCCGGATGCGGGGCGGCAGCGGTTCGGTGACCAGCACGAAACCCCGCCGGGGCCGTACCGGCAGCGGGACTCCGGCACGGGCCGCGACCTCGCCGCCCCAGGTGCCGGCCGCGTTGACGACCGCGGGCGCGTGCAGATCGCCCCGGTCGGTGCGCACGCCGCACACCGCGCCGCCCGGGCCGCGCAACACCCCGGTCACCTCCCGGCCGGTGCGCACCCGGGCCCCCGAGGCGCGCAGCAGATGGGCCGCCGCGAGAGCGGGCATCACCTGCGCGTCCTGCGGGTAGTGCATACCGCCCGCGAGGCCCGGGGCCAGACAGGGTTCCAGGTCGGTGAGGCGGTCGGGCGGCACCGGGACGGCCTCGACCCCGGCCGCGCGCTGCTCGGCGGCGAGCTTCTCCAGCGCGGTCAGGGCCCGGTCCGTGCCGGCGACGACGACACCGCCCTTGGCCTCGTACTCGACGGCTTCGCCCAGCCCCTCCCGGGCCAGTCCGGCCCAGAGCCGGGCGGACAGCAGGGCCAGTTCGAGCTCCGGTCCGGGTTCCTTGTCGGAGACGAGGAGGTTCCCCTCCCCCGCCCCGGTCGTACCGCCGGCCACCGGGCCCCGGTCCACCACGACGGTGTCCAGGCCGGCGCGAGCGGCGTACAGGGCGATGGCGGCGCCGACCACGCCGGCTCCGACCACCACGACATCGCAGGTCAGCGACTCGCTCACGCCAGTACCATGTCACACACCACAGAGCCTGGGAAGGGCGCGGACAGGGGCGGGTGAACGCGTGGGAGCGGCCGAGAGGGAGCGAACGCGCGGGAGCGGTCAGTCGGCCGCGGGGACGACCCTCAGGTGGGACCCGGTCGCCGTGCGGCGCGGGCGGCGCTCCCGGAACGCGGAGCGGCGGGCCTCGCGCAGGACGAACGTGACCCGGGCGCAGCCCAGTTCCTCGAGCGTCCTGGACGTCTCGACGACGATCCGGCACTCGGTGGCGCCCCGGCGCGGATCGGGGTGCAGCAGCGGCCGTACGGCACCGTCCTGCTCGACGGCGTCCTCGCCGACCGCCCGGATCCAGTGCGGCAGGCCGTGCCGGTAGGCGGCCTCCATGATCGGGTCCTGGGCGATGTCGCGGCGGATGGCCTGCAGGCCGTGGTCGGGGCCGTGGCCCTCCACGGTCCGGGCGAAGTGGGCGAGCATCGGCAGGCACCAGCTCGCCTCGTGGTCGCCGAGCACGCCGGGAGCGTCGGGGTGGAACAGCACGAACCGGAGGAAGTTGTCGCCCGGCATCGCCGTCGGGTGCGGGCCGACCTCGCGGAAAAGTGACCGGAAGGCGCTGTTGGTCAGCACCACGTCCCAGCAGTGGTCGACGACGAGGGAGGGAAAGGAGACTCCCTCCAGAAGCCCGGCGTAGTCCTCCAGGTAGGCCTGGGTCCCGGGAGTCTCGGGGACGGGCCGCGGTGCCGGCCGCTGCCCTCCTGCCTGATATGCCATCGGGAGGTCACCCCTCTTGCCTGTGCGGCCTTGACGCGGCGCCCCGATCCTGCTGCCCCGGGCTGAGGCGTGTCAACTATCGTGGCATTCCGTGCCTGTTGACGGCTGAAATTGGCCACAGTTGTGGCGAGACCTGGATGTGAGTTCGAAGCACGGGCTACGCTCCGGGAAGTTCACGCCGGGGTAGGTCACGGCATCCACTTGTGAGAAGCCTGTGAGATACGTAGGAGATCTGTCGGTGACGGGTGGCTTCGTCGAGGGTCCGGGCGCCACGCCGACGGCCGTGCTGACGGCCGTCGTCTCCCGTGTCGGCGCGCTCGCCGACCGGCTCGGCGTGCCGCACGCCGAGGTCTTCGACATCGGCCGGCTGTCCGTCGCCTCCGGGGTCCCCGAACCCGTGGTCAAGGCCCTGCTCTGTGGCCGGCCGGCCGGCGAGCCCGATGTGCAGGCCCGGTTCCTCCAGCGCCTGGACCTGTTGCGCCGGACCCGGCTCAAGCCCAACGGCCGCAAGTACACCCAGCAGGAGATCGCCGACGGCGCGGGCATGTCGCGCCAGCAGGCCGGCGCCCTCATCAACGGCGACCGGCGGCCGACCATGGAGCACTGCGACGCCCTCCAGAGGTTCTTCCGGGTGCACGCCGGCTTCCTGACGGCCGAGGACCCCGAGGCGCTCCTGAGCGCCCTCCAGCACACCGAGCAGGAGCTGCTGCAGAAGCTCGCCGACCGCGAGCGGGAGGCGGCCGCGGTGGCGGACGACCCGCTGGAGCGGCTGCTGCAGGACCACGGCGTGCGCGGCATCGCCTGGCGGGCCGCGCAACTGCCCACCGACCAGCACCGCGACAAGGTCGCGGAGTGGCTGGACATGCTCCTGGAGAGCGTCAAGCGGCCCGAGTCGTGACCGTGGGGAGAACTGTGGGCATCGGTAAGGAAATGCGCCGTCTGTGCGGCGAGCTGGTCGCGGAGCTGACCCTCCCCGCGCCGGCCCGGCCGGAGGAGTTGTACGCCGCCCTGTGCGACGGCATGAGCAGACGACGCGGCCGCCGCGTCCTCTTCCGTACGGCCGCGTTCCCGCCCGGGACCGCCAGCGGGCTCTGGCTCGACATGGCCGACCAGGACCTCGTCGTGATCGAGGAACGCACCGCTCCCGACCACCAGTTGGTGATCCTGGGCCACGAGCTGTGGCACATGAAGGCCGGGCACTGCTCCCACCACGTCCAGGGCGCGGCCGTGGCGGCCCGGCTGCTCCACGACGGCGCCGACCTCGAGGCGACGGTGCTGAAGGTCGCCGCGCGCACCCGCTTCGACCTCGACGACGAGATGGAGGCCGAGAGCTTCGGCCTGCTGCTCGCCAGCAAATGCCGGGCGTGGCTCGCGCGTTCGTCGTCGCGGGGGCCGGTGCAGCGGGATCACCTGGCGGGGCGGATCGAGGCGTCGCTGGGGTACCGCGGACCGCAGGGCTGACGGGCCGCCGCCACGGCAACGTGGTGCGGTCCGCCTCCGCCGAGCGGGCGAACCAGGGGGCGGCGGGACCGGATTGTCAGTGGTGGGCGGCAAGCTGGAGGGGCGCCACCGCTGTGCGGGGCGTGCGCGCCGCGAGGGCGCGGGACCGACGACGCCGACACGGGGAGAGCCGACCGATGCCCACCGCCGTTCTGACCGATCGTGAACGCACCGCCGTCCAGGCCTATCTGCGGCTGCTGCACACCGTCCGCGCCGCGTTCGACCTGGAGGGCAGCCCGCCGCTCGTCCCGCCCGCGGTGCTCGCCGAGGCGGAGCAGGCCCTGGAGCGCGCGGGGCTGAGCGGCAACGAGGAGGCCTTCTTCCGCCTTCTGGAGAACTGGTGCCCGGAGCCCGGCCCCTGACCCGGGGCTCCCTGGCAGGGTTGGCGGGGCAGGGTAGCTGTGCGGCAGACCCCGGCCGGATTGCGTGGCGGGGTCAGCCGTGCGGCAGCGCGATCGCCGTCGCGATCAGGCCCCGCCCCACCGTCCAACGGCCGTCGAAGTGGCTGAGGCGGCGGCCGCCCACCCGGGGGCCGGGGACGAGCAGCGCCGCGCGGAAGGTGCCGTCGGCGGTGAGTTCGATGTCGGCCTCCATGAAGTCCAGCCACTTCCCGGTGAGGGGGAACCACGCCTTGTAGACGGACTCCTTCGCGCTGAACAGCAGCCGGTCCCAGTGGATGCCGGGGCGTTCGGCCGCGAGCCCGCGCAGCCGGTCCGCCTCGGCCGGCAGGGCCACGGACGGCAGGACGTCTTCGGGCAGCGGCTCGTGGACCTCGGCGTCGATGCCGAGAGAGGCCAGGTCGCCGGCGCGGACCAGGGCCGCGGCGCAGTAGCCGTCGCAGTGGGTCATGCTGCCGGCCAGACCGGCCGGCCAGCGGGGGGCGCCGCGCTCCCCGGGCAGGATCGGCTGCGGCGGCACACCCAGCTTCTCCATGGCCCTGCGGGCGCAGGAGCGCACGGCGGCGAACTCCCTGCGCCGCTTGGCGACCGCCCGGGCCACGAGCGCCGCCTCCTCGGGGTACAGCGAGGTGCCCGCGTCCTCGTGGCCGTAGGCCTCCACGGCGACCACGGCGTCCGGCAGCAGTTCCTCGATCACCGCTTGTCGCCCTCCCCCGGCAGGATGCGCCGCAGCCGTCCCGGCGGCCGGGCCCGCTTGCTCCACTCGCGCGGATAGCCCACCGACACCTCCTCGAAGGGCACGCCCTCGTGGAAGGTGGTGCGGGGGATGTGCAGATGGCCGTAGACCATGGTGTGCACACGGAATCTGCGGTGCCAGTCGTCGGTCAGGTCCGTGCCGCACCACATGGCGAACTCGGGGTGCCACAGCACGTCCATCGGATGCCGGTGCAGCGGGTAGTGGTTGACGGGGATCACCGGCAGGTCGCCGGGGAGTCCGGCGAGTCTGCGCTCGGTCTCGGCGACCCGGGCCCGGCACCAGGCCTCCCGGCTCGGGTACGGGTCGGGGTGCAGCAGGTACTCGTCGGTGCACACGATCCCGGTGCCCTGCGCGTATTCCAGGCCCTGCTCCTTGGTGGTGCAGCCGGCCGGCAGGAACGAGTAGTCGTACAGCAGGAACAGCGGGGCGACGGCCACCGGGCCGCCGGGGCCGTCCCAGACGGGGTAGGGGTCCTCGGGTGTCGTCACGCCGAGTTCGCGGCACAGTTCGACGAGGTACGTGTAGCGGTCGACGCCGCGCAGGGTGACGGCGTCGCCCGGGTGGGTCCACAGCTCGTGGTTTCCGGGCACCCGGACGACCTTGCGGAAGCGGCCCGCGAGCGTCTTGAGGGCCCAGCGGATGTCCGCCACGGTCTCCGCGACATCACCGGCGACGAGCAGCCAGTCGTCGTCCGTCCCGGGCCGCATGCCCTCGACCAGGGCGCGGTTCTCCGGGTAGCCGATGTGCAGATCGCTGATGGCCAGCAGTTGTGCGGCGCCACCGGCCGTCGACGTCACCCTCTCGCCCCCTCCGCGCGCGCCCGGACGTCACCAAGAGATCACATCGGCGCGACGGGGAGCAAGAGCGGTCCGGGGGCGGTGGGCGGAGAATTCCTTCACACGCGCGTTGCACGACAGGGCTCGCCGAAGCCGTATGATCTGGCCCAACACCACCGCTCGGAAATCCCTTTCACAGGGGCGGTTTGGTGTCCCTCCCTTCTCCTGCCCGGGCACGGGCTGCTCAGCCCTGCCCGCGAACCGTGAAAGGCGGCCTGCATGGTCTCTCGCGTACGCGTCTGGCTCAACCGCACGTACGCGGAGAACGTGTTCTTCATGGATCAGCTGCGGAGAAATCCCAGCGACCGGGCCGTCGAGATCCACGCCACCCACGGCGACGCCGACTCGCCGGTGCTGGCCGCCGCCGACACCGCCGAGCTGGAGCCCGAGAACCTGTCCCCTGCCGGGTACGTCGAGTTCGCGCTGGACCAGTGCGCGCGGCGCGGCATCGACGTGTTCGTGCCCCGGCTGCACCAGTCGGCGATCGTGGCGCACCGCGCCGAGTTCGAGGCGGCCGGCACCGCGGTGCTGGCGCCGCCGCCCGAGGCCGTGGCCGTCTTCCAGGACAAGGTGATCGCCTACGAGGCGGTCCAGGCGATCGGCGTGCCGGTTCCGCCGTGGTACCGGGTCCGCTCGGAGGACGAACTCGTCGCGGCTGTCGAGGAGTTGGAGTCCGAGGGGCACAAGGCGTGCTTCAAGCCGGCGTCCGGGGCCGGCGGAGTGGGCTTCCGGGTGATCACGCGTACGCCCTTCTCGCTGATGCAGCTGAGCGGGTTCCCCAGCCCGTACGTGCCGCTCGACCTGGTGCTGGAGGCGCTGCGGCAGGCCGAGGAGCCGGTCGACTGGCTGGTGATGCCGCGTCTGGAGCAGCCCGAGGTGTCGGTGGACTGTCTGACCGGCCCGGACAACCGGGTCCGGCTGGCGGTGGGCCGCACCAAGAACGGCCGCCGCCGGGGCTTCACGCTGCACGAGCAGTGGCTGGACCCGGCCCGAAGGATCGCGGAGGGCTTCGGTCTGCACTACCTGTCCAACATCCAGTTCCGGATGTTCGGCGACCGGCCCGTCCTCATGGACGTCAACACCCGCCCGGCCGGCGGGCTGCACCAGCTGTCGCTGTGCGGTGTCAACGCCCCCTGGGCCGCCGTGCAGCTGGCCCTCGGCGAGGACCCGGGAGAGGTGGTGCCGCCGTTCCTGGGCCAGGACTACACGGTGGTGTCGGGGCCGCGCCCGCTGCGGCCGGTGTCGCTGCCCCAGCAGCGGCCGGAGACGACGGACCCGCTGCCGGCGGTACCGGCGCCCCCGTCGCCGGAGACCGCCGGCTCCGTCGGGCCGGCGGCCCAGGCGCTGCCCCTCTGAGGCCTCGGACCCGCGAGGCGATCGCCTCGCGGGTCCCACGGGACGGTCGGCGCCCCAGGAAGCCGGGCGACCCACGTCGTAGAACGACCAGGACTCCTCGACACTGTCGACGGCGTAGATGCCCCAATGGACGAAGACGCCGAGCTTGGCGTCCTCGAACCACGGCTGTACGGCCATGCGGTCAGGCCCTTCGCAGGCGCAGGGTGAGGATCTGGAAGGGCCGCAGCGCGACGGCGACGGCGCCGTCGGTGATCTCCGCGTCCTCCAGGGGGCGTTCCAGCAGGTCGGTGATCCGGGCGCCGGCGAGCGGGAATCCGGTGCGCAGGGTGCCGGTGGCCCGGCCGCCGCGGGACTCGTAGAGCCGTACGACGACATCGCCGGAGGCGTCGTCGGCGAGCTTGACCGCCTCCACGGTGATGCCCTGGCCCTCGGCGGTGACGACCGGTTCGGGGGCGCCGGCCGCGTCGGCCACCCGGAGCGGGAGGTTGAGGGAGTAGCCCTCGGCGACGGCGTCCTCGACGCTCGCGCCGGGCAGCAGCGCGTAGGTGAAGCGGTGGCGGCCCTGGTCGGCCTCGGGGTCCGGGATGCGCGGGGCGCGGACCAGGCTGAGGCGGACGGTGGTCGTGGTGCCGCCGTCCTCGCGGACGGTGCGGGAGACGTCGTGGCCGTAGGTGGAGTCGTTGATGACGGCGACGCCGTAGCCGGGCTCGGCGAGGTGCACCCAGCGGTGGCCGGAGACCTCGAAGCGGGCCGACTCCCAGCTGGTGTTGGTGTGGGTGGGGCGCTGGATGTGGCCGAACTGGATCTCGGCGGAGGAGTGCGGGGCGCGGATGTCGACCGGGAAGGCCGCCTTGAGGATCTTCTCCGTCTCGTGCCAGTCGATGTCCGTCTCGATGTCGATGCGGGGGCTGCCGGCGCGGACGGTGATGGTCTGGGTGATCGTGGAGCCCTTGCCGAAGGACCGCTCGACGCGGATGGCGCCGATCAGCGGGTCCTGCTCGACGACCGTGACGGACGAGGCGTCCAGGAGGTCCGTGTAGCGGTTCTTGTAGTGCTTGTCGATGTCCCAGGCGTCCCAGTAGTTGGGCAGGTCGGTGTGGAGGCGGAGCAGGTTGCCCGGCTCGGCGAGCACCTCGCGGCCTGCGCGCAGGTCGCGGACGGAGGACAGGGTGCCGTCCTCGGCGACCTCCACGCGGACCAGTCCGTTGTCGAGGACCCGGCCGTCCACCGTCACCGGCCGCGGGGGCGCGGTGGCGGCCAGGGGCGCGGAGCCGCTCGCGGGCACTTCCACGTACACCGGTGTGCCGTCGGCGGTGCGGACCACCTCGGCACGGTCGTAGGGGCTGGTGTTGAAGACGCGGGTGTCGCCGGCGCCCAGGGCGGCGACC
The DNA here is from genome assembly GCF_014701095.1 of Streptomyces tuirus. Classification (NCBI taxonomy): domain Bacteria; kingdom Bacillati; phylum Actinomycetota; class Actinomycetes; order Kitasatosporales; family Streptomycetaceae; genus Streptomyces; species Streptomyces tuirus. The sequence continues at coordinate 6,526,706 of NZ_AP023439.1, read as the reverse complement.
GCCTCGGCGGTCAGCGCGTGCAGCTCCCGTGCGACCCGGGCGTATTCGGCCTCGGCCTCGCGGTGCACCCAGGCGATGGAGGAGCCGGGCAGGATGTCGTGGAACTGGTGCAGCAGCACCGTCTTCCACAGCCGGTCCAGCTTCTCGTACGGGTAGGTGTAGCCCGGCGCGTGCAGCGCGGCCGTGGTCGCCCAGAGTTCGGCCTCGCGCAGGAGGTGCTCGGAGCGGCGGTTGCCCTGCTTGGTGCGGGCCTGGGAGGTGTAGGTGGCGCGGTGCAGCTCCAGATAGAGCTCGCCGACCCACACGGGCGCGTCCGGGTACTCCTCGCGGGCCTTGTCGAAGAACTCGTCGGGGTGTTCGACGACGACCTTCGCGGAGCCCTCCAGGTCGGCCAGCCGGCGGGCCCGTTCCATGATCTCGCGGGTGGGGCCGCCGCCGCCGTCGCCCCAGCCGAAGGGGGCCAGGGAGCGGGAGGCGCCACCCTTCTCCTGGTAGTTGCGGACCGCGCGGGACATCTCCGCGCCGCTGAAGCGGGCGTTGTAGGTGTCGACCGGCGGGAAGTGGGTGAAGATGCGGGTGCCGTCGATGCCCTCCCACCAGAAGGTGTGGTGGGGGAACTTGTTGGTCTGGTTCCAGGAGATCTTCTGGGTGAGGAACCATTCGTTGCCGGCGAGCTTGGCGATCTGCGGGTAGGCCGCGTTGTAGCCGAAGGAGTCCGGCAGCCAGACGCCCTTGGTCTCGATGCCGAAGTGGTCCATGAAGAACCGCTTGCCGTGGATGAACTGGCGGGCGACGGCCTCGCCGCCGGGCAGGTTGCCGTCGGACTCGACCCACATGCCACCGACCGGCGCCCACTGGCCGTTCTTGACCGACTCCTGGATGCGGGCCCAGACCTTGGGGTAGTTGTCGCGGACCCATTCGTACTGCTGGGCCTGGGAGCAGGCGAAGATGAAGTCGTCGTACTCGTCGGCGAGCGAGGTGACGTTCGAGAAGGTGCGGGACGTCTTGCGCTTGGTCTCGCGGATGGGCCAGAGCCAGGCGGAGTCGATGTGGGCGTGGCCGACGCCGGAGATCGTGTGCGCGCTGGCGTGCGCGGGCTTGGACAGCGCCGGCTTCAGCGCCTCGCGGACGGCGGCGGCCGAGCCGGAGACGTCGTCCAGGTCGAGCAGGTCCATCGCGCGGTCGAGGGCGTGGGCGATCTCGTGCCGGCGCGGGTCGTGCTCGCCGAGCTCCAGCATCAGCTCGCGCAGCACCTGCACGTCGAGGTCGAGGTGCCAGACCTCCTCGTCGAGGATCGCGATGTCGGCGCTGCGGAAGGTGTAGAGGGGCTTGTCGCCCGCGGTGAGCTTGTCGCCGAGGGGCGTGGGCCTCGAGAAGTCGTCCGCGAGGATGTCCGGGTTGGAGGCGGCCTCGACCAGGTAGTCGACCGTCTCGCCGCCGCGGGCGGGGTTGGCGACCGCCACGTACTGGTTGAGCGGGTTGACGGCCTTCAGCGGGGTGCCGTCCGTGAGGTGGACGAGGGCCTCGGCCTGGTTGCCGGGCCAGTCGCCGACGAAGCCGAGGTCGATGACCGCCTCGACGCGGCGGCCCGCCCATTCCTCGGGGACCCGTCCGCGCATGCGGAACCAGGTGGTGCCCCAGGGCGGGCCCCACGGGGTGCCCATCGTGAACGGCTCGTAGGACGCGGCGGCGGCCTCCTGGAACGGGACCGGCTCCCCGGGGGCCTGCCAGGCCTCGACCTCGAAGGGGACGGTGGCCGCGTAGACGGCGGTCTTGATGCGCTGGTCGTGAAGGCGCTGCACGCGCTCCTCGATGCGGCGGCTTTCGTCATGCATGGGCTGTCTCCAGGAAGCGGGAAGAGCGAGCAGACGGGAAGCGGTGGAGGAAAGCGCTTACCGAGTAGCGTTCACCTAAGGTACGTCAACCCGGGATGGACCTCGGTGTAGCCCTCGACCAGCCTGCGGGCCACGTTGACGGAGTCCACGAGCGGATGCAGGGCGAAGGCCTTCACGGCCGTCGCGCGGGAGCCGGAGCCGGCGGCGGCCAGCACCTCTCGCTCGACCGCCTTGACCGCGCAGACCAGTCCGGTGGCGTGGTCCGGCAGCGGGTCGACGGTGACGGGGTGGGCGCCGTTGGCGTCGACGAGGCAGGGGACCTCGATGACGGCCTCGGTGTCCAGGACCGACAGCGTGCGCCGGTTGCGGACGTTGAGGATCAGGGTGGTGCGCTCGTCCCGGGCGATGGCCCGCATCAGGGCGAGGGCCACCTTCTCGTAGCCGCCCGACAGGTCGTCCTCGTCGCGTTCGCCGGCGCCGGCGGTCTCGCGGTTCTCGGCCATGTACGTGGCCTCGCGCTCGGCGCGGGTGCGGTCCCAGACCGTGAGGGCGCGGGCGTGGGGGTTCTTCATCTCGGCGTAGAAGCGGGCCTGCTGGGCGTGCAGGAAGGCGCCGCGGGTCCGCTCGGCCTGCTGGTAGGCCCGTACGGCCTCGCGGTTGAAGTAGTAGTAGTGCAGGTATTCGTTGGGGATCGCGCCGAGGGAGCGCAGCCAGTCGGCGCCGAAGAGCTTGCCCTCCTCGAACGAGCCGAGCAGGCCGGGGTCGGCGAGCAGCCGCGGCAGTTCGTCCCGTCCGGCGACGCGCAGGCCGCGCACCCAGCCGAGGTGGTTGAGGCCGACGTAGTCGATCCACGCCTCGCCGGGGTTCTTCACGCCGAGCACCCGGGCGATGCGGCGGCCGAGGCCGACCGGGGAGTCGCAGATGCCGATGACGCGGTCGCCGAGGTGGCGGGACATGGCCTCGGTGACCAGTCCGGCGGGGTTGGTGAAGTTGATGACCCAGGCGTCGGGCGCGAGCCGGGCCACCCGCTGCGCGATATCGACGGCGACCGGGACCGTGCGCAGGCCGTAGGCGATGCCGCCCGCGCCGACCGTCTCCTGACCCAGCACGCCCTCGGCCAGGGCCACGCGTTCGTCGTTCGCGCGTCCCTCCAGGCCGCCGACGCGGATCGCGGAGAACACGAAGTCGGCGCCGCGCAGGGCCTCGTCGAGGTCGGTGGTGGCGCTCACCTGGGGCGCGTCGGGGACGCCGGCCGCCTGCTCGGCGAGGACGCGTGTCACCGCCGACAGCCGTCCGGCGTCCAGGTCGTGCAGGACGACACGGGTCACCCGGCCCTCGGCGTGGTCCTGGAGGAGCGCTCCGTACACCAGCGGCACGCGGAATCCTCCGCCGCCCAGAATCGTCAGCTTCACCGCGTTCCTCCGATTCGGCAGGCTGTGCGCGGCACATCGTGTGAACCGGGCACGCGCCACCTGCTTGAACTCGCTTCAGGACCCCGGGCCGGTTCCGGCCCGGCCGGTGTCGAGGGTGTGCGACCTCGCCGTTCACCGCAGGGCGGGGCCGCCCGGGCCGGGAGTGCGCCCGCCCCGGCAGACAATGGGTTCACGCTTGGACCTTTCCCACGACGACGACCTCGACGCCCGCCTCCTCGAAGGAGGCCCGCGTCGCCGCGTCGACCGGCTCGTTGGTCACCACCGCGTCCAGCTCCTCGGGGCCGCAGACCTTCGCCATGCCGTTCCCCGGGAACTTCGCCGCGTCGGCGAGCAGCACCACCTTCCCGCCGGCCTTGATCATGGCCCGCTTGACCGGCACCTCCACGACCGTCGTGTCCATGACCTGCCCGCCGGGCCGCACCCCGCTGGTGCCGAGGAAGAGCCAGTCGGCGTGCAGCTGGCGCAGGTTGTCCTCGGTGAGGAAGCCGACCAGGGAGCGGTACTCGCGGCGGACCATGCCGCCGAGCAGGACCAGCTCGATGCCCTCGTCGTCGGCGAGTTCCTCGTAGACCACCAGGTTGCTGGTGATCACGGTGAGCCGGCGTCCGTGCAGTTGCCGGGCGAGCCGGTAGGCCGTCGTACCGATGTCCAGCAGCACCGACTCGCCGTCCTTGATCATCGCGGCGGCGCGTGCGGCTATGGCGTCCTTCTCGTTGACGCGCACCTCGGCGACCTCGGCGAAGGGCTGGTCGCCCTCCTCCACGACGGCGCCGCCGTGCACACGGGTGAGCAGTCCGTCTTCTTCCAGTTTGACCAGGTCACGCCTGATGGTGGCGGGACTCACCCCCAGCTGCCCGGAGAGGTCGGTCACGGCCGCGGGCCCCCCGGCGCGCAGGGCCCGCAGGATGAGTTGGTGTCGTCGTTCTGCCAGCACGCGGTGCACATTACTCGTCATCTCCAATCATCACCATGTTTGTTTCTGCTCGGGTATTGACCAATCCCACCGAGCGGCGCACGATTCCGCTCACAGAAATGAAGAGTTTTGACGATCTCCGTGGTCTTCACGATCTTCGCCCGCGGGTTCATCGCGGGGGCCACGGACGAGGCGGTGCAGGGCAGTTGACGCGCCCCCGGAGGGTGGCGCCCCCAAGGGGCACGGGGGGTGCCGGCGCCGACTCCGGCGCACGGGCCCTCGTCTACGGCCCGTCCTACGCCGGTCCGGTCGCCGGTCCCGCATGCGGCTGACGGCGAAGCTCGCCGAGGCCGGGGAGGTGCCCATCCGTATGCCGTTCGCCGAGTTCCCGCCGGACGTGCCCGCGGCCAACTCGACCGGGGTGTACGAGCGTTCGGTGGACGGGCCGGCGGAGTGGGCCGGGCGGCGGATCGTCCTCCAGGTCGGGTCCGCCGGGAGCGTGCTGCTGGTGCACGTGGACGGGCGGCCCGTCGGGATCTCCGAGGACGCGCACCCGGCCGCCGAGTTCGGCCTGACGGCCCTGGTGCGCCCCGGGGAGCGGGCCACCGTGCGCCTGACCGTGGGAAGTGGTCGGACGCCTCGCACATCGTCGACGTCGCGGGTTCCTGACCTCCGGGTACCGGCAGTTCACGGCCCCATCGAGGAGACCGCTCGGGCGGAGGTACGGTGGGCCGCGTGACCGGTGAAGAGTCGCTGCGGCCCCAGTCCCTGATGCTGACGTTCCTGGGCGACCAGGTGCTCGGGCGTGACGTGTGCGTGTACTCGGGCAGCGTCATCGACGTGTTCGCCCGCGCCGGGATCGGCGAGCAGGCCACGCGCTCCACGCTGAGCCGCATGGCGGGCCGTGACCTGCTGCGCCGGCAGCGCGAGGGCCGGCGCATGTACTTCGGGCTGACCGAACGCTCGGAGGCGGTGCTGCGCGACGGCGAGCAGCGCATCTGGCAGACGGGCGCCGTCAACCGGCAGTGGGACGGCACCTGGACGCTGCTCGGCTTCTCCCTGCCGGAGTCCTGGCAGCGCCGCCGCCACGACCTGCGCTCCCGGCTGACCTGGAGCGGTTTCGGGCCGCTGTTCAACGGCCTGTGGATCGCCCCCGGCGAGGTCGACGTGTCGGCCCTGGTGGCCGAGCTCGGTCTGTCCGCCCACGTCAAGGTGTTCCGGGCGCACGCGGACACCGGCACGGACATCGGCCAGATGATCGAGGAGACCTGGGAGCTGTCCGACCTGGCCGGACGCTACCAGGCGTTCGTGGAGCGCTGGCAGCCCTGGGAGGACGGCCTGCCGGACGCCGGTGACGCCCTGGTGCTGCGCCTGCGCCTGCAGACGGAGTGGCTGCGGATCGTCCGGCGCGACCCGCGGCTGCCCGTCGGGCACCTGCCGGACGACTGGCCGGCCGAGCAGGCCGAGAAGACGTTCCGGACCGTGCACGAACGGCTCACCCCGCTCGCCCACGAGGCCTCGGAACGCCTTCTGGACCTGGTGCCCGCGCGGCCTCAGGCGTAGAACCGCGACAGGCTCTGCAGCACCGCGGCCGGCTTGGCAGCGCCCTCGATCTCGATGGCGCCCTCGACGGTGATCTGCACCCCGCCCGGCACGTCCTCGGCCTCGGCGAGCTTCGCCGTCAGCCGGATGCGTGAGCCGGCCTTGACCGGTGCGGGGAAACGCACCTTGTTGAGGCCGTAGTTGACCTTCGTCGTCACGCCCTGGACGTCGAGCAGCTCGGTGAACAGGGGGATGAAGAGGGAGAGCGTGAGGTAGCCGTGCGCGATGGGGGCGCCGAAGGGGCCCTCCTTGGCGCGCTCGGGGTCCACGTGGATCCACTGGTGGTCGCCCGTGGCGTCGGCGAAGGTGTCGATGCGCTCCTGCGTCACCTCGATCCACTCGCTGGTGCCGAGGTCGCTGCCGGCGAGCTTCTTGAGTTCGCCCAGGCCGTTGACGGTGATGCTCATGCGGATCCTTAACTCGTGCCGTAGCGGGTACGGACGCGGGACTTGAGGAGTTTTCCGGAGGCGGTGCGCGGGAGTTCGTCCGCGAGGACCACCGACTTCGGGATCTTGTACTTGGCGAGGCGGCCCGCGAGCGAGGCGAGCACCTCGTCGGGGTCGAGGGCGGCGCCCTCGCGGGGCACGACGACCGCGCGGGGCACCTCGCCCCAGGTGTCGTCCGGCACCCCGATCACCGCGCACTCAGCGATGTCGGGGTGGGCGAGGAGCCGGTCCTCGATCTCGGCGGGGTAGATGTTCTCGCCGCCCGAGATGATCATGTCCTTGATGCGGTCGACGATGTGGACGTAGCCGTCCTCGTCGACCTGGGCGGCGTCCCCGCTGCGGAACCAGCCGTCCGCGAAGGAGGCGGCCGTCTCCTCGGGCAGCCCCCAGTAGCCGGGCATGACGTGCGGGCCGCGCACCACGACCTCGCCCACCTCGCCGGTGCCGACCGGCGACAGGTCCGGCCGGACCACGCGGACGTCGCTGAAGAAGTGCGGTACGCCCGCGGACCCCGCCTTGGCGACGGCGTGTTCGGCGTCGAGGAAAAGCGTGCCGGGAGCGGCCTCCGTCATGCCGTAGCCCTGGAGGAAGGTCAGGCCGCGCTCCTGGTACGCCTCGATCAGCGGGGTGGGGACCGGGGAGCCGCCGCAGGTGAGGATGCGCAGCGAGGAGAGGTCCGCTTCCGGCCAGCGCGGGTGGCGGGCCACCTGGTCGAACATGGTCGGCACGCCGAACATGAAGGTGATGCGGTGGCGTTCGACGAGGTCGAAGGTGGCGTCCGGGTCGAAGGCGTCGACCAGGACACAGGTGCCGCCCTTGAGCAGCACGGGCAGGGTCAGCATGTTCAGGCCCGCCGTGTGGAACAGCGGGGCGGAGACCAGGGCGCGTTCGTCGGCGATCAGGTCGGTGTCGACGAGGACGTTGACCGCGTTCCAGGTGAGGTTGCCGTGGGTGAGCATGGCGCCCTTGGGGCGGCCGGTCGTGCCCGAGGTGTACATGATGATGCAGGTGTCGTCGGCGCCGACCGGTTCGTCGACCGGCTCCGCGGGCGCCTCCGCTACGGCCGCCTCGTACTCGTCGCCCACCTCCAGGTAGACGCGGACGTCCGTGCTGCCGGGCAGGCCGGCGACCAGACCGGCGTAGGACGGGCCGTAGACGAGGGCCCGTGCGCCGGAGTCGGCGAGCTGGTAGGCGATCTCGGGGCCGGCGAGGCGGATGTTGAGCGGGACGAAGACCGCGCCGAGCGTGCCGGCCGCGAACAGCGTCTCCAGGTAGGAGGGGTGGTTCGGGCCGAGGTAGGCGATGCGGTCGCCGCGGCGCACGCCCCGGGCGCGCAGGGCGTGGGCCAGTCGGGTGGTGCGGGTGTGGAGGGTGCCGTAGTCGGTGGCGGACTCGCCGTGGATCAGGGCGGTGCGGTGCGGGGTCTTGCGGGCCCGGCGTGCGGGCCATGACCCCAGTCCCTCGTTGCGCATGTCACGCCCCTTGCGGTCGCGTCAGCCCGAGCAGGCGGGCCGCGTTCTCCTTGAGGATCTTCGGCCGGACCTCGTCCTTGATCGTCAGCTTGCCGAAGTCGGCGAGCCAGCGGTCGGGAGTGAGGACGGGGAAGTCGGAGCCGAAGAGCACCTTGTCCTTCAGCAGCGTGTTCGCGTACTGCACGAGCTGCGGCGGGAAGTACTTAGGCGACCAGCCGGACAGGTCGATGTGCACGCCCGGCTTGTGCGTGGCGACGGCGAGGGCCTCGTCCTGCCAGGGGAAGGACGGGTGCGCCAGGATGATCTTCAGGTGCGGGAAGTCGGCCGCCACGTCGTCGACATGGAGCGGGTTGGAGTACTTCAGCCTGATCCCGCCCCCGCCGGGGACTCCGGCGCCGATGCCCGTCTGGCCGGTGTGGAAGAGGGCGATCGCGCCCGTCTCCTCGATCACCTCGTACAGGTCGTACGCCACCGCGCGGTCGTTGGGGAAGAAGCCCTGGATGCTGGGGTGGAACTTGAAGCCCTTCACCCCGTACTCCTCGACCAGGCGGCGGGCCTGCCTCACTCCCGCCTTCCCCCGGAAGGGGTCGACGGAGGCGAAGGGGATGAGGACGTCGGCGTTGGCGGCGGCCGCCTCGGCGACCTCCTCGTTGGGGACGGGCGGGGTCCCGGTCGCGGACTCGGCGTCCACCGTGAAGATCACGGCTGCCATGTTCCGCTCGCGGTAGTACGCGGCGGTCTCCTCCAGGGTCGGCTTCCGCTTGCCCTCGACCTTGAAGTAGGCGGAGGAGGCGTCGTGCAGGTCGTCGTCGAGGGAGGAGTGGCCCTTGGAGGACACCTCGGCGTGGGTGTGGACGTCGATCGCGACCAGGTCACCGACGTTCATCGAGCGGTCCATCACGCCTCCGGGAACTTCGGCGCCGGGATGCCGACCGACTGGAGCTCGGCACCGACCGAGGTGGGCCAGGCGTCGGCCAGACTGTCGGGGGTCCAGCCGCCGTCGGCGTAGGCCGCCCTGATCTCCTGCGGGTGCGACCAGAGTGCCACCTTGTCCCCGCCGATGCCGACGCACTGACCGGTGACGCCCCGGGCGGCCCCGGAGGCGAGGAACGGGACGAGGGCCGCGCAGTCCTCGGGGGTGCCGAAGCCCTCCCCCTTGCGCAGGAAGTCCGGGAGCGGCTCGCCGTTCCTCATGGCCTCGATGTACGGGGCGAAGGCCGGGATGGTCTCCGTCATCGCGGTGGCGGCGACCGGCACGATCGCGTTGACCGTGATGCCCGCGCGGCCCAGCTCCATCGACCAGGTGCGGGCCATCGCCGCGATGCCGGCCTTGGCCGCGGCGTAGTTCGTCTGGCCGAAGTTGCCGCGCTGGCCGGCCGGGGAGCCGACCAGGATCAGCGAGCCGCCCTCGCCCTGCTCGCGCATCCGGACGGCGGCGGCGCGGGCGCAGGTGAAGGTGCCCTTGAGGTGGGTGGTGAGGACCGCGTCGAAGTCCTCGTCGGTCATCTTCCACAGGACCTTGTCGCGCAGGATGCCCGCGTTGGTGACGAGCACGTCGAGCCGGCCGAACTCCTCGACCGCGCGGTTCACCAGCCGGTCGGCGGCCTCGGCGGTGCCGACCGGGACGACCTCGGCGACGGCCCTGCCGCCCGCTTCCACGAGGGACTTCACGGCCGCCTCGGCCACCGCCTCGTCCACGTCGTTGACGACCACGGACGCACCGTGGGCGGCCAGGGCGTGGGCGTAGGCGAGGCCGAGGCCGCGACCGCTGCCGGTGACGACGGCGGCCTTGCCGGAGAGATCGATGCTGGGCACGAGCGGGTCCCTTCACGCGGATTCGACTACGAGTCGCACGACCGCACGTCGCACGGGTGCGACTGCACGTCGCACGGGTGCGACTGCACGTCGCACGGGTGCGACTGCACGTCGCACGGGTGCGACTGCGAGATCGAAGCTAAGAGCAATAATTGTTGACGTCAATAGTTGTTGCCGACCGATGGGTGCGGGATGCTGGAATCAGCAGGGAAGCAGGACCGAACCCAGGGAGCCCGCCATCACACGCGAGAACGTCACCGCGAAGCCCATCGACGCCCATGAGCCGTGGATGCGCGGCCTGCACGCCGACACGGGCTACCTGCTGTACCGCCTGGGCCTGCGCTCGGGGCAGCTCTTCAACGCCTGCCTCCAGGAGTCGGGCCTGCGCCTGCGCCACTACGCGCTGCTGCGCTTCCTCGCCGGCACCGACGGCGCCCCGCAGCGCGAACTGAGCACGCGGCTCGGCTACGACCCGAGCGCGATCGTCGGTCTGGTCGACGACCTGGAGAAGCTGGGCTTCGCCGAGCGCCGCCCCTCCCCGGACGACCGCCGCAGCCGGATCGTCGTCCTGACCGGCAGCGGACGCGACTTCCTGCGCGACACCGACGAGGCCGGTCTGCGGGTCACCGGCGAACTGCTGGGCCCGCTGGACCCGGCCGAGCGGGAGTTGCTGCACGCGCTGCTGCTGCGGATCGCGGAGGACGGCCTCAACTGATGTTGTGCAAATGATTGACGGCTGCACGATGGATGCATAACTTCACGGACCAACCGCGCCCCGTCCCCAGGGAGCCCACCGTGCAGCCATCCCCGCCCGTTGCCCAACCCTCCCCCGATACCCGGCAATTGCGCCGCGTCGCCGTGTCCGGCCTGCTCGGCACGACCGTCGAGTTCTACGACTTCCTCGTCTACGGCACCGTCGCCGCGCTCGTCTTCGGCGAACTGTTCTTCCCCCGGGCCGACCCGGCGGTCGGCACCATCGCGGCGTTCGGCACCTTCGCCGCCGGCTATCTCGCCCGGCCGCTCGGCGGCATCGTCTTCGGCCACTTCGGCGACCGGCTGGGACGCAAGTCGATGATGCTGCTGACCATGGTCCTGATGGGCTCCGGCAGCTTCCTCATCGGCCTGCTGCCGACCTACGACACCATCGGCGTCTGGGCTCCGGTCCTGCTCGTCGCCCTGCGCGTGGTGCAGGGCATCGCGATCGGCGGCGAGTGGGGCGGCGCGATGCTGATGGTCGTCGAGCACGCCGAGCACACGCGGGGTTCCCGGCGCGGCCTGTGGTCCAGCTTCACCCAGCTCGGCGCCCCGCTCGGCTCCGTGCTGTCGGCCGGTGTGGTCACCCTCGTCGCCGCCCTGCCGGACGACGAGTTCCGCTCGTGGGGCTGGCGGGTGCCGTTCCTGCTCAGCATCGTGCTGCTCGGCGTCGGCCTGTTCGTGCGTCTGAAGGTCGCCGAGAGCCCGCTGTTCGCACAGGTCAAGCGGGAGCCGGTGGCCCGGCCGCCGATCGTGGAGGTGCTGCGCCGCCCGAAGCCCGTGCTGCTGGCCGCCTGCGTCGGCATCGGCGCCTTCACCGCCCAGTCCCTGCTGACCAGCTTCATGATCTCCTACGCCGTCGACCAGGGGTACGCCCGCCCACAGGTGCTGACCGCCGTCACCGTCGCCTCCTGCGTGGCCCTCGTCGTCCTGCCCACCGCGTCCGCGCTGTCGGACCGCGTCGGCCGCAGGCCCGTCGTCCTCGCCGGAGCCGTCGGCTCGGCGGCGCTCGCCTTCCCGGTACTGGCCCTGGTCGACTCCGGCTCCCCCGGCCTGCTGATCCTCGCCCTGGCACTGGGCCACGGCGTCGCCCAGTCCACGATGTACGGGCCGCTGGGCGCCCTGCTCACCGAGATGTTCGGCACCCGCGTCCGCTACACCGGCGCCTCCCTCGGCTACCAGGGGGCGACCCTGATCGGTGCCGGGTTCTCCCCGCTGATCGCCGGCAGTCTCCTGGCCTCCTTCGGCGGCGGCAGCACCCCGGTGTCGCTGCTGCTGTGCGCCGGTGCGGCCGTCACCGCCGTCACCGTGTGGCGGCTGCGCGAGACGCACACGGACGCGCTGGACTCCCCCGCCGCCGCCCCCGCCCTGGAAGGAACCCCGCGTTGAGGATCCGCCTCGCCCTACTGGCGACCGCCTGCCTGTCCCTGGCGGCGACCGCCCTGCCCGCACAGGCGGCCACCGCGGACACCCACCTGGAGGGCCGGCTCCCGACCGGCGCCGCCTACGTGATGGACGTCCCCGCGTCCTGGAACGGCACGGTCCTGCTCTACAGCCACGGCTACACCCCGGCCGGAGCTCCCAACCCGGCCCAGAACTCCCCTGGTCCGGCCGCCCGCGACACACTGCTGGCCGGGGGCTACGCCCTGATCGGCTCCTCTTACGCCACGAACGGCTGGGCGATCACCGAGGCGGTGCCCGACCAGCTCGCCACGCTGGACCTGTTCACGCGGAAGTTCGGGGCGGCCCGGCGGACGCTGGCCTGGGGCACCTCCTACGGCGGCTTCGTCACCAGCATGCTCGCCGAGCGGCACGCCGACCGGTTCGACGGTTCGCTGTCGATGTGCGGGCTGGTGCAGGGCGGTGTCGCCAACTGGAACAGCACCCTGGACCCGGTGTTCGCGCTGCGCACCCTGCTCGCCCCGGACTCCGGTGTCCGGCTCGCGGGGTTCGCGGACCAGGCCGAGGCGGTGGCCGCCGGCAAGGCGCTCACCTCGAAGGTCGACGCGGCCCAGCGGACCCCCGAGGGCAGGGCCCGGATCGCCCTGGCCGCCGCCCTGCACAACATCCCCGGCCACAACGACCCTTCGCAGACCGAGCCGGGCCCCGCCGACTGGCACACCGCGCAGTCCAACCAGTACTCCGCGGTCCGGGGCCTGCTCCAACTGCCCGCTTTCGGCTGGCGGCAGGAGGCCGAGAGCCGGGCCGGCGGCAACCCGTCCTGGAACAGGGGCGTCGACTACCGCTCGATGCTCGAACGGTCCCCGCTGTACAAAGAGGTGACGGAGCTCTACAAGGAGGCGGGACTGTCCTTGCGCACCGACCTCTCGGCCCTGGGCCGGGCACCCCGGATCTCCCCCGACCCGACGGCGGTGCGGTGGATGCGCCGCACCAGCGTGCTCTCCGGCCGCCTCACCGACCCCCAGCTGAACATCCACACCACCGGGGACGCCCTCATCCCGGTGCAGTCGGAGAGCGCCTACCGGCGGGCCGTGACGGCGGCGGGCGCCGCCGGGCTCCTCCGCCAGGCGTACGTCGACGCCCCGGGCCACTGCACCTTCACCCCGGGCGAGACACTGGCCGCCCTGCACACGCTGGAGCACCGCCTGGAGACCGGCCGCTGGGACGCCTCGCCCGGCGCCCTCAACTCCCGCGCGAGGGCCGAGGACCCGACGGCCGAGCCCCGGTACCTCCCGTACCGCCCGAGCGCCTACCCCCGCCCCTACGATCCAGCGGGAGACGCCCGGCCATGACCGCCCCCACCGCGCCCGGCCGGCTGCTGTCCGTGCTCGCGGCCTTCGACCACGAGCATCCGGCGCTGTGCCTGACGGACATCAGCCGGCGGGCCGGGCTGAGCCTGACCACGGCGCACCGGCTGGTGGGCGCGCTCACCGAGTGGGGTGCCCTGGAGCGGGACGAGTCCGGCGTCTACCACGTCGGGCTGCGGCTGTGGGAGCTCGCCGCCCTGGCCCCGCGCGGCCTCGCCCTGCGGCAGATCGCGCTGCCGTATCTGGAGGACCTGTACGAGGCGACGCACGAGAACGTGCAACTGGCCGTGCGGGACGGGCGGGACGTCGTCTACACCGAGTGGCTGTCGGGGCGGTCGGCGGTGGGTGTGCACATCCGCGTCGGCGCCCGCTGGCCGCTGCACGCCACCGGAGTCGGACTCGCCCTGCTGGCCCACGGCGACCCGGTGTTCCAGAAGGAGTACTGCGCGGGCGACCTGGCGTCCTTCACCCCGTACACGATCACCGACCCGGAGCGGCTGCGGCGGGTGCTGGCCGATGTGCGCAGGTCGGGGGTGGCGGTGAGCGACCGTCAGGTCACGGAGGACGCCCTGTCGGTGGCGGCGCCGGTACGCGGCGCGGACGGCACGGTGACCGCCGCCGTGTCGATCGTGGTGCCCCACGCGAACGCCCAGGTCCCGGTACTGGGCCCGGCGGTGCGGGTGGCCGCGCGCGGGATCTCGCGGGCGCTCGGGTGGCAGCCCTGAGCGGCGCAGGGGCGCGGCGGACGCCGCGGGTTCAGGCTTCCCGGGCCGGGGCCATGGCCCAGCGGATGGTCCGGGTCAGGGCGCGGCCGGTGGGGCGTATCGCGAGGTCCTCGACGAGCGGGACCCGGGGCAGCCAGAGCATGCCGCGTGCCCAGGGCGGGAGCAGGGTCACGGCGTTCGCGGCCAGCCCGCCGTAGAAGGGCCGTACGGGCAGGGGCAGGGGAGGCTGGAACAGCAGGAAGCGGGCGGCTGCCCGGGCCTCGGACGTGGCCCGCAGTTCGGGCCGGTAGGCGGCCAGGCGCTCGGCCAGTCGGGCGCGGTCGCGCGGCGGGTCGACCGCCCCCAGGGCCTCGGCGACGCGTGCGGTGTCGGCGACGTAGGCGTCGTAGCCGGCGGCGTCCAGGGGCCGGGCCCCGTAGCGGGCGTGGGCGCGCAGGAAGCAGTCCGTCTCGGCGGCGTGCACCCAGCCGAGCAGATGCGGGTCGGCCGCGTGGTACGGCACGCCCTCGGCGCTCGTGCCGCGGATCCGCTCGTGGATGCCGCGCACGTGGTCGACCGCCTCCTGGGCGTCTCTGGCGGTGCCGTACGTCGTCACGGCCAGGAAGGTGCTGGTGCGCTGCAGGCGGCCCCACGGGTCGCCGCGGAAGCCGGAGTGGGAGGCGACCGCCGCCATCGCGAGCGGGTGCAGCGACTGCAGGAGCAGGGCGGTCAGCCCGCCGATGAACATCGAGGCGTCGCCGTGGACCGTGCGGATCGGCCGGTCCGGTGCGAACCAGCGCGGGCCGGGCGTGTGGTGGATACGGGCACGGGTCGCGGGTCCGCCGGGTCCCGCGACGCGGCGGAACAGGGCCTGGCCCAGCTGTTCACGGACTCCGGTCAGCACGATCGGCCTCCCTTCTCCTGCTGACCAGTGTCCGGCACGGCCCGCCCGTGCGGGCGTGCCGGGCGGAGTCGTCAGGAGCCCCGCCCGGCCGCCGCCCGGTCGGCCCGGCCCCCGGCGCCGAGCGGCCCCGTGTAGCGGACCGGGCCCGAGGCCTCCAGGCGGGGCAGGGCGCGGCGCGCGACGCGCAGGACCACCGGGGGCATGGCCGGGCGGATCGGCTGGGCGAGGCGCAGCCACGCCGGTGCGTAGACGGCCGTACGGCGGCGCTCCATGCCGGTGACCAGGCGGGCGGCGACGACCTCCACGGGGTACACGCGGCGGGCCGGCGGGGGCATGTGCAGACGCAGTTCCCGCAGGACGTCGTACCGGTCGGCGTCGCGGATCATGTCGGTGTCCGTCCAGTTGAGATAGGCGATGCCCACCGCGACCCCGTGGTGCGCCACCTCCGCGCGCAGCGAGTGGGCGAAGGCCTCGACCCCCGCCTTGGAGGCGCAGTAGGCACTCATCAGCGGGGCGGCGCCGATCGAGGCCAGGGAGGCGACCTGGAGGAAGTAGCCCGCCGTGGCGAGCAGGTCCGGCAGGAACACCCGGGCCGTCTGGGCGCTGCCGGTGAGGTTGACGTCGATCACGCGGCGCCAGGCGGCCGGGTCCGAGGCGAGGAGTGCGCCGCCCTCGGCGATGCCTGCGTTCGCCACCACGGCCGAGGGCGGACCGAGGCGCTCCCGCACGGTGTCCGCCGCCGCTTCCAGCGCGGAGAGGTCGGTGACGTCGGCCTCCAGGGCGAGGGCCGGGCCCGGCAGGGAGCCGGCGACCGCGTCCAGTCCGCTCTTCTCGTGACCGACGAGCGCGACCCGGGCGCCGCGCCGGGCGACCTCGCGGGCCAGGGCCGCTCCCACGCCGCGGGCGGCTCCGGTGACGACGATCGTGCGCTCGGCGAGCGGACTGCTTGCCATGGGCTGCCCTTTCTTCCGGCGCGGCCCTGCCCCGGAGGGCCGGGTTCAGCGCCTGGCTCCGGTGCGGTCGCGCTGGGCGAGGAGCCGCTGGGCCCCGGCAGCCAGGCCGGGAGCCCGGTTGCGGCGCAGGGCGGCCCGGGCGGCGTTGGCTCCGGGCGCGCCGTGCACCCCGCCGCCGGGATGGGCTCCGGCGGAGGCGAGGTACAGGCCCGGTAGCGGGGTCTCCGGGCGGCCGGTGCCGGGCAGGGGGCGGAAGACGAGCTGCTGGTGCATCGCGGTGGTGCCGCCGTTGATGGCGCCGCCCGCGAGATTGCGGTCGAGCGCCTCCAGGGTCGGGGGTGCCAGGATGCGGCGGCCCCGGATCAGTGAGCGGAAGCCGGGCGCGAAGCGCTCCACCTGGCGTTCGACGCGGTCGGCCATGAGTTCCTGGTCCTTGGTGTCCCAGCGGCCGGTGATGCCCTCGTCGGCGGCGTCGGCGCGGATCTCGTGCGGGATGTGGGTGTACGCCCAGGCCGATTCGGTGCCTTGGGGGGAGCGGGTGGCGTCGGCGGTGGTCATCTGGCCGAAGATGGTGAACGGCCGGTCCGGGACCTGCCGCATGGCGATCTGCGCGGTGAACCGGGTCAGCTCGTCCATGCCGTCGGCGAGGTGCACGGTGCCGGCCCGGGACGCCTGCTCGCTCTGCCAGGGCACCGGCCCGTCCAGCGCCCAGTCGACCTTGAACGTGGCGAAGTCCCACTGGAAGCGCCGCAGGTCGTCGAGGAGTTGCGCGGGCAGGTGAGCGGGGTCGACCAGCTCGCCGTACAGGGCGGGCACCGACACGTCCGCGAGCACCGCCCGGCGGGCCGGCACCGCGTCACCGCCCGCCGTGCGCACGCCGACGGCCCGCCCGCCGCGGACGACGACGTGTTCGACGCGCTGCCCGCAGCGGACCCGTCCGCCCCGGCTCTCCAGACGCCGGACCAGGGCCGAGGTCAGCGCGCCGGAGCCGCCGGCCGGGACCGGGAAGCCGTAGGTCTGTCCCAGCATTGCCATCAGCCAGCCGAAGCCGCCGCTGCCGGCCGACTCGGGGGCGAGGTCGGCGTGCAGGGCGTTGCCGGCCAGCAGCAGCCGCCCACCCTGGCCGCGGAACTCCTCCTCCCCCAGGCGCCGCACCGGCAGCACCAGGGAGCGGGCGATGCGCAGTCCGCCCGCTGCCCGCAGCCTGAGTGCGAGCCGGGCCGTGGCGCGGACGGGCGGGAACGGGGTGAACAGGGCGTCCAGGAGGCCGGGGCGCAAGCCCTGCCACACCCGGTGCAGCCGCTGCCAGGCGGCTCCGTCGCCCGGCTCGAAGGTGTCGAGGGACGCGGCGGTGGTCTCGATGTTCCGGTCCAGGACGGCGCAGCTGCCGTCGGTGAGGGGGTGGGCCAGCACGCTGGGCGCGTGGCTCCAGCGCAGTCCGTGCTCCTCGGGGCGCAGCGCTGCCAGAACCGGCGAGGCGGCGGCGAGGGGGTAGAAGGAGCTGAACAGGTCGTTGACGTAGGCGGGGTCGACGCCGCGGTCGTGGCGTACGGCGCCGCCCGGTTCGGGCTGTTCCTCCAGCACCTCGACGCTCCACCCGTCGTCCGCGAGGATGTTGGCGGCCACCAGGCCGTTGGGGCCCGCGCCGATCACCACGGCGTCAGGCATGGCCGGCTCCGTCCCCGCCGGACCCGCTGGTCACCTGGCCCAGGGCGCGGCGGGTGCCTCCGGGGACCCGCGCCTCGGCCTCGCACAGTCTGGCCAGCCGGGCCAGCATGGCGCGGTGGCGGAGCTGGATCAGCACCTCGAAGCCGACGTTGTGCAGCCGGCCGCCGGCGCCTCTCAGGGGGTGCTCGTCCACGATCACCAGGCAGTGCTCGCCCCAAGGCCGCAGCTCGATCGCGATGCGTGCCGTGCCGAGCACACCGGCGTGGGCCTCCAGCTCCAGCAGCTTGCCTTCCTCGCAGTGGCGGACGACCGTCTCGTTGTCGAGCCGCACCGGGCCGAGACGGATCTCGTAGCGGATCGCCGCGCCGGTGCGCGGCCACTGTCCGCGCACCGGGTGGGACTCCGAGGTGCCCACCACCCACTCCGCGTAGCGGTGGCCGTCGGCGAGGACGTCCCACACGGCGCCCGGGGCGACTCGGATCAGGTGATGGCGTACGGCCACGGATGCCTCCTGCTGCCTCGACCGGTGGTCTGCGTCCACCCCGAGTGCCCCGGTAGCCCTGGTTCAACAGCGCGGTCCTGAGGCTCGCCGCTGTCACTGAGACAGACGTGAGAGCGCTCTCAGCCCGTGGAAAGCAGCCTCACCAGGCCTCCCTCGCTCCCCGCTCGCGCCTTCCCTTCGGCACCGGCCTGTTCAAGCTGTGCACTCACCGACCGTCCCCGCACCAATCCCGGCTTTACCTCTTGACGACCCGGGTCGCGTGGAGCACATTGACGGCACTTTGAGAGCGCTCTCACCCTCCCGCATCCGATCCGAGAGGCATCCCCACATGAGCGACACCACCGGCACCTCGCGCAGACGGCGCCCGCTGCGGCGGGCGTTCGTCGCCGTCGTCAGCACGCTCGGTCTCGCGGCCGCCGCCTCCGCGGTCGCCACCCCGTCCGCGACCGCCTCCGCGCCGACACCCCCGTCGGGCTGGACGCAGCTGTTCCTGGACGACTTCAACGGCGCCGCCGGCACCGGCGTCAACACCTCCGACTGGCAGTACGCCACCGGCCGGGGTTACCCGGGCGGTCCCACGGGCTGGGGCACCGGCGAGATCGAGACGATGACGAACAGCACGGACAACGTCGCGCTCGACGGCAGCGGCAACCTCCGCATCACGCCCCGGCGGGACGCCGCCGGCAACTGGACCTCCGGACGGATCGAGACCAGGCGCACCGACTTCCAGCCCCCGGCCGGCGGCAAGCTCCGCGTCGAATCGCGCATCCAGGTGCCGAACGTCACCGGCGCCGCCGCCAAGGGCTACTGGCCGGCGTTCTGGATGCTGGGCGGCCCCTACCGCGGCAACTACTGGAACTGGCCGGCGGTCGGTGAGCTGGACATCATGGAGAACACCCAGGGCATGAACACGGTGTTCGCGACGATGCACTGCGGCACCTCACCGGGCGGCCCCTGCAACGAGACCAGCGGCATCGGGGGTTCCACCACCTGCCAGGGCACCTCCTGCCAGGCCGGCTTCCACACGTACCGGATGGAGTGGGACCGCTCCACGAGCGTCGAGGAGATCCGCTTCTACCTCGACGGTGTCAACTACCACACCGTGCGCGCGAATCAGGTCGACGCGACGACCTGGAAGAACGCCACCGACCACGGCTTCTTCGTCATCCTGAACGTCGCGATGGGCGGTGGCTTCCCCGACGCGTTCGGCGGCGGCCCGGACGCCGGGACGCAGCCGGGCCACGCGATGGTCGTCGACTACGTACAGGTGCTGTCCTCGGGAGGCGGTGGCACCACGCCCCCGCCGACCGGGAACCGTGACGCCTACTCCGCCATCCAGGCCGAGTCCTACGACGGCCAGTCCGGCGTGCTCACCGAGACGACGACCGACTCCGGCGGCGGGCAGAACGTCGGCGCGCTGGCCAGCGGCGACTGGCTGCAGTTCAAGGGCGTCAACTTCGGCTCCACGGCGGCCCGGCAGTTCAGCGCCCGGGTCGCGAGCGGCGCGGCGAGCGGCGTCAGCGGGCTGGTCGAGGTACGGCTGGACAGCCGCGGCAACGCGCCCATCGGCAGCTTCGCGGTGGGCAACACCGGCGGCTGGCAGTCGTGGCGGACCGTCCCGGCGAACATCAGTGGCGTGACCGGCACGCACGACGTGTATCTGACCTTCAGCAGCGGGCAGCCGGCGGACTTCGTGAACGTCAACTGGTTCACGTTCGGGCGCTGACCCGGCCCGGGAAGGGGCTCCACGCGTGCGTGGGGCCCCTTTTCGCTGCCCTCAGCGCAACTCCGCGCGGAACGCCGCCGGGGTCCGGTCGGTGTGCTGATGGAAGAACTTGGAGAAGTTGGCGGCGTCGGGGAAGCCGACCGCCACGCCGACCCGGCCGATGGGCGGTTCGGTGTGGGCGAGGAGCCGTTTGGCCTCGAGGACCACGCGCTTGTCGATGAAGGCCTTGGGGGTCTGACCGGTCGCGGCGCGCACCGCCCGGACCAGGGTGCGGCGGGAGTAGCCGAGCGCGTCGGCGTAGGCGGTGACGCTGTGGTTGGTGGCGAAGTCCCGCTCCACGGCGTCCCGGAAGAGGGTGAAGGTGGAGTCGGACCGCTGCCGCAGGGCCTGCGCCGTACTCGCCGCGAGGTGGGCGAGCCTCAGCAGGAACGCCGTCAGCGTGTGGCGCAGGACGGCGGTGTGCAGGCTCAGCGGGAGCGTGGCCGTGTCCTCGTACTCGCGCAGCAGCTGGGCGAGCGCGGCTTGCAGACCGGCCAGTTGGGGCGCGTCGGGGCGCAGCAGCGGCGGCAGGTCGTAGCGGTAGAGGCCGGTGGCCTCCACGGTCGAGCGGGGCAGGAAGCCGGGCTGCATGGTCAGCACGGTTCCGCGGTACTCGCTGCTGCGCGGGAAGCGGTGGACCTGCCCCGGGCGGATCCACAGCAGGTCCCCGGCCGTGGCCTCGTACTCGGTGAAGTCGACCATGTGCCGGACCGGGCCGGCGCCGAACAGCATCACGACGTGGAAGTCGATGCGGTGCACGCGCTCCAGCGGCGCGTCGGCGCGCCAGGTGCGGCCGGTCCCCATCGGACCGACCCGCATGCCGACGCCGCCGGCACTGAGCTCCACCGGGAAGGGGAACGTATCGATCCCGTCGCCGCCCCGCGGCTGATCCGACCGCCCGAAAGAAGATGATCACTGTGACCGAAGCGACCGCGCACGCGGGAGCGCTCAGGCGCCTGTCCGACGGGGGCGTGTCGATCTGGCTGGACGACCTGTCCCGGCGGCGGATCGAGTCCGGCGGCCTGGCCAGGATCGTCGCCACGAGGCACGTCGTCGGCGTCACCACCACCCCGTCCGTCTTCCAGGCCGCCATCGGCTCCGGCGCGGGCTACGAGGAGCAGCTCGCCGACCCGGCGGTGCGCGGGGTGACCGTGGACGAGGCCGTACGGATGATGACGACCGCCGACGTCCGGGCCGCCGCCGACGTCCTGCGGCCGGTGTACGAGGCGAGCGGAGGCCGGGACGGCCGGGTCTCCATCGAGGTCGACCCGCGCCTCGCCCATGACACGCGGGCGACCGTCGCCGAGGCCCGGCAGCCGGCCTGGCTGGTGGACCGCCCCAACGTGATGATCAAGATCCCGGCGACGAAGGCGGGCCTTCCGGCGATCACCGAGGTGACCGGCGCGGGCATCAGCGTGAACGTGACGCTGATCTTCTCCCTGGAGCGCTACCGCGAGGTGATGGACGCCTATGTCGCCGGCCTGGAGAAGGCCCAGGCGGCCGGTCTCGACCTGTCGGACATCCACTCGGTCGCGTCGTTCTTCGTCTCCCGAGTGGACTCCGAGATCGACAAGCGGCTGACGCTGCTGGGCACGGACGAGGCCCTCGCCCTGAAGGGCCGGGCGGCCCTGGCCAACGCTCGGCTCGCCTACGAGGCGTACGAGCACGTCTTCGCCGGGGCGCGCCGGCAGGCGCTCGGCGGGGCCCGTGCGAACCGGCAGCGCCCCCTTTGGGCCTCCACCGGTGTGAAGGACCCCGCATACAAGGACACCCTGTACGTGGAGGAACTGGTCGCCCCCGGCACGGTCAGCACCATGCCGGAGGCCACGCTGAACGCCGTCGCCGACCACGGCGACGTCCAGGGCGACACGGTCACCGGCGGTTACGCCCAGGCCCGCGCCGACCTGGCGGCCGTCGAACGGCTCGGCATCGCATACGACGAGGTGGTGCGGCAACTGGAGGACGAGGGGGTGGCCACGTTCGAGGTGGCCTGGCAGGAGCTGCTGGACGCGGTCACCAAGTCCTTGAACAGCAAGGGAGTTGACGCGGAATGAGTGAGGGCATCGAGGGCATCCCCCAGACGGCCGAACAGGAGACCAAGGGCACCAAGGAGGAGAAGGAGGCCCGGGCCGCACAGGAGGCGGCCGGGGTGGAGCAGACCGGGGTGAGCGGTCACACTCCCCGCACGAAGCACGCCGACACTCACTTCGAGAACCCCCTGCGCGACCCGCGCGACCGCCGTCTGCCCAGGATCGCGGGGCCCTCCGGGCTCGTCATCTTCGGCGTGACCGGCGACCTGTCCCGCAAGAAGCTGATGCCGGCCGTGTACGACCTGGCCAACCGGGGTCTGCTGCCGCCGGGCTTCTCCCTGGTGGGCTTCGCCCGCCGGGACTGGGAGGACCAGGACTTCGCGCAGGTGGTGCACGACGCGGTCCGCGAGCACGCGCGCACGCCGTTCCGCGAGGAGGTCTGGCAGCAGCTCGCCGAGGGCATGCGGTTCATCCCCGGCGACTTCGACGACGACACGGCGTTCAAGCAGCTGCGCTCCGCCGTCGAGGAGCTGGACGCCTCCCGGGGCACCAGCGGCAACTACGCCTTCTACCTGTCGGTGCCGCCGAAGTTCTTCCCGAAGGTGGTCCAGCAGCTGAAGAAGCACAAGCTGGCCAGTCCCCCCGAGGGTTCCTGGCGCCGGGCGGTCATCGAGAAGCCGTTCGGGCACGATCTGAGGTCGGCCGAGGAGCTCAACCGGATCGTGCACGACGTGTTCGACCCGGAGCAGGTCTTCCGGATCGACCACTACCTCGGCAAGGAGACCGTCCAGAACCTCCTGGCCCTGCGTTTCGCCAACCAGATGTTCGAGCCGATCTGGAACCGGTCGTACGTCGACCATGTGCAGATCACCATGGCCGAGGACATCGGCATCGGCGGCCGGGCCGGCTACTACGACGGCATCGGCGCCGCCCGTGACGTCATCCAGAACCACCTCCTCCAGCTGATGGCGCTCACCGCGATGGAGGAACCGGCCGCCTTCGACGCCGCCTCGCTGCTCACCGAGAAGCTGAAGGTCCTCAAGGCGGTGCAGCTGCCGCAGGAGCTGGGCCAGGGCACCGTGCGCGGCCAGTACGCGGCGGGCTGGCAGGGCGGCAAGAAGGTGCGCGGCTATCTGGAGGAGGACGGCATCGACCCGTCCTCCACGACGGACACCTATGCCGCGGTCCGGCTCCAGGTGGACAACCGCCGCTGGGCGGGCGTCCCGTTCTATCTGCGTACCGGCAAGCGGCTGGGACGCCGGGTGACGGAGATCGCCGTCGTCTTCCAGCGGGCCCCGCACTCCCCCTTCGACTCCACGGCCACCGAGGAGCTCGGCTCCAACGCGATCGTCATCCGCGTCCAGCCGGACGAGGGCATGACGGTCCGCTTCGGCTCGAAGGTGCCGGGCACGTCGATGGAGATCCGGGACGTCACGATGGACTTCGCCTACGGCGAGTCGTTCACCGAATCGAGCCCCGAGGCGTACGAACGGCTGATCCTTGACGTCCTCCTGGGCGACGCCAACCTGTTCCCCCGCCACCAGGAAGTGGAAGAGTCCTGGAAGATCCTCGACCCGATCGAGGAGTACTGGGCGACACATGGCAGGCCGGCGCAGTACCCCGCGGGCAGCTGGGGACCCAGGGAAGCGGACGAGATGCTCGCACGAGACGGACGGAGCTGGCGCAGGCCATGAAGATCGACCTGACCGACACCACGGCAAGCAAGATCAACAAGGCGCTGGTGCAAGGGCGCCGCGCCATCGGCACACCCGCCGTGGGCATGGTCCTGACGATGGTGATCGTCACGGACGAGGAGAACGCCTACGACTCGATCAAGGCGGCCGAGGAGGCCTCGCACGAGCACCCCTCGCGGACCCTGGTCGTCATCAAGCGCCACGCCCGCACCCCGCGCGACCGCCAGTCCTCCCGCCTCGACGCCGAGGTCCGGGTGGGCGCCGACGCGGGCACCGGCGAGACCGTGATCCTCAGGACCTACGGCGAGGTGTCCGACCACGCCGACTCGGTGGTGCTGCCACTGCTGCTGCCGGACGCGCCGGTGGTGGTGTGGTGGCCGGTGGACGCCCCGGAGGTGCCCTCGAAGGACCCGGTCGGGGCGTTGGCCCAGCGACGGATCACCGATCTGTACTCCGTCGAGAACCCCCTCGAGGCGCTGCAGACCCGGGTCCGCTCCTACGCCCCGGGCGACACCGACCTCGCCTGGACCCGGCTGACGCCCTGGCGTTCGATGCTGGCGGCGGCGCTGGACCAGGCCCGGGCGCGGATCGTCTCGGCGGCGGTGGAGGCCGAGGCCGAGAACCCGGCCGCCGAGCTGCTGGCCCGCTGGCTGGAGGCGCGGCTGCACGTGCGGGTCGACCGGGTGGTCACCGCCGGGCCGGTCATCACGGCCGTGCGGCTGGGCACGGAGAGCGGCGACATCGTCATCGACCGCCCCGAGGGACCGCTGGCCACGCTGACCCTGCCGGGCCAGCCGCCGCGCACCCTCGCCCTGAAGGTCCGTGCCACCTCCGAACTCATCGCCGAGGAGCTGCGGCGCCTCGACGCCGACGAGATGTACGCCATCGCCCTGAACGGCGAGGCAACCGAGGAGACCCCCGCTCATGTCTGACTCCCCCTCCGGTTCCCCGAGGCTCAACCGGCGTCCCGAGTGGACCGCCCTGGAGCACCACCGCCGGGACGCCCTGCCGCGGCCCGATCTGCGGGAGCTGTTCGCGGCGGATCCGGGACGCGCCGAGCGCTATGTCGTGCACGTGGGCGACCTGCGCATCGACTACTCCAAGCACCTGGTCACCGACGAGACGCTGGCCCTGCTCCAGGAGCTGGCCGCCGCGACCGACGTGTTCGGGCTGCGCGACGCCATGTTCGCCGGCGAGAAGATCAACATCACCGAGAACCGCGCCGTGCTGCACACCGCGCTGCGCGCCCCGCGGGACGCGGTGATCGAGGTCGACGGGGAGAACGTCGTCCCGGGCGTGCACGCCGTGCTCGACAAGATGACCGCCTTCACGGACCGGGTGCGCTCCGGGGAGTGGACCGGACACACCGGCCGGCGCATCCGCAACGTCGTCAACATCGGCATCGGCGGCTCCGACCTAGGCCCCGCGATGGCCTACGAGGCACTGCGGCCGTTCACCGACCGGGATCTGACGTTCCGCTTCGTGTCGAACGTGGACGGCGCCGACCTGCACGAGGCGGTGCGCGACCTGGACCCGGCGGAGACGCTGTTCATCGTCGCGTCCAAGACCTTCACCACGATCGAGACGATCACCAACGCCACCTCGGCGCGGTCCTGGCTGCTGAAGGGCCTCGGGGGCGACGAGAAGGCGGTGGCCAAGCACTTCGTCGCGCTGTCCACCAACGCGGAGAAGGTCGCCGGGTTCGGCATCGACGTCGACAACATGTTCGAGTTCTGGGACTGGGTCGGCGGCCGCTACTCGTACGACTCCGCGATCGGCCTGTCCCTGATGATCGCGATCGGCCCGGACCGCTTCCGGGAGATGCTCGACGGGTTCCGCATCGTCGACGAGCATTTCCGCAACGCCCCGGCCGAGGCCAACGCCCCGCTGCTGCTGGGCCTGCTGGGCATCTGGTACATCAACTTCCACGACGCCCAGTCGCATGCGGTGCTGCCCTACAGCCACTATTTGTCCAAGTTCACCGCCTACCTCCAGCAGCTCGACATGGAGTCCAACGGCAAGTCGGTGGACCGCGACGGCAAGCCGGTGGAGTGGCAGACCGGGCCGGTGGTGTGGGGCACCCCGGGCACCAACGGGCAGCACGCCTACTACCAGTTGATCCACCAGGGCACCAGGCTCATCCCGGCCGACCTGATCGGCTTCGCCCGGCCCGTCGCCGAGCTGAGCGACGAACTGAAGGCGCAGCACGACCTGCTGATGGCCAACCTGTTCGCGCAGGGCCAGGCGCTCGCCTTCGGCAAGACCGCCGAGGAGGTCCGCGCGGAGGGCGTGCCCGAGGAGCAGGTGCCGCACCGCACCTTCCGGGGGAACCGCCCCACCACGACGATCCTGGCCACCGAACTGTCCCCGTCGGTCCTCGGCCAGCTGGTCGCCCTCTACGAGCACAAGGTGTTCGTGCAGGGCGCCGTCTGGAACATCGACTCCTTCGACCAGTGGGGCGTCGAGCTCGGCAAGGTCCTCGCCAAGCGCGTCGAGCCCGCCCTGACCGAGGGCGCTGACGTCCCCGGTCTCGACCCGTCCACGGCCGCGCTGGTGGCCGCCTACCGCAAACTTCGGGAAGTGAACTGACATGCAGATCGGTCTTGTGGGTCTCGGCAAGATGGGCGGCAACATGCGCGAGCGCCTGCGCAACGCCGGCCACACCGTCATCGGCTACGACACCGACCCCGAGAAGTCCGACGCCGACAGCCTGGCCGACCTCGTCAACCAGCTGGAAGCGCCCCGCACGGTCTGGGTCATGGTCCCGGCCGGCGACCCCACCCAGCACGTCATCGACCGCCTGGCGGACCTCCTCAAGCCGTACGACACCGTGGTCGACGGCGGAAACTCGCGCTGGACGGACGACGAGAAGCACGCCGAGGAGCTGCGCAAGCGCGGCATCGGCTTCGTCGACGCGGGCGTCTCCGGCGGCGTGTGGGGCCTGAAGAACGGCTACGCCCTGATGGTGGGCGGCGAGAAGGAGACCGTCGACCGGCTCCAGCCGATCTTCGAGGCCCTCAAGCCGGAGGGCCCGTACGGCTACGTCCACGCGGGCAAGGTCGGCGCCGGGCACTTCGCGAAGATGGTCCACAACGGCATCGAGTACGCGATGATGCAGGCCTACGCCGAGGGCTGGGAGCTGCTGGAGGCCGTGGACTCGGTGAACAACGTCCGCGAGGTGTTCCGCTCCTGGCAGCAGGGCACCGTCATCCGGTCCTGGCTGCTCGACCTGGCGGTGGACGCCCTGGACGAGGACGAGCACCTGGAGTTGCTGAGGGGCTACGCCCAGGACTCCGGTGAGGGACGCTGGACGGTGGAGGCCGCGCTCGACAACTCCGTGCCGCTGCCCGCGATCACCGCCTCGCTCTTCTCCCGGTTCGCCTCCCGGCAGGACGACTCGCCGCAGATGAAGATGATCGCGGCGCTGCGCAACCAGTTCGGCGGCCACGCCGTCGAGTCCGCGAAGAAGGCGTAGGACGTGGGTGATCTGCTGCTGGTCCGCCACGGCGAGACGGAGTGGAGCCGGAGCGGACAGCACACCAGCTTCACCGACCTGCCCCTCACCCCGCACGGTGAGGAGCAGGCCACGTCGCTCGCCCCGCTCCTCGCGGGCCGCTCCTTCGCCCTGGTCCTCACCAGCCCGCTCGGCCGCGCGGTGCGCACCGCCGAACTCGCGGGCCTGAGGGGGGCCGTGCAAGACGCGGACCTGCACGAGTGGCACTACGGCGCCTACGAGGGCGTCACCACCGAGGAGATTCACCGCACCCGCCCCGACTGGGACCTGTGGACCGACGGAGCGCCGCCCGGCCCCGACGGCGAGCCCGGCGAGTCCCCCGAGGAGGTCGGCGAACGCGCCGACCGGGTGCTGGCCAGGGCGGAGAAGTCGCTGCCCGAGGGCGATGTGGTGCTGGTGGCGCACGGCCACTTCCTGCGCGTCCTGACGGCCCGCCGGCTGGGACTGCCCCCGGCGCGGGGGCAGTCGTTCCGGCTGGAGACCGGCACGGTCAGCCGGCTGTCGACCGAGCACGGCCGGCCCGTGATCGCGGAGTGGAACTGCCGGGCGTAACGAGCCCGGCCGGAGGTGAGGTGCCGGCCTCCGGCCGGGCGCGTCAGAGTCCCCGCTGAGGGAGACCGACGACATGACACCCGCCGAGGAGCGGGTGCGGGGCGCCTTCCCGCGCGGGCGGGACGTGGACCTCCGGAACCCGGCCGACGAGACCCCGGCACGGGACGCGGCCTGGGGCGCCGACCGACGGCTACCAGTGGCTCTCCTCCGCCCCGGTGCTCACGGGCTGGATCCTCGCCACCACCGTCACACCGGCATCACCCGGACCGTCAGCCGCCAGTGAGCGCCCGTGCCGTGTGCTGCGCGGCCAGCCGCACCGGGGCGTTGGCGGCGCCGTAGCCCCGGTGGCCGCCGTCGCGCTGGACCAGTTCGAAGAAGACCCGTCCGACGGTGCGGGTGTAGCAGTGGCGGAAGACGCCGTGGTCGTCACGGTCGTAGAGGATGCCGAGGTCGCGGTAGGTCTCCAGCTCGCCGTCGGCGAACTCGAAGCGGGCGGCGAGGTCGTCGAAGTAGTTCGCGGGCACCGGCAGCAGACTGCCGCCCGCCTCCCGGAACCGGCGGGCCGCGGCGACGACGTCGTCGGTGGCCAGGGCGATGTGCTGGGCGTGGACGGTGTCGTCGGTGGGTGCGGCGCCGACGGTGAGGGCGATCCGGACGCTGCCGTCGGGGTTGGTGACGGCACGGCTGCGCATCAGGCCGTAGGGGTCGGCGACGTCCACGCTCTCCTGGGCGTGCAGGCCGAGCACGCCCCGGTGAAAGAGGGCCGCCTCGTCGAAGTGGTGCCAGGGCTGGGTGAGGGCGAGGTGGTCGATGCCCCGGAAGCCGGCCTGTGCCGGAGGCAGGCCCGTGGTCTCGAAGTCGGCCCGCCAGTCGGGCAGTTCCGGGCGGCCGGTGGCGCAGAAGAACAGCTCCGTGCCATCGGGGGCGGCGACCGCTTCCAGCGGGGCGTCCTGCGGTGCGCGGCGGCGGGGCAGGACGGGCGCGAGCAGGGCCTCGGCCCGCCGGGCGGCTCCGGCCGGGTCCGGTGACTCCAGCCCGATCGCGGCGAGCCGGGTGCCGTCGCGGCGGACGGCGGTGCCGGTGTTGACCAGGACCCGGGCCTCGCCCTGCTCCCACAGGTCGACAGGCTTGCCGCGATGGCGGGCGGTCCGGGTGAAGCCCAGGGAGCCGAGCAGCGCGGCGAGGGGTTCGGCGTCGGGTGTGACCAGCTCGGCGAAGGCGACGCCGGTGGGGACGACGGGGTCGGGCAGGGGCGCCCGGCCCACCGTCTCCTGCAGGACCAGCAGGGAGCGCCGGGCGTCGACGGCGGTCGGACCGGCGTCGGCCTGCCGGAAGACATCGTTGAAGACCTCCAGGGAGAGCGGGCCGTCGTAGCCGGTGGCCAGGACGTGCCGCACCAGACCCGCCACGTCGAAGCCGCCCTGGCCGGGGAAGCAGCGGTGGTGGCGGCTCCACTGCAGGACGTCCATGGCCGGCAGCGGGGCGTCGGCGAGCTGGAGGAAGAAGATCTTCTCGCCGGGGATGTCCGCGATGCCCTTGGGATCCGAGCCGCGCGAGAGGATGTGGAAGCTGTCCAGGCAGGTGCCGAGCGCGGGGTGACCGGCCCTCTCCACGATGCGCCAGGCGTGGTCGTACGTACTGACGTGCCGCCCCCAGGCGAGCGCCTCGTAGGCGACCCGGATGCCGGACTCCGCCGCCAGATCGGCGAGCCGGCTCAGCTGCTCCGCGGCGAGGGCGTCGTCGTCCACCGCCTGCGGGGAGACGCTGGAGCAGACGAGGACCGTGCCGGCGCCGAGCCGGCGCATCAGCTCGAACTTGTGCCGGGCCCGCCGCAGGTTCCGGGTGAACTCCGCCTCGGGGACGGCCTCGATGTCGCGCATCGGCTGGTAGAGGTCGATGCCCAGCCCGAGGTCGGCGCAGCGGGCGCGGATGTCCTCGGGGGTGAGGGGGCAGGCCAGCAGGTCGTTCTCGAAGATCTCCACCCCGTCGAAGCCGGCCCGGGCGGCGGCGTCGAGTTTCCCGGTGAGGGAGCCGCTGAGGGAGACGGTGGCGATGGACGTACGCACGTCGGTACCTCTTTCTAGTTCGCAGCTCCGACGGCCCCGGCCAGTTCGGTCAGGTCCGCCAGCATCCGCGCGGCGTCGGGTTCCCGGCCGGTGAACAGGCGGAACGCGTCGGCGGCCTGGAACGCGGCCATGCCGCCGCCGTCGAGGGTGGCGCAGCCCAGGGCGCGGGCGGTGCGCAGCAGTTCGGTCTCCAGCGGGCGGTAGACCACCTCGGCCACCCACAGGCCCGAGTGGAGCAGTTCGGCGGGCAGGGGCAGGCCGGGGTGGGCGGCCATGCCGGTGGGGGTGGCGTGCACGATGCCGTCGGCCCGGGCGAGCAGCTCGGCCTGCCGGTCCGGGGCGGAGGCGGCCGCCCGGCCCTCTCCGAAGCTGCGGTTCAGGGCCCCGGCCAGGGTCTCGGCCCTTTCGGGCAGGGCGTCGACTACGGTGACCCGCCCGGCGCCGAGGGTGAGCGTGGCGTGGGCGACGGCCGCCCCCGCGCCTCCGGCGCCCAGCTGCACGACCCGCTCCAGCGGGGCGTCGGGCAGCCCGCGCGCGAAGGACGCGGCGAAGCCGGTGACGTCCGTGTTGTGGCCGACGGCCCGCCCGTCCTCGAAGACGACGGTGTTGACCGCGCCCAGCGCCTCGGCCTGCGGGGCAAGCGCGTCCAGGTGCTCGATGACGAGCTGCTTGCAGGGGTGCGTGATGTTGAGCCCGTCGAAGCCCAGGTCGCGGGCGGCCCGCAGCAGGTCCCCGACCGCCTCGGGCGGCACCCCGAGCGCGTCGATGTCGATCAGCCGGTACACCAGGCGCAGGCCCTGCCGGTCGGCCTCACGCTCGTGCAGCGCCGGGCTGAGTGACGGGCCGATGCCGGAACCGATCAGTCCGACGAGATACGACTCCTTGGGCACGCGCGCCTCCCGAGCGGCTCACTAATGTACGAACTAGTACGTTAGCTATATCAGCCGAGAACGAGCTGGGGAAGACCCCACGGCCGGACGGGCCCCTGCTTCTAGAATCACCGGCACCGGACCCTCCGCCCGAAGGAACCTGATGACCAGCGTCGAAGAACCGGCACGATCCGGCGAGCGCATCCGTGACGCCGCCCGCACCCGGGCCGAGATCCTCGACGTCGCCACCCAGGAGTTCGCCCGGGCCGGCTACGACGGCGCCCGGGTCGACGAGATCGCCGCCCGCACCCGCACCACCAAGCGGATGATCTACTACTACTTCGGCGGCAAGGAGCAGCTGTTCACGGCCGTGCTGGAGCGCGCGTACGGCGTGATCCGGGAGGCCGAGCAGGAGCTCGACGTCGACCACCTGGACCCGGTGGCGGCGATCCGGCGGCTGGCCGAGCTGACCTTCGACCACCACGAGCAGCACCCGGACTTCATCCGCCTGGTCAGCATCGAGAACATCCACGAGGCCCACCACATCGCCGGCTCCGAGAAGCTCGGCAAGATCGGCTCCCCCGCCCTGGACGTGATCCGCCGGATCCTGGCGTCGGGCCAGGAGTCCGGCCTGTTCACGGCCGACGTCGACGCCGTCGACCTGCACGCGATGATCTCCTCCTTCTGCTTCTTCCGGGTCTCCAACCGGCACACCTTCGGCGCGCTGTTCGGCCGCGACCTGCTCGACGGGGCACAGCGCGCCCACTACCGGGCGATGCTGGGCGACATGGTGATCGCGTATCTGACGGCGGAGCGCTCGGCGGACTGAACAGGCCGCGCACCACCCCTTGACACCGGCGGCACGCGGGCGCAGCATCTCTGGCCATCCCCTACTAACTACCCAGTGGGTTAATTAGCCGCGATCCGGCACGTCCCCCTCTGCTCGTCCATCACCCCGCTCCGCCCTAAGGTGGAGCCCCCCGAAGGAGCCGCCGTGTCCGTCCCCGCCATGCCCTCAGGGTCCGCCGCCCCGCCCGGTCAGCCCAGGAAAGCCGCGACCGCCGCCTGGATCGGCAGCGCCCTGGAGTACTACGACTTCTTCATCTACGGCAGTGCCGCCGCGCTGATCTTCCCCGAGGTGTTCTTCGACGAGTCCGACCCCGCGACCGCGACCCTGCTGTCGCTGGCCACGTTCGGTGTCGCGTACGCCGCCCGACCGGTCGGCGCGCTGGTGCTCGGGCACTTCGGGGACAAGCTCGGCCGCAAGAAGATCATGGTCTTCACCCTGATGCTGATGGGCCTGTCGACGTTCCTCATCGGCTGTCTGCCGACCCGCGACCAGGTCGGCGGTCTCGCCCCGGTCCTGCTGGTGCTGTGCCGGGTGCTGCAGGGCATCTCGGCGGCGGGCGAGCAGGCCAGCGCCAACTCCATGACGCTGGAGCACGCGCCACCGGACCGGCGCGGCTTCTTCACCAGCTTCACCCTCAGCGGCACCCAGGGCGGCCAGCTGCTGGCCACGCTGGTCTTCATCCCGGTCGCCGCGCTGCCCGAGGACCAGTTGCTGTCGTGGGGCTGGCGGCTGCCGTTCTGGCTGAGCGTCGCGGTCGCCGTCGTCGGCTGGGTCATCCGCCGCAAGCTGGACGAGACACCCGCCTTCGCCCAGCAGGCCGCCCAGGAGGGTGTGGTCAAGCTGCCCCTCGTGATCCTGCTCCGCGAGCACTGGGCGGATGTGCTGCGGGTGATCGGGGGCGCGCTGATCGCCTCGGTCAGCACGATCTTCACGGTGTGGGCCCTGGCGTACGCCACGAGCGACGCGGTCGGCATGTCGCGTACGGCCATGCTGTGGGTGGGCGCCCTGGCCAATGTCGTCGCACTCGCCGCGATCCCGCTGTGGGCGACGCTGTCCGACCGGATCGGGCGCCGCCCGGTGTTCCTGATCGGCGCGGCCGGCAGCGCGGTGACGATGTTCCTGTACCTGTGGGCGGTCTCCACCGGCTCCTACCCGCTGACATTCCTGACGGGCATCGTCTGCTTCGGCGTCGTCTACAGCGCCGCGAACGGGGTGTGGCCCGCGTTCTACGGCGAGATGTTCGCGACCCGGGTGCGGCTGTCCGGCGTGGCCATCGGTACGCAGATCGGGTTCGCGGCGGCCGGGTTCGCGGTGACGTTCGCGGCGCAGATCGCGGGGCCCGGGGGTGACGACTGGTCGGCGGTGGCGCTGTTCACGGCAGCGCTGTGCGTGCCGCCGGTGATCGCGGCGGTGTCGGCGCGGGAGACGCACCGGGTTCCGACGGAGGGGTTGGGGGAACGGGGCCGGGCCGGGGCCGGGGCCGCGCGGCAGGAGAAGGTGACGGCGGCCTGACGCCGGCGCGCTTTCCACTGGCTGTTTTTGAGGTCCGGTCGTGAGTGGCCCTCGGGTGCGGGTGCGGGTGCGGGGCAAGTGCGGGTGCGTGGGGGCTGGTCGCGCCCACGCGGCGGAGCCGCACATCGACTCAGCCCCGCGCCCCTGAAGGGCGTTGCCCCGCCGCCCCCGAGAGGCGTTGCCCCGGAAACCCCGCTCACGCGTTCTTGCGCGATCATGAACCGTTCCTGCATCCCGATGGGGTCTGAGGCCCTCCGGGTGGGGTATGCCGGATCTCATCTCTATGAGCGCGACGGGAGACGAGGCATGGCACAGCTGCGACAAGAGGTCGATCCGGGTGAGGCCGGGCTGGATCCGCAGGTGCTGGGCCGCCTGGACCGGCACTTCGCCCGGCTGGTCGACGAAGGGCGTCTGCCGGGCTTCCTGGTCTCCGTCGCCCGGGGCGGGCGCGTCGCCCACCTCACGACGCACGGCCGGCGCGACGTCGCGGCCGAGCTCCCGGTCGAGCCCGACACCCTGTGGCGGGTCTACTCCATGACGAAGCCGGTCACCGCGGTCGCCGCCCTGCTGCTGGTGGAGGAGGGCCGGCTGTCCCTGGACGACCCGGTCGCCGGCCACCTGCCCGCGTTCGCCGACCCCCGGGTCTACGTCGGCGGGTCCGGGGCGGACGTCGAGACCCGCCCGGCCGACGGCCCGATACTCGTCCGGCATCTGCTGACCCACACCTCGGGCCTGACCTTCGGCTTCTACCACGCCCACCCGGTCGACGCCCTGTACCGCGACGCCCGCCTGGAGTCGTCGGTGCCGCCGGGTGCGGACCTGGCCGAGACCGTCGAGGTGTACGCGAGCCTGCCGCTGCAGTTCGAGCCGGGCACCGAGTGGAACTACTCGGTGGCCGCCAACGTCCTCGGCCGGATCATCGAGGTCGTGTCCGGGAAGCCGCTCGACGTGTTCTGCGCCGAGCGGATCTTCGGGCCGCTCGGCATGACGGACGCGGGCTTCCACGTCACGGACGCACAGGCGCCCCGGCTCTGCGAGATGTACGGGGAGAAGGAGGGCGGCGGCGGCATCGAGCCGATCCCGGGGCTCCCGCTGCGCGGCCGGCCGCGGTTCCTGTCGGGCAGCGGCGGCATGGTGTGCACGGCCCATGACTACCACCGCTTCATGGAGATGCTGCGCCGCCGGGGCGAACTCGACGGCGTGCGGCTGCTCGCCCCGCGGACCGTGGACCTGATGACCCGCAACCACCTGCCCGGCGGAGCCGACCTGCGGGCCTTCGGCAGCCGCCCGGCCCACGACGAGCCCGGCAACGACGGTCTCGGCTTCGGCTTCAACTGCTCCGTGGTGATCGATCCGTCCCGCACCCTGGTACCGACCGGGCTCGGCGCCTTCGGCTGGAGCGGGGTGGCCACCACGACGTTCTGGATCGACCCGGGCCGCGACCTGACGGTGCAGTTCATGACGCAGGTGCGGCCCAGAACCTCGCACTCGGTCTTCAAGGACCTCAAGCGGATGGTCCATGAGGCCCTGTCGGACTGACGCCCGCTACCGGTCGACGCGGAGGGTGAACTCCAGTCCGTCCCGGGCGAGTTCACCCAGCCACTGCTCGGACCGGGCGGCCGTCTCGGCGGCGCGGTTCAGGCCCGGGGGCAGGGAGCCGTCCAGGATGTGACGGACTCCGAGAGCGAGGGTCCGCGAGACACAGCGGGCCATCGCGCTCTCCTCCGCGTCACCCACCAGGTCCAGCAGACAGCCGCCCGCCCAGGAGCGCCCGGACTCGGCCCGCACGTCCAGCGACACGGCGAGGACGACCCGGTCGTGGTCGTCGTCCGTGGTCGGGTAGGCGGCGGCCAGTTCCCGGGCCAGGGCGGCGATGCGGTCGTCGTCGCCGCCCCTGAGTTCGGCGAAGACGGCATCCCAGGCGCGCAGCCAGCCCTCCAGCCGCAGGGTGCCGCGCACGAACGTCCGTGGTGTCCAGGCATCCGGCAGCCCGTACTGCGCGACGAACGGGAGGCTGTCGCGGTTGGGGTAGACCTCGAAGGTCTCCCCGTCGACGACATGCCGCCGGGTCGCCTCCCACGGCCGCTCGGCGACGGTCCGCGCACCGTCCTCGATGTAACGGGCCGGGGAGCGCAGGGCGTTGAGGACACCGGTGGGTGCCCAGCTGAAGCGGTAGGTGAAGTCGTTCGGGACGGCAGGAACTCCGCCGCAGTACGACGTGAGGGTGTACGAGGCGGGCGTGGCGTCGCCGATGGCCTCCCGGGCCCGGGCGACCAGGGCGTGGGCGAAGAGGTGATCGATGCCCGGGTCGAGCCCGGCCTCGGTGAGGACGACGAGTCCGGCCTTGCCGGCGGCGGGCACGTGCTCCAGCACCGCGTCCGACACATAGCTGGAGCAGGCGAAGTGCGCCCCCTGCCGTACACAGTCGGTAAGGAGAGGGGCGTGCTCGGGGGCGGGCAGCATCGACACGACGACGTCACCCGGCGCGAGTTCGGCGGCGAGCGCGGGCAGCGTGTACGCCCGGGGCTCGGCCCTCCCGGTGAGGCCCAGCCGGCCGAGGGCGTCGGCGGCCCGGCTCTCGGTGCGGTGCCAGAGCCGGACCCGCTCGGCCGTGTCGCACAGCGCCGCGAGGCCGCTGCCCGTGGACAGGCCGGCGCCGATCCAGTGGACGGTGCCGCTCGCCCCAGCCGGTTCAGTGCTCAAGGGGCTTCCCCCTTGTCGAGGCCGTGAGTGCGGGACGCGTCACGGAACCGTTCCAGGCAGCGCCCCCAGGGTCCGGAGACACCGAAGTCGAGCAGATGGGGCAAGAGGGCGGCCGAGAAGTCGGCGCTGGACTCCAGCGGCAGCAGGGAGGGCAGGTTGTCGATGGCGATGAGGTCGAGCGGGGGTGCGTCGCGCAGCCGCCGTACGGGCTCGTCCCAGGAGGTGGTGTCGTCGTACACCGGGAGGACGTTGAGCGGGGAGCCGACGTCGCAGGTCACGTCGCACAGGGTGCGCAGGCGGCGGTCCGGGGCGTCGAGGTCCTGCTCGCGCAGGAAGGGCGGGACGGGGGTGGTGGCGAGCACCGCGTTCACCATCACGTCGTGCCGCAGCAGGGCCGGCCGGTCCAGGTCCCGCGTCTCGGCCAGGTCCCAGCAGGTGGGGTCGACTCCGGCGGTGGCGAAGGCCGCGCGGGCGCCGCGGCCGCTACGGCCCAGGGCGCCGATGACGAGGCCGGTGAACTCGGCGTCGCCGGGGGCGGGCTTCAGCGTCTCGTCCAGGTCTTCCTTGGTGGTCGGCGTCAGGGGCGCCCGCAGCCGGCCCCGGTGCCGGAGCACGGCGAGGGCGGCGCCCAGATAGCCGGCCCAGAAACCGAAGGCGGCCAGGCGTCGTCCGGTGTCGTCCACCAGGTACTCCAGGTCGAACAGCGCCCCGCCCCCGGCGGCGAACCGGCCCAGCAGCTCCGCCGCTCCCGGCTGGCCCTTGTAGGCGTGGCCGAAGAAGATGTGCCGGTGCGTCAGGGCGGCCGGCTCCTCGGGCAGTTCCTTGAGGCCGAGCACGACGGCGTCCCGGGGCGCCGTCACCCAGGAGCCCGCGGGGGCGACGCGGCAGCCTGCCTCCTCGTACTCCTCGATCGGGAAGACCCGCTGCGGGGACTCCTCGACGGTCAGTTCCACTCCGCTCCCGACGAGCCGCCGGGCGTCGTCGGGAACGATCGGAGTGCGTCGCTCGGTCGTGCGGGCCTCGTGGCGCAGCCACAGATGGAGCTCGGTCATCCCAGTGGGCCTCCGGCGTGAGGCGTCGGCCGCTGGGGGCCGACGCTTCTGGGGCGGACGTCCACGAAGCGTACGCGGCCCGCCTGCGGGTCGCGCACGGATTCGCCCAGGTCACGTCGGGAACCGGAACCGGCCGCGCGGTCAGGAGGAGCTGACCACCGCGTCCAGGTGGGGCAGGTGGTGGTCGAGGCGTTCCCGCTTGGTGCGCAGATAGGTGATGTTGTTCTCGCACGGCGGGATCAGCAGCGGCACCTGCTCGGTGACGGTGATGCCGTGGTCCACCAGCGCCTCGCGCTTGCGCGGGTTGTTGGACATCAGCCGCACGGACCGCACACCCAGGTCGTCCAGGATCCGGGCGGCGACACCGTAGTCGCGGGCGTCGACCGGCAGGCCGAGGGCGAGGTTGGCCTCGACGGTGTCCAGGCCCTCCGCCTGCAGGGCCATCGCACGCAGCTTGGCGAGCAGGCCGATGCCGCGGCCTTCGTGCCCTCTGAGGTAGACCACGACACCGGCTCCTTCGGCGACGACCGCGCGCAGGGCGGCGTCGAGCTGGTCACCGCACTCGCAGTGCTGGGAGCCGAAGGCGTCGCCGGTCAGGCACTCCGAGTGCAGCCGGATCAGGACGCCGTCCGTGCCGATCTCGCCGTAGACCAGCGCCACCTGTTCGTCACCGCGGTCGTGGTCCAGGTAGCCGACCGCCTGGAATTTCCCGTACACCGTGGGCAGTGGGGCATTCACGACGCGTTCCACGCCGGTCCGCTGCGTCGACTTCTTGCCGAGTACACCAATTTTTTCTGTCATGATTCTCGAGTTCCTAAGCAGAGACGAAAGGCCGTGACGTTATGAGTGATCTGGTGCCGGCGGACACCACGGAAGACGTACGGACGCGGGGCGCCGGTGTCTCACGGCAGGTCGCGGTGCTTCCCGTGGGGAGCTTCGAGCAGCACGGTCCGTACCTCCCCCTGGCGACCGACACGCTCGTCGCCTGTGCCGTCGCGCGGGAGATAGCCGGCGCGTACCCGGTGCACCTCCTTCCTCCGGTGACGATCTCGTGCTCGCACGAGCACGCGGCCTGGCCGGGGACCGTGAGCATCTCCTCGGTGACCCTTCATGCGGTGGTACGGGACATTGCGGCTTCGCTGCGCCGGTCCGGGGTCGACGCCCTGGTGGTGGTCAACGGGCACGGCGGCAACTATGTGCTGGGCAACGTGGTTCAGGAATCCTCCGCCCGCGGCGAGCGGATGGCGCTCTTCCCGGCCGCGGAGGACTGGGAGACGGCGCGCGAGCGGGCGGGTGTGGTCACCTCGCTGCTCACCGACATGCATGCGGGGGAAATCGAGACCTCCATCCTTCTGCACGCTCATCCCGAAATGCTCCGGCCCGGTTATGAGACCTCCGATTTCGTCGCTGACGACCGGCGTCATCTGCTCACCCTCGGCATGTCCGGCTATACCGATTCCGGTGTCATCGGTCGTCCTTCGCTGGGTTCGGCGGAAAAGGGGAAGGAACTCCTGGCGAGCCTCGCGGATTCCTTCGGGGCGTATTTCTCGATGCTGACCTCCGACGCGTAGTCACCCGGCGGTGCGGGAGCGGGTTCCGGGGCCTGTGCGGTGGCCCCGGACCCGGTCCGCAGGCCCGTGTACCAACGGGCCACGAGCACGATCAGGCCGGGCAGGCTGGCCACGAGGCTGAGCACCCCGTAGACGACCGCGACGGCCAGCCCCCGGCCGGCGCCCAGGCCCGCCGCGCCGAACGCCCAGGCGGTGACGCCCTCCCGGGGGCCCCAGCCGCCGACGTTCAGCGGCAGGCCCATCGCCAGCAGGGCGAGAACGGCGAGGGGCAGCAGGACGGCCACGGAGGCGGCGGTCCCGGCGACACGGGCGGCGAGTACGAACATCGCGACGTAACCTGCCAGCACCACCACGGAGGAGACAACCACCGCGGGCCCGTTCTCCCGCGACAGCAGCCCCTGGCGGGTCTCGGCAAGGGCCGCGCGCAGCTTGCGGCCACGCCGGGAGGGTGCCGGGCGGTTCATGCGCAGGGCGAGGACGACGGCGAGCGCCCCGAGGACGGCCAGGGCCGCCGGCGGGGCGATGTGCCGGGCCTCGGTCAGTACCGGGGACGGCATGGTCAGCAGGACGACGGCGCCGACGGCGAACAACGCGATCTGCCCGGCGGCCCGTTCGAGGACGACGGCCTTCACGCCCCGCCGCACGTCCCCCTCGCTCTGCCCGTGCCGCACGGCCCGGTGCACATCACCGAGAACGCCGCCGGGCAGGGCCGCGTTCAGGAACAGCGCGCGGTAGTAGTCCGCGACCGCCGGCCCGAACGGCAGCCGGATCTTGAGTCCCCGGGCCACGATCGCCCACCGCCACGCGCTGCACACGGTGGTGACGAGGCCGATGCCGAGCGCGAGCAGCAGCGCCATCCCGTCGATCCGCCGCAGCCCGTCCAGGAAGACGCCGGTGCCGAGCCGCCAGAACAGCACGCCCAGGATGGCGATCCCGGCGACGGTGCCGAAGTGCGTACGGACCTTCGGCGAGCCGAGGCGGCCCAGGGCCCTGCGGAGGGGGCCGGAGACCGACGCCCCGGCACCCACCGGGACTTCGGCTTTTCGGCCGGGGGCGGCGGGCTCGCTTCTGTCGCCGGCGGCCGGGCGCGGCACGACCACGTCCGCCCGGGCCGTGACCCCCGCACCGGACGCCGCGGGCACCCGGATGCCGCCGGGGGGCGCGGGCACCCGGGGGTTCTCCGTGGGCGTGGTGCGCGGGCGCGTTCCCGTCGCCTGGGGGCTCATGACGCTCCGCCCCCCGGTCGGGACAGGGCCAGGAGGTCGACGTGGTGGACGGTGACACGCAGCTCGCCCGCGGCGAGGGCGGTCAGCCGGTCGGTCAGGTAGACCTCGGCCTCGGCCCGCAGCTCGGGGCGCTCCTCGACGGCCGCGCCGACCCAGCCGCGCAGCCACTGCTCGGTGAGCGCGGCCTGCTCGGGGCCGAGCCGCCAGGGGCTCGGGTGCAGCCGTACGGTCGCGCCGTGCTCGGAGAACGCCTCGGCCGCCGCCGTGACCGCGTCGGGGCCGAGCAGGCCGTCGCGGCGCTGGTGGTCGTTGAACGCCTGGGTCAGCTCCGCGTCCAGCGGGTGGGACGGGGTCAGTTCGACCCGCCCGGCGACGGACAGCGTCAGCAGGGCGGGGCAGCCGGCCCCGGTGCACGCGGCGGCGAGGGCGTCGATCTCCTCCCGGGTGAGGACGTCCAGCAGGGCGGACGCGGTCACCAGGGACGCGCCGTGCAGGGCGTCCGGGGTGAGGCGGGCGACGTCGCCGCGGCGCGTCTCCACGGTGACCCGGCTGCCGTCGGCGGCCGAGCGCGAGGAGGAGACGGCGGCGAAGTGCAGCAGGTAGGGGTCGCGGTCGTGCAGGATCCAGTGCTGGGCGCCGTCCAGGCGGGACGCGAGCCAGCGGCCCATCGAGCCGGTGCCGCAGCCCAGGTCGTGGATGACGACGCCCGACTTGCCGGGCATGTTGGCGAGCCGGATCCGAAGCGGGTCCAGCAGGTCGTGCGCCCGCGCGGCGGCGTCGGCCGGTTCCCGCAGCTCCAGCCACTCGGGCGCGTACCGGGGCGGATCGTCCGGGCCCGCCTCACGCAGCTTGACGGTCGGCCGCGAGCCGGGGTTGCCGCTGGGGCCGGCGCCGGGGATGACGGCCCCGGGAGCGTGCCCCGGACCGACCGCCACACTGGAGCCGGGGCCGGGGACCGCGGCGTGCTCGGTCGACCGGGCCCCGGACTCGCCGCCGGTGCCCACGCCCGGCAGTGCGGCCCCGGCGGCCTGGCCCCGCGCTGACTGCCCGCCGGGAACCACGCCTTGAACGCCCGCTGCGACGGCCTGCGCTGAGCCGGGCTTCGTCCCCGGCGTCGTGCTGTCCGTCACGCCCGTGACCTCCCTCGGACCGGGCTGCGCCGGAATCGCCCCGCCCTGCTGGGTCGTCGTCGCCGGGTTGGTCATGCGGGCCTCCGGGGTTCGGTCGGGAGCCGGCGCAGTACCGCGGCCAGGCTCTGTGCGGTCGTCGCCCAGCCGTCGAGGGCGGCGCGACGGCTGCGGGCGGCGGCCTTCAGACGGCGTCGTACGTCCGCCTCGCCGAACCAGCCGCGCAGTTCGGCGGCGATGGCGGCGGGGTTCTCCGGCGGCACGAGGATGCCGGGCACGCCGCCGTCGGGCGCACGGCCGACGGCCTCCGGCAGCCCGCCGACGTCCGTGGCCATCACCGGGATGCCGCGGGCCAGGGCCTCGGTCACCGCCATGCCGTAGGTCTCGGCGTAGGAGGTGAGCACCATCAGGTCGGCGGTCGCGTAGGCGGCGTCCAGCGCGGGGCCGGACTTCGGCCCGGCCAGCTCCAGCCGGTCCTGGAGGCCGTGCTGCTCGATGAGGGACCGCAGATGGGCGACGTACTCCGGGTCCTGGGTCAGGCTCCCGACGCACACGCAGCTCCACGGCAGGTCGCGTACCGCGGCCAGCGCCTCCACCAGCCGGTGCTGGCCCTTGCGCGGGGTCACGGCGGCCACGCACAGCAGGCGCGACACCCCGTCGGTGCCGGGCGCGAGCGGCGCGATGTCGGCGCCGGGGGCGGCGACATGGACGCGCTCGGGGGGAAGGCCGTGGTGGGCTACCAGGCGGCGGACCGCCCAGTCGCTGGTGGCGATCACCGCGGGCACCGCCCGCAGCACCGTCCGCTCCCTGGCGTCCAGCTCGGCCGCCACCTCCGCGTCGAGCCCCGTCTCGTCGCCGAGCGGGAGGTGGACGAGGACGGCCATGC
Source organism: Streptomyces tuirus (assembly GCF_014701095.1). Taxonomy (NCBI): domain Bacteria; kingdom Bacillati; phylum Actinomycetota; class Actinomycetes; order Kitasatosporales; family Streptomycetaceae; genus Streptomyces; species Streptomyces tuirus. Next base: position 6,485,521 of record NZ_AP023439.1, on the reverse strand, counting down.
GCAGCCGTTCCGCCTCGGGCACCACGATCTCGGGCACGCCACAGGCCACCAGCCCGTCGAGGAGCACGACGGCCCCGTCGGGCAACGCGGCCAGGGCGCTCGCCAGTTCCGTGCGGGCGTCGGCTCCCGGCCTGGGCCAGTCACCGGCCACGGTGTGCTTGGTCGCCTGCCAGCCGAAGCCGGGCAGGTCCAGGCACACGCGCCGGTCGTAGGCGTTGCCGCCGCTCGGCGCCGTCGGGTCGTCGACGCCGCCCGGCAGCACGAAGTGCACGGTGCGCAGGGACATGGGGATGATCTCGGCGTTCTTCAGGGAAGCGTGCTGCACGGGAACATAATTCAGCCGTGCCGGCGCCGGTCCGGGCTGCCCGGGCCGTTCGATCGTCGTGTCGGTCACAGCGCACGCTCGTAACTCGCCCAGGCGATGTGCGACTCGTGCAGGGTGACGGTGAGGCCCGCGATGCCCTTGGCGCCCTCGCCCATCGCCCCCTTGTGGATGCGCTCGGCGAGCCGGTCGGCGATGACCTTGGCGAGGAACTCCGTGGAGGTGTTGACCCCCGCGAAGTCGGGCTCGTTGTCGAGATTGCGGTAGTTCAGCTCGCTGACGACCGCGCCGAGTTCCTGGGTGGCCAGCCCGATGTCGACGACGATGTTGTCCTCGTCCAGCTGCTCGCGCCGGAACGTGGCATCCACGAGGAACGTGGCCCCGTGCAGGCGCTGGGCCGGTCCGAAGACGTCGCCACGGAAACTGTGGGCGATCATGATGTGATCGCGGACGGTGATGCTGAACAACGGACGACCCTCCAGGTGCGGCGCGTCTGCTCCCCGCTCTCGGGTGCCGGGGATGCCGAGTAGTACGGCTCGTTGCCTTCCCCTGTTCAGCCGTACGTACGTCTTTTCTCAGGTCAGGCGCTCTTGTCGTGGCGAAGTGGTACCGGATGGAACGAATCGTCAGCCGATGCGTCCATCGCTCTTGTCGTAACGGATGCGGTGGCACAGCGCGGGGACCTCGCCGGAGACCAGCCGGGGCAGCACGTCCGGCAGCTCCTCGAAGGGGGATTCGCCGGTGATGAGGGCGTCGAGCGCGGGGTCGGCGAGCAGGTCCAGGGCGACGGCGAGCCGGTCGGCGTAGGTGCGGTTCGGGCGGGCCGGGGAGACGGTGCCGACCTGGCTGCTGCGGATGACGAGCCGCCGGGAGTGGAAGGCCTCACCCAGCGGAAGGCTGACCCGCCGGTCGCCGTACCAGCTGAGTTCGAGGACGGTCCCCTCGGCGGTGAGGAGTTCCAGGGACCGGGTGAGGCCCTGTTCCGTGGCGCTGGCGTGCACGACGAGGTCACGGTCCCCGTCGGCGTCCTCGGGGGTGGCGAAGCCGACGCCGAGCGCCTCGGCGATCTTCGCGCGGGACGGGTCGGCGTCGACCAACTGCACGCGGACGCCGGGGAACCTGGCGAGGAGGGCGGCGACCGAGCAGCCGACCATGCCGCCGCCGACCACGGCGATCCGGTCGCCGACCAGGGGCGCGGCGTCCCACAGGGCGTTGACTGCGGTCTCCACGGTCCCGGCGAGCACGGCCCGTTCGGCGGGCACGGTGTCCGGGACGGGGGTGACCGCGGCGGCGGGGACGACGTAGCGCGTCTGGTGCGGGTACAGGCAGAACACGGTGCGGCCCTTGAGCGCCGCGGGCCCCTCCTCCACCACGCCGACGTTGAGGTAGCCATACTTCACCGGGCCGGGGAAGTCGCCCTCCTGGAACGGGGCGCGCATGGCGGTGTGCTGGCTGACGGGCACCCCGCCGCGGAAGACGAGCGTCTCGGTGCCGCGGCTCACGCCGGAGAAGAGCGTGCGGACCAGCACCTCGTCCTCGCCGGGCGCCGGCAGGGTGACGTCCCGGATGCCGCCTCGCCCAGGCGAGTCGATCCAGAACGCCCGTCCGGTGTGCTTCATCGAAGTCCTCCTGAACGATCGGGAAGCTGCTTGCGTACCGAGGGGTGCACAGGCCGCGCACAACGTAGCGGCGTTGATCGACTCTGTCACACGGCCGGAGGGTGTTCGGTGGCCCTGAACAACACTTACGACGCGAGGCTCGTACAGCAGGAGACCGCCCTGGGGGCGGGCGTGCAGGTCCTGCTGCTGGCCCTGATCGGCACGGCGATCGGGATGGGGCCGGCGGGCTGGCTCAGCGGCCTCGCGTTCGCGATCGCCACCTGGGCGGTGCTCTCCCGGGCCCTGCACCGCTCGCGGCTGCGCTCGTTCGGCGCGGCCAACCGGGTCACCCTGGGCCGGGCCACCCTCGTCGGCGGGGTCACGGCCCTGGTCGCCGACTCCTTCCAGAGCTCACCGCCGGTGTCACTGTTCGTCGGCCTGACGGCGGTGGCGCTGATCCTCGACGGCGTCGACGGCAAGGTCGCCCGCCGCACCGGCACCTCGACCCCGCTGGGGGCGCGCTTCGACATGGAGGTCGACGCGTTCCTGATCCTGGTGCTGAGCGTGTACGTGTCGATGCAACTCGGCCCGTGGGTGCTGCTGATCGGCGGCATGCGCTACGTCTTCGTCGCCGCGGCCAAGGTGTGGCCCTGGCTGACGGCCGCGCTCCCGCCGAGCACCGCCCGCAAGACCGTCGCCGCGCTCCAGGGTGTGCTGCTGCTCCTGGCGGGCGCCGATCTGCTGCCGTACGCGGCCAACTTCGGGGTCGCGGCCCTGGCCCTGGGCCTGCTGGTCTGGTCGTTCGGGCGGGACGTGCTGTGGCTGTACCGGACCTCGCGGACCGAGGACAGCCCGGCCGCACGGCAGGTCCGCGAGCTGGTCGCCGGCTGACACCCGTCCGGTCACGACCCGGACCGGGCGCGGGCCGCCGGGCCTTGCTGGAGACGCCGGCGATGATCTGCTGGTGGGCCGGCGGCACGTGTCCAGGACGCTGTTGCGGGCGCCGAGGAACGCGTCGGAGGCCACTGAATCCCATATGGAGCAGGCGATTTGACACCGACAAGGAGCACTCCCTAAACCTAGTCACATGACATCCATTTTCAAAAGGGTGGAGCGGCCGTGAGGATCGCGTTCGTCGGCAAGGGCGGCAGCGGCAAGACCACCCTGTCCGCACTCTTCTCCCGCCACCTGGCGCGCTCCGGCGCCCCGGTCCTCGCCATCGACGGCGACATCAACCAGCACCTGGCCGAAGCGCTCGGCGGCGAAGAGGTGTCCGCACCTCCCCTGGGCACCCACGTGCCCGAGATCAAGAGGTTCCTCCGGGGCGACAACCCCCGCATCCCCTCCCCCGAGGCGATGATCAAGACGACCCCGCCCGGCCGCGGCTCACGCCTCCTGCGTCCGCTCGGCGACGACGACCTGCACGGGCGGCACGTCGGCCGGGCGGGCGGCGTCCCCCTCATGGTGACGGGCGAGTTCGACGAGTCGGACCTGGGCGTGGCCTGCTACCACTCCAAGCTGGGCGCGGTGGAGCTGTATTTGAGCCACCTGCTGGACGGCCCCGGCGAATACGTCGTGGTCGACATGACGGCGGGCGCGGACGCGTTCGCCTCGGGCCTGTTCACCCGCTTCGACATCACGTTCCTGGTGGCCGAACCCACCCGCAAGGGTGTCTCCGTCTACCACCAGTACCGCGACCACGCCGAACAGTTCGGGATCCGCATCGCGGTCGTCGGGAACAAGGTGACCTGCGAGGACGATCTCCTCTTCCTCAAGGAGCAGGTGGGCGACGACCTCCTGACCCACCTGGTCCACTCCCCCTGGGTCCGCGCGGCCGAGCAGGGCCGCACCGAGCCCGGCCCGCATGCCCTGGCGTCGCTGGAACCCCACAACCGCCACGCCCTCGGCGTCCTGCGCGAGGCGGTCGACTCCCGCCCCCGCGACTGGGACCGCCTCCACCGCCACGCGGTCGAGTTCCATCTGCGCAACGCCCGGGCCTGGGCCGACGCGCGCACGGGCGAGGACCTGGCGGCGCAGGTGGACCCGGACTTCGTCCCTGGGCGGACCGCTCAGCCCTGAGGCGGCTTGGCCGCACCACACCCACCGCGTCCTGCTGCTCCGGCTACTCGATCCCCGTGGCATCGAGCAGCCGGACGAGGTCCTTGCGCCCGTATCCGAGCAGTCGGGCGCGGGCGGCGGCCGTCAGCATCAGGTGCGCGACGGTCTCCGCCGCGTACCCGTCCTTGTTGTCGGCGCCGAACCATTCATGGGGTTTCTCCACACCCAGACTGTTCATCACCAGCCCGTGCCCCCGCCGGACCTCCGCGACGGTACCGGCGACCGCGTCCACGAGCGTCCTGCCCGGCCGCTCGCACTCCAGGGCGAAGCACCCCCGGTCGACCGGCACACATCCCTCCGGGGGACGCGCCCGCAGACCCGCATACCTCTCGTCTCCGAACCCCGACGCCCGGACCTCCTCGTGCACCAAGGAGAACCGGTGGAAACCGGCCGGAAGCGGGGGCGGTGGAGGCGAGTACTCCCACCCGGCGTCCTCGTACAACCGGCGCTTGACCTCTTCTTCGTCGGCATGCGTCATGGTGAAGCCGCTGGCCTCATTGCGCCCGGTCGTCGTGCCGTCGGGGTTGCGGTGGAAGTGCAGGCCCATGATGTGCTCCCGATGTGGTGATGGCTGTGGACGAGAAGTCCCCGTCACCCGCTCGAACGGACCGGACAGCCGGCCCGTGCCCGCTTGTTCGCAGTACCACCCGATCGTGTGAACACAGCGGCGTGGTCACCGGTCGGCCCCGCGGAATCGGCGGTTGTTACGCTCCTGCGGTGAGCATTCCGGGCCCCGCAGAAATCCAGGCGCTGCACGAGAAGTACGCGCCCACCGCCGAGGCGTTCACCCTCGTCCACACGCACTGCGAGATCGTCTGGGGTATCGCCGAACAGCTCCTTTCGGCGCCCCACCTCGCTCACCTCGACGCCGACCTGGTCCGCGCCGGCTGCCTCCTCCACGACATCGGCGTCTACCGCCTCTACGACACCGAGGGACGCCTGGACCACCCGAACTACATCCGGCACGGCCTCCTCGGCCACGAGATTCTCGAAGCGGAGGGCTTCCCCGAAGTCCTCCGCCGCTTCTGCTCCCACCACACCGGAGTGGGACTCACGCGGCAGGACATCGTGCGCCAGGGCCTCCCCCTCCCTCCCGCCGACTACGTGGCGGAGACGGCGGAGGAGCGGCTGGTCATGTACGCGGACAAGTTCCACACCAAGTCCCGGCCTTCAGTGTTCCTCTCCCCCGACGAGTACGCCGCCCATGTCCGCCGGTTCGGCGAGGACAAGGTGATCGCTTTCGAGGCCCTGCGCGCCGAGTTCGGGGAGCCGGACCTGGCACGGCCCGCACCGGGCTTCGGGGCAGAGGAAGACACGACGGCTGCCGCGGTTCACGGATAACAGGCCGCAGGGCCGGAAGGCCGGCGCGGCCGGGTCCAGTGCTTGGCTTGGTGGCGCCACCGAACATGACGAACGCCCCGTGCTTCCTCGCTGGTTGACCTACTGTGACGGCATGACCACGAAGCCTCTTCCCCACCTCACTCCGACCGGAACCTGTTGGTGCGGCTGCGCCAAGAGGGTCGGAACCGGATCGTTCTTCGCCCCCGGTCACGACAAGGTGGCCGAGGCGGCATTGCTGGCGGTCGAATACGGTTCCTCCGTGGCCCAGTTGCTGCACGGACACGGATACGGGCCCGGCCACTCGGTGAGCGCACGTGCCGTGTCCGAGGGCGTGTGGCAGAGGTGCTCGTCGTGCGACTACGCCGGTGCCCCGGCGAGCATTGCCAACCACACCAGGCGGGCGCACTCCTCCGCGATCGCCGACCAGGTCTGAGGAGCGACAACCGATGACCGAAGCGACACCGACCACCAGCCAGCGCGCCGACCTTGAGCAGGCGGTGCGGACGTACGGCGGCTATTGGGACACCGAACGCAGCCTGCGCACGCTGCGCGACGCCGGGCACGACCCGCAGGACAAGCACACCCGCCAGATCCTCCGGGATCTCGCACAGGAGGGAGTGCTGACCAAGGTGGAGGACTGGCCGGTCCGCTACATCGCGGTGCACTCTCAGCAGCGCCGGAATGGTTGACATCGCACCCGAGCCTCAGCGGGGGAGGGCATTGTGGCAGGCGCATCCGGTGACCATCCCGTTGCCAAGGCGTGGGCACTGATCGGCGGAATCGCATCCGTGCTGTCGATCCTGGGCTGGCTGGGCTTGAACAACGTGGGCGAGCTGAAGGACCTGGTGTCCGACTCGCCCCCCTCCAGTTCCAGCCCGGCCCCGGACACGTCTTCGCCGACCGACCGCATCCCCGATGACTCCGACACCGGTGAGGGGAGCACTGACGAGTCCGGCCCCGAGCCGGCGAAGCCCGCTCCGGATCCCACCGCAGAGGCGTTCAAAGCCATCTCGGTGGGCGACTGCCTGGCGGTCCACGACACGGGGCGCGGGGGCACCACCAGCGTCGACTGGAGCGTCGGTGCTCCGCCGGCCCCCGTGTCCTGCGCCGGCGAGCAGGCGCAGGTCCAGGTGACCGCCCTCAATACGGCCTGCCCCACCGGCTATGGGAAGTCGTACTGGAGCTACCGGTCCACCACCACCGGCGACACCACGAAGCTCTGCCTCACCCGCGTCTACCACGCCAACTACTGCATTCTCGGCCAGCAGTCCGGCGACTCGGTCTCCCTCGCCCTGATGACGGCCGTGGCCTGCCGACGCGAGCCGGTGCCCGTCCCGTTCAACCAGATCATGCACATCACAGGCGTCTATCGCGCCCCGGCGGGCGCCAACGCGAACAACTGCCGCCGGGTGGCAGGCGACCAGACACGCTACTGGGCTGCCCTGGTGGACGACGGCGCCACGCTGCTGTGCACCACGATCTACCAGGGCGGCTGACCGACAGCTCAGATCCCCCAGCCTCCCAAGTACGCTCGCGAGTAGGCCGGTCAGACCCGTCTCCGTCGTCGTGACGGCCGTCGCGCCCGGGTTCACCGAAACGGACGGCGTTGTCACCCGAAAGCCCTCACCCTGTGCGAATTCATCCCCCTTCACCCCTGTGCCGCATACCGTGAAGCCGCCGCCCGAACCCCTCTCGGCACAACAGGAAGCGGCGGCGACACGCAGGTCACGGGAGACGGAGGAAGAACGGGATGACACAGGCCGGCGCTGGGAGCGAGCTGGACGAACGGGTGCCGGGGCGCCGGTGGATCGTGCGTCTGGACCCCGTCGGCCGAGGCAGCGCGGAGGTGCGCGTCTCGTGCAGCCGACCCGGCTGTGCCGAGCAGCGTCTGCCCTCCGCGGCGGCAGGCCGTACGGCCGCGGTCGCCCACCTGAAGGCGCACCTGCGCGCGACACCCGCCCCCGGAGCCGACACCTATTGCGCCTGTCGGGCCGACGGCTGCAGCGCCCACCTCGCCGACACCGGCAGGCGTGCGCGTACCGAACCACCCTGGCGGTGCGGCGGACCGGTCGTCCTGACCGTGATCACCGACCGGGCGGGACGCTGGTGGCAGGCCCTGGAGTGTTGTTCCAAGTGTGCCGCCGCCACTCCCGGGGCCCGGACCGCGACCGAGTCCCACTCGTCCGCGCCCCGGACCGCCGACCGCCCGACCCCCGCGGCGGCGGGCACCGGCGTGGGCACGCCGCAGTTCTCCGACCAGCAGGTCACCACCCGGACGGGATATCCGGCGCCTCTCCCCTTACCCGCACCCCGCCCCGTACCCGCGCGGCGCCGCCGCCCGCCGGAGGCGAGGATCGGCCGGCGTGTCATTCCGCGCGACCTGAGGCCCGTGTCCCTGCGGGACGAACTTACCGAGCTCGGTGACCTCTTCCGCGCCTACCAGAAGCGCCCCGAGCCCGACCTGGTGCTGCTGGCCGATCTCCAGGAACGCAAGGCCCGCGCCTTCCTCACCTGGTCCGACGTCACCTGCGACGTCACCCTGCGGCTGGAGGCCCAGCGTGCCGAGCAGGCCGCCGCCGTCATCCGACGCCAGCACCAGCACCGCACCGGCTGCGTCCCGGACGGCGACGAACCGGGCGTGGCGCGCCTGTTGACCGTGCCGGCGCAGTGGGAGTACGCGCGCTCCGTCCTCGCGTACGTCGCCGGCCATACGCCGTTGCCGGGCGCGGAAGCACGGCTGCTGGTGCTGATGCTGACCCTGCGCACCGCGCACACCGGCACCGGCAATCTCGTCGGCCAGGACGTCAACGCGCTGGGCCTGACCGACCCGGAGGACCTGGTCGAGCAGCTGACCGGCTGCGGCTGGCTGTCCCTCCCAGGCACAGTCGGCGACCTGCTCGCCTCCCAGCCGGAGAACCCCACTCCGGTCACCGTCCCTTCCCTGGTGCCCGACGCGGACGGGTCGGGCCCGTTCACGTTCGGCAGGAAGACACGGCCCAAGCTCTCCGGCTGGGCCCAGAGAGTCGTCTCGGACAAGAAGCTCCGCAAGGCCAAGGCACCCGCCGGCGCCCGGCTGCTCGCCGTGACGCTGGCCACGTGGACGGACGGCGTGGGGCGCCTCGGACCCGGCGGCCGGGGCGTCACCCTGAACGCCCTCGCCACCCGGGTCCCGGTCGGCGCCGGTGAACTGCGGGACCTGATCGACCGGCTGACCGCAGCGGACTGGCTCACCGACGCCGCCCTCACCGACACCCACCTCACCGGCCGGCTGACAGAACGCGTCCTCCCCCTCACCTGTCCCCTGCTGGATTGAGCTTCCGCCGGCCCTCGTCCGCGACCGCACCCGTGGGCGGGGCGCCGATGCCCCGCCCGTCGAGTTCGCCGTGGCCCACAAACCCGTCCTTGTCGAGCAGCCGCATCTGGGGCACGAACTTGATGCCGAGGTCGCGGAAGGCGCCGGTGTTCTGATCCGTGGGAATGGAGGCGCGGCCACACTTGCCCCCACCGCCCACCAGGATCCACCGCGTCAGGCCGCCTCGCGCACCTGACTCCGATGGGCCCGGACGACATCGGCGTACCGGTGCCCCGTGCCCTTGATCGTGCGTTTCTGCGTCGCGTAGTCGACGTGGACGAGACCGAACCGCTTCTCATACCCGTACGCCCACTCGAAGTTGTCCAGCAGCGACCAGGCGAAGTAGCCCGCCAGCGGGGCGCCGCGACGGGCCGCGGAGGCGCAGGCCTCCAGATGGCGCAGGAGGTACTCCTGTCGCTCAGGATCGTCGACCGTGCCGTCGGGGCGGACGACGTCGGGGTAGGCCGAGCCGTTCTCCGTGACGTAGAGCCGGCCGGCCCCGTAGTCCTGCGTGAGCCGCAGCAGCAGGTCCTCGATGCCGCTCGCGTCGATCTCCCAGTCCATGCCGGTGCGCGGGACGCCGTCACGGCGTACGGCCCGGGCGTACGGCGCGGGGCCTTCGGGGTCGTCGGCGACGGTCTGCGGGAAGTAGTAGTTCAGGCCCAGCCAGTCCAGCGGGGCGGCGATGGCCGCCGAGTCGCCGGGTCGTTCCGGGAGTTCGACGCCGTAGAGCTCGCGCATGTCCGACGGGAAGCCCCTGCCGTGCACGGGGTCGAGCCACCAGCGGTTGGTGTGGCCGTCCATGCGGCGGGCGGCGGCGAGATCCTCGGGGCGGTCGGTCGCGGGGTGGATGGTGGAGAGGTTGTTGACGATGCCGACCCGCGCTCCCGGGGCCGCCGCGCGGATGGCCCGGGCCGCCAGCCCGTGGCCGAGCAGCAGGTGGTAGGAGGCGCGGACGGCGGCCGTGAGGTCCGTCAGACCGGGTGCCATCGTGCCCTCCAGGTGGCCGATCCACGCCGAGCACAGGGGCTCGTTGAGGGTGGCCCAGTGGGAGACGCGGTCGCCCAGCCGCCCGGCGACGACCGAGGCGTACTCGGCGAACGCCGCGGCGGTGTCCCGCTCGGGCCAGCCGCCCCGGTCCTGGAGCGCCTGCGGCAGGTCCCAGTGGTAGAGCGTGACGGACGGGGTGATGCCCGCCTCCAGCAGGCCGTCGATCAACCGGTCGTAGAAGGCGAGGCCCTTGGCGTTGACGGGTCCGTCGCCGCCCGGGACGATGCGCGGCCAGGCGACGGACAGGCGGTAGGCGTTCACGCCCAGCCGGCGCATCAGGGCGATGTCCTCGCGCCAGCGGTGGTAGTGGTCGCAGGCGACATCGCCGTGGTCGCCGCCGGCGGTCTTCCCGGGAGTGTGCGAGAACGTGTCCCAGATCGACGGCGAGCGGCCGTCCTCCGCAGCGGCTCCCTCGATCTGGTACGCCGAAGTGGCCGTGCCCCACAGGAAGTCGTGCGGGAGTGCGGCGAGGTCGATGGTCACGGAAGTCCTTTCGGGAACGGGCGAGTCGGTCACTTGACGGCTCCCGCCGTCAGGCCGGCCACGAGATAGCGCTGGAGCAGCAGGAAGCCCGCGACCACGGGCACGCTGACGACCAGCGAGGCGGCCATGATCTGGTTCCAGTACACGTCGTTGAGGGTGGAGTAGCCCTGGAGGCCGACGGCGAGGGTGCGGGTGGTGTCGTCGGTCATCACCGAGGCGAACAGCACCTCGCCCCAGGCGGTCATGAAGGCGTAGACCGCGACCGCGATGATGCCGGGGACGGCCGCCGGGACGACGACCCGGAACAGCGCGCCGAGCGGCCCGCAGCCGTCGACCAGGGCCGCCTCGTCCAGGTCGCGCGGCACCGAGTCGAAGTAGCCGATCAGCATCCAGATCGAGAACGGGAGAGAGAACGTCAGATACGTCAGGATCAGGCCGCCGCGCGAGCCGAACAGGGCGATGCCCGTCGCGTTGCCGATGTTGACGTAGATCAGGAACAGCGGCAGCAGGAAGAGGATGCCCGGGAACATCTGCGTGGACAGGACGGTGACGGTGAAGACGCGCTTGCCGCGGAAGTCGTAGCGGCTGACCGCGTAGGCCGAGAAGACGGCGATGACCACCGAGCAGACCGTCGCCGCCCCGGCCGCGACGAGGGAGTTGACGAAGTACCGCGCCAGCGGGACCGTCGACCAGATGTCGATGTACGGGCGGATCGTCAGCTCGCTCGGCAGCCAGCGGAACTTTCCGGTGACGTCGGCCAGGGGCTTCAGCGAGCTGGAGACCATGACGTGGACCGGGATCAGCACGAAGCCCGTCAGCAGCGTCAGGAAGATCCGCCGGGACCACAGGAAGGAGCGGGGCGGGGCCATGGGGGACGTGGTCATGAGGCCTTTCTCCGTCCGCGCGAGGTGAGCGCCAGGTATCCGCCCGTGACCAGCAGCAGGAACAGCAGCAGCAGGACGGACATCGCGGACCCGATGCCGAAGTACCAGGTGACGAACGACGCATGGTAGATGTGCACCGAGATGAGGTCGGCGGCCTCCGGCGCGCTCCTGCCGAACAGGACGAACGGCGTGTTGAAGTCGTTGAACGTCCAGAGGAAGAGGACGAGGACCAGCACCTGGTTGACCGGGCGCAGGGACGGCAGCGTGATCCTGCGGACCTGCTGCCAGACACCGGCGCCGTCCAGGGCGGCCGCCTCGTACAGCTCGCGCGGGATGTTCTGCAGGCCCGCCATGACGATGAGGAAGGCGAACGGCCAGCCCTTCCACACCGACACCGTCAGCAGCGCGAAGAAGCTGTTGTCGCCGATGAGCCAGAAGGACGGCTTGTCGGTGAGGCCCAGCTGGTCGTGCAGGACGTGGTTCACCAGGCCGTTGTCGTACTGGAACATGAAGACCCAGGTGATGACGGCCGCGTAGACCGGCAGCGCGTACGGGACGAGGAACAGGGCCCTGAGCAGGCCGCGGCCCCGGAAGGTGTCCTGCATGAAGACCGCCGCGGCCGTGCCGATCAGCCAGCACAGGCCCACCGACAGCACGGTGAAGGCGATCGTGACGAGGAACGAGTGCAGCAGGGCCTCGCCGGCGGGGGCGTCGAAGTCCACCGACACGCGGTAGTTGTCGAGGGCGGACCAGGGGGCGGCGCCCCAGTCGCGGACGTAGAACTGCGTGAGCTCCTTGAAGCTGATGACGATGCCGATCACCATCGGCACCAGGTGGACGAGGAGTTCGAGGAGCAGGGCGGGCAGGAGCAGCAGGTAGGGCAGGCCCACGCGGCGGATCCGCCCGGTGCGGCGGCGGGGGCCGCGATCCGCGCCGGGCGGGCTCGTGCGGACCGCCGGCCTCTCGGCCTCGGCAGTGGTCGTCATGTCGGTCAGGCCGCCGGCATCTGCTGCTGGGCCTTCTGCAGGGCCGCCTTCACGGAGCCGGTGGTGACCGGGTCTCCGGCGGCCGCGTCGGCGAACAGGCCCTTGATGGCGGTGCCGACCGCCGTCTCGAACTGGGACTCGTCGGCGACCTGCGGCAGTGCCACGGCGCTCTTGGCCAGGGTGTCCTTCAGGACGCCGTTGGCCGGGGTGGCGAAGGCCGCGTCCGCCTGGGCCGACTTGACGGGCGGGATCGTGCTGTAGGCCTTGTTGAGGATCTTCTGCTCGGCGTCGCTCGTCATGAACTTCACGAACTCGGCGGCGCCGTCGAGGTTGTCGGTGTTCTTGAAGACGGCCAGATTGATGCCGGCGACCATCGAGTTGACCTGCTTGCCGGTGCCGGGGGTGCCGGACCGCACGGGCACGGGGGCGATGCCGTAGTCGTCCTTGCTCATGCCCTGGGACTCGAGGTTGGCGGACGCGGACTGCCACAGCAGCATCGCCGTCTTCCCCTTGGCGAAGTCGCTGACGGACTGGTTCTGCGCGTACTCGGCGTTGCCCGGCGCGATGACCTTGTTCGTGGCCATGAGGTCGACGTACTGCTTGACCGCGGCGACCGTCCCGTCACCGGTGAAGTCGGCCTTGCCGTCGGCGGTGAAGAAGTCGGCGCCGTGCTGCTTGGCGAAGACGAAGGCGTGGTGGATGTTCTCCGACGGGTTGGAACCCTCCATGCCCAGGGCCCACTTGCCGTCCTTGGACAGCTTCTTCCCGTCGGCGACGAGTTCGTCCCAGGTGGCCGGGGGCTGGGAGATGCCCGCGTCGGCGAACATCTTCTTGTTGTAGTAGAGCGCGTACGCCATCGAGTACAGCGGCACCGCCGCCGGGTCCTCGCCCTCCGCGCCTGTGGAGCCGAGTGCCGAGTCCACGAACCGGTCCCGGCCGCCGATCTTGTCGAAGTTCTTCGCGTCCCAGGGCAGCAGCGCGCCCGTGGCCTGGAGGGAGGCGCTCCAGGTGTTGCCTACGTTCAGCACGTCCGGCCCCTGGCCGGAGGTGGTGGCGGTGAGGATGCGGTTGAGCAGGTCCGACCAGGGGACGACCTCCAGCTTCACCTTGATGCCGGTCTGCTTCTCGAACTTGGCGAGTTCGGGCTGGAGGACCTTCTTGTCGACCTCGATACTGGCGCCCTGGTTGGACGCCCAGTAGGTGAGCGTCTTGGGCGAATCGTTCGATCCGCCGCCGGTGGCGGAGCCACCTCCGCAGGCCGTGGCCGCGAGGGCGAGTGACAGTGTGACGGCGCCTGCCGCCGCGGCTCGGTTGCTGCGCATGGGTGCTCCTGGCTCTCTTCCGGGAGTACGGCCCCTTCCGCCGGGGCGAGAGCCTGGGCGGGAAAAGAAGCCGTCATGGCTTAATTTAGGACGTGAGTTAATCCCCGGAAGGCAGTCCCGTCAAGGGTTTGGACACACTCTTGGAAGTCTCGCCGCACCCCTTGACGCATCTGTTCCACGGATGAACCATTCAGCGGCGAGAGAGCGCTCCCCGCACCCCACTCTGTTCACTTCCTGAACCAGGAGAGCCGCCCCATGCACCCTGACTCCCCGTCATCCCGCCTGCCGGCGCCCGGCCGCCGGACCGTCCTCGGCGCCGCCGCGGCCGCGTCCGCGCTCGCGGCGCTGCCCGGCACCGCCTCGGCCGCCCCCGACGCACCGAAGACCCCCGTGCGCAGGAAGCCTCGCGCCCTGCCCGGCGGTGGCGACCTCGGCCCGAACGTGCTGGTCTTCGACCCGGCCACGCCGAACATCCAGGGCAGACTCGACGAGATCTTCCGGCAGCAGGAATCGGCCCAGTTCGGCACCGGCCGCTACCAGCTGCTGTTCAAACCCGGCACCTATCACGGCCTCAACGCCCAGATCGGCTTCTACACCTCGATCTCCGGTCTCGGCCTCTCCCCCGACGACACCACCATCAACGGCGACATCACGGTCGACGCGGGCTGGTTCAACGGCAACGCCACGCAGAACTTCTGGCGCTCTGCGGAGAATCTCGCGGTCGTTCCCGTGAACGGCACCAACCGCTGGGCGGTCTCGCAGGCGGCCCCGTTCCGCCGGATGCACATCCGCGGCAACCTCAACCTCGCCCCGACCGGCTACGGCTGGTCCAGCGGCGGCTACATCGCCGACAGCCGGATCGACGGCCAGGTGCAGCCGTACTCCCAGCAGCAGTGGTACACCCGCGACAGCGCGATCGGCGGCTGGCTCAACGGCGTGTGGAACATGGTGTTCTCCGGTGTCGAGGGCGCCCCCGCGCAGGGCTTCCCCAACCCGCCGTACACCACCCTGGCCACGACGCCGGTCTCCCGCGAGAAGCCGTTCCTGTACCTCGACGGCGGCGAGTACCGGGTCTTCCTGCCCGAGAAGCGGACCGACGCCCGGGGCGTCACCTGGGGCAACGGCACCCCGCGGGGCACCTCGCTGCCCCTGTCGCGCTTCTACGTCGCCAAGCCCGGCGTCCCGGCGGCCACGCTCAACCAGGCCCTCGCCGAGGGACTCCACCTGCTGTTGACGCCGGGGATCTACCACCTCGACCAGCCGGTACGGGTCGACCGGGCCGGCACGGTGGTGCTGGGACTGGGATACGCCACGCTCATCCCCGACAACGGCGTCACCGCGCTGAAGGTCGCCGACGTCGACGGCGTGCGCCTGGCCGGGTTCCTCGTCGACGCCGGGCCGGTCAACTCCGCCACGCTGCTGGAGATCGGCCCACGGGGCGCCTCCCGCGACCACTCCGCCAACCCGACGACCGTCCAGGACGTGTTCGTCCGCATCGGCGGGGCGGGCCCGGGCAAGGCCACCACGAGCATGGTCGTCAACAGCCGGCACACCATCGTCGACCACACCTGGGTCTGGCGCGCCGACCACGGCGACGGCGTCGGCTGGGAGACCAACCGCGCGGACTACGGGGTCGTCGTCAACGGCCATGACGTGCTGGCGACCGGGCTGTTCGTGGAGCACTTCAACAAGTACGACGTGCAGTGGTTCGGCGAGCGCGGCCGCACGATCTTCTACCAGAACGAGAAGGCGTACGACGCCCCGAACCAGGCCGCG
This sequence comes from Streptomyces tuirus, assembly GCF_014701095.1. Lineage (NCBI taxonomy): Bacteria > Bacillati > Actinomycetota > Actinomycetes > Kitasatosporales > Streptomycetaceae > Streptomyces > Streptomyces tuirus. The sequence goes on along the minus strand of NZ_AP023439.1, from coordinate 6,470,289 downwards.
ATCCAGAACGGCTCCGTCAAGGGCTACGCCGCCTACCGCGTCGGGGACGGCGTCACCACCCACGAGGGCTGGGGCCTGGGCAGCTACTGCTACTACAACGTCGATCCGGGCATCGTGCAGCACCACGGCTTCGCCGCGCCGAACCGGCCCGGGGTGCGCTTCCACGACCTGCTCGTGGTGTCGCTGGGGGGTAACGGGCAGTACGAGTGCGTCATCAACGACACGGGCTCGCCGACGTCGGGGACGTCCACAGTGCCGTCGACGGTGGTGTCGTACCCGTAGCTCCCAGGGTGGGGCGGACCGGCGGGCCCCTCCCTTCCGGTGAGGAAGGGAGGGGCCCGGCTCGTGCGCTACCGCATCGGCGTCGCGACCGGCGCAGGCGCGTAGCCGGTGGGACGGGCCGTGAACGTGCCGCGGCCCTGCGTGCGGCTGCGCAACCGGGTCGCGTAGCCGAACAGTTCGGCCAGCGGCACGGTGGCGGTGACGATCGCCGCGCCCGTCCGGGTGACCGACCCGGTCACCCGGCCGCGCCGGGCGGCGAGGTCGCCGAGCACACCGCCGACCGCGTCCTCGGGCACGGTGACCGTGACCTCGACGACCGGCTCCAGCAGGATCATCACGCAGGCGCGCAGGGCCGCGCGGAGACCGAGGCGGCCGGCCGTGCGGAACGCCGTGTCCGAGGAGTCCTTCACATGGGTCGCCCCGTCGGTGAGCGTGACGCGCAGGCCCGTCACCGGGTGCCCGCCGAGCGGCCCTTCGGCGAGGGCGTCGCGGCAGCCCGCTTCGACCGCCCGGACGTACTCCTGCGGCACCCGCCCGCCGACGACCGCCGAGCGGAACTCGAAGCCACCCTCGTCATGCGGCTCCACGTCGAGGACGACATGGGCGAACTGCCCTGCCCCGCCGTCCTGTTTGACGTGCCGGAAGACCGCGCCGGACACGCCCCGGCCGACGGTCTCGCGGTAACTGACGCGGGGGCGCCCGGCGTTGACTTCCAGCCCCTGCTCGCGCCGGAGCTTCTCCACCGCCACCTCCAGGTGCAGTTCACCCATACCGGACAGCACCGTCTGCCCCGTCTCCGGGTCGGTTCGCACGACGAGCGAGGGATCCTCCTCGGTGAGCCGGGCCAGCCCCGACGCCAGCCGGTCGGTGTCACCGGCGCGGCGGGACTCCACCGCGACCGACACGACCGGCTCGGGCACACCGGGCGGCTCCAGGACGAGCGGCGCGTCCGGTGCGCACAGGGTCGAGCCGGCGCGGGCGGACTTCAGCCCGACCACGGCGACGATGTCCCCGGCGACGGCACGGTCCAGCGGGGCGTGCCGGTCGGCCCGGACGCGCAGGATCCGGCCGATCCGCTCGGTGCGCCTCGCGGTCGCGTCCCACAGGGTGTCTCCCTTCTCGATCGTGCCCGAGTAGATCCGCAGACAGGTCAGCCGGCCTGTCGCGGTGGCCTGCACCTTGAAGGCCAGGGCGGCGGCCGGTGCCGCGGGATCGGCGGGCCGCGTCCGCTCCTCGCCCTCGTGCGTGCCGCGGACCGACGGCACGTCCAGGGGCGAGGGCAGATAGGCCACGACCGCGTCGAGCAGCGGCTCGACACCGCGGTTGCGGTACGCGGAGCCGCACAGCACGACCACGCCGTCACCGTCCCGGGTCACGTCACGCAACGCCGCGGTGAGGGTCTCCTCGGCGAGCGTGCCCGTGTCGCAGAACTCCTCCAGTGCGCCCGGGTGCAGCTCCGCCACGGCCTCCTCCAGCGCGCGGCGGCGGGCGGCGGCCTCGTCCCTGAGGCCGTCCGGCACCGGCGTCTCCTCGACGGAGCCGCCGTCGTCCCACAGCAGTGCGCGCATGCGCACCAGGTCGACGACGCCGGTGAAGGTGTCCTCCGTGCCGATCGGCAGCTGCACGACCAGGGGAGCCGGGTGGAGCCGCTCCCGGATCGACGCGACGGCCGTGTCGAGGTCGGCCCCGGCGCGGTCCATCTTGTTGACGAAGGCGATCCTCGGTACGCCGTGCCGGTCGGCCTGCCGCCACACCGACTCGCTCTGCGGCTCCACCCCGGCGACCGCGTCGAACACGGCGACCGCCCCGTCGAGCACCCGCAGCGCGCGCTCCACCTCGTCGGCGAAGTCGACGTGCCCGGGGGTGTCGATGAGGTTGATCCGGTGACCGTCCCAGGCGCAGCTCACCGCCGCGGCGAAGATGGTGATGCCGCGGTCGCGCTCCTGCGGGTCGAAGTCGGTGACGGTGGTGCCGTCGTGGACCTCGCCGCGCTTGTGGGTGGTGCCGGTGGCGAACAGGATCCGTTCGGTGACGGTGGTCTTGCCGGCGTCGACGTGGGCGAGGATGCCGAGGTTGCGGACGACGGCGAGCGGGTTGAGGTGGGTGCGCACGGCCCGGGGCCTTTCGATGCGATCAGGAAATGGGGCAGCGCGATTCCGGGCGAAACAGGAAGGAGTCACCGGGACCTGACGTCACGTCAAGGTCGTCGGGAGTCGCCGGGCGTTCGTCCCGGTCAGCCGGTGCCGCCGCGCAGCGGGCACCGGGGCGACGAAGACACGAGGATCACCTCGTGCTGAGGCAGGGAGACGGCGACAGCGGTGTGGTCACGCATGGCGGTCTCCCTTCCTTCGTCACGTCGGTGCGGCGCTGGGATCGTGGGCGGCGCGGGTCTGGGGTGAGTGTAGGGAGGCCGGCGGGACGGGGACCAGCGAATATCGGCGGTGTGCGTCGGGTGCGCGGCCCGGTCGCGGTTTCGTCGAATCCCGGCCGCCGGCGAACCGGCGGGAGTGGCCGGCCGCACCAGCCGGGTCTCACGGCGCCTCGGTGATGCCGGAGCACCTCGGGCGCAACGTCCGGTTCGCGCTCTGGTCGCCGCGCCACTGACTGCGGACTCTGGCCGTATGGGGGCTGTGGATGAGGGGCTGCGCCGATTACGGGTCGGCCAGTACGCGTGTCCGTACTGCCGGTTGCCGCAGGACCGCGTGGCGACGCCGGAGCAGGACTGGGTTCTGCTGGAGCCCGGGCTTGAGGTGCCGGCGCATCTGGTGCCGGCGGACCACCGGTGGATCACGCTGTCGGACGGCCGGGTCACGGTGTACGGCGTGTGCCCGCCGGACGGGTCTCAGCGATGCCGGATCGAGCACCGCCTGGCGTGTGCGGAGCAGCCGTTGCCTGATCTCTGGCCATGGCTGACGGCCCTGCGGGGCGAGAACGCCCGGGCGGCCGGGCGGCGGACCGGCCCGGAGCATCCCCGGCCGCCGCAGGTGTGGCCCGACGCCGGGTAGGCCCGGCTGGTCCGTACGACGGACCGGCGCGGAGCGTGGCCTGGGCCTCGTCCAAAGGCCCAGGCCGGCCCACTACTCCGGCGGGGTGGGCGTGTCGTGGGTGCGGTACATCGCCTGGACGTCGAGTTCCAGCTGGACCGTCGGGCCGACCACCGCGATACCGCGGGCCAGCATGGAACGCCAGTTGAGGGTGTAGTCCTCGCGGTGGAGTTCCGCCGTCGCCAGGGCCGCGCAGCGCAGTTCCTGGCCGTAGCCGCCGTTCACGGTGCCGAGGTACGTCGTGTCCAGGGCCACCGAGCGGCTGACGCCGTGCATGGTGAGGGAGCCCTGCAGCGTCCACTTGCTGCCACCGCGGTAGACGAAGCGCGCGCTCGTGAAGTCGATGTGCGGGAAGCGTTCGACGTCGAGGAAGTCGGCGGACCGCAGGTGGTTGTCGCGGGTGTTGTTGCCGGTGGTGATGCTGGAGGCGTCGATCCGGACGTGCACCCGGGAGTCGGCCATGTCCGGGGCTATCCGGATGCCGCCCTCGAAGCGTTCGAAGCGGCCGTGGACATGGGCCATGCCGACGTGCTTGGCGATGAACCGGATCGCCGTGTGCGGCGGGTCGAAGAGCCAGGTGCCGGGCGCCGGAAGCTGGAGAGCCTCGGCGGGTTGCAGCCAGACACGCTCGGTGGCCGTCGACGTGCCGGGGCCCGTCTCGATCGTCTCGCGGTGCGGCCGCAGGCCCTGCGCCGAGATGAGCAGGCTGTAGCGGCCGGGCGGAAGCGTGGCGAGGAAGTAGCCGTAGGGGTCGGTCGTGCCGCGGGCGGCGACGCGGTGGGTGTCCAGGGCGGTGACGGTGACGTCCGCGGCCGCCAGGGGCGATCCCATCGGGTCGACGACTTCGCGGGCGACGGCGCCCGCGCCGTCGGGGAGGGGGAGGGCGAGGCCCGCCGCGGCGGGGGTGTCTCTGAGCCACCGGCGCCGGAGCAGTGCGAGGGCCATGGTGGTCACCTTTCTTCGGGTGTGCGGCCGTGCGGTCGGCGATTCAGCCCATGCCGACGGCCGCACCTTGCTGTGGTCACACCCCCTTTTCGATCTTGACGGACCGGATGGTGGTCCGGGTGTCTCAATACGAGACAGTCATGACTGTCCTGTGAAGACGCCGGCGTGTTCGGCCGCCCACCGGGCGAAGGTGCGCGCCGGGCGGCCGGTGACCTTCTCGACGGTGCCGGAGACCGTACGGCCCACCTCGGGGGTGTCCCCGTACGCCATGAGCAGGAAGCCGATGACGTCCTCGGCGAGGCCCGCCGCCCGCCACTGCGCGACGGCCTGCTCCTCGGTCAGCTCGACCAGGGTGATCTCCCGGCCGACGGCGGCAGCGATCGTCTTCACCTTGTCGCCTACGGTGAGCACCTCGGGGCCGGTGATCACGTACTCCTGGCCGCCGTGCCCCTCCTCCGTGAGCGCGACGGCCGCGACGGCGCCGATGTCCGCCTCGTGGACCATGGCACTCAGCCGGTTCACGAAAGGCTCACGCACCTCCCCCGAGGCCCCGATCCCGTCGGCCCACTCCAGGGCGTTGGCCATGAACTCGACCGGCATGAGCACCGTCCAGTCCACGCCGTCCTCGGCCCGTACCGCGTCCTCCAGCGGGGTGGGGCCGCCGCCGTGCAGCACGGTGACGCGGCGGACCCCGGCGGACTTGGCGAGTTCCAGGATCCGGGGGCCGGTCTCCAGCGGGCTGAATGCGGCACCGCCGAACGTGATCAGGTGCAGTCCGCCGACCCCCTCCAGGGCGGGGGCGAGCCCGTCCGGCTCGGTCAGGTCACCCTCGACGACCTCGACCCCGGCCGGGAAGGCGGCCTTCGCGGCGTCGCGGGTCAGGGCACGCACCTCGTGCCCCCGGTCGAGCAGTTCGGCGACGACCTGCCGGCCGACGGTTCCGGTGGCGCCGGTGACAAGAATCCTCTGTGTCTGAGTCATGCCTCGACCCTAGGAAGGCTTGCGGTCACCTTCTGTCCGCGAGCCGGAGTCCGGCGGGCCTCCTTCGAACGCCGCGAGCAGTACGCCCCGTACCCCTTCCGCCGTCACCTCGCGCGGGTTGGCGTACGGCTCACCCGCGGCCCGGGCCGCCGCCGGGGTCACGTCGGCCTCCGTGAGGCCGAGTTCGGCCAGGGAACGCGGGGCGCCGAGGCGGCCGGCCAGGTCCCACAGGGCGCGGGGCACGTCGTCGGCCCCGAGGGCGCGGCGCAGGACGGTCAACGCCTGTGGGGCCGCGGGGGCGTTGTGGGCGAGGGCGTGGGGCAGGACCACAGTGTGGGTCTCGGCATGGGGCAGGCCGTAGGTACCGCCGAGGACGTGGCACAGCTTGTGGTGCAGCCCCATCGTGGTCGCGCCGAGGCACGCCCCGCACAGCCATGCCGCGTACAGCGCCCGGCTGCGCGCGTCGAGGTCCTCCGGGCCGGCGGCCAGTCGCGGCAGGGCCTCGGCCATGGCCCGGACGCCCTCCTCGGCCATGACCGACACCAGCGGTGAGACATCGGGGGCGTACAGCGCCTCGACGGCGTGCGCGAGCGCGTTGATCCCGCTGGTGACGGTCAGCGGTACGGGTAGGGAGAGGGTGAGCCGGGGGTCGTAGACGACGCTGCGGGGCTGGACGACCGGGTCGCGGCCGGTGTGTTTGGCGCCGCCCTCGGTCAGGCCCCAGACCGGGGTCATCTCGGAGCCCGAGTAGGTGGACGGCACGGCGATCAGCGGAAGTCCGGTGCGCAGGGCGATCGCCTTGCCGAGCCCGATCGCGGAGCCGCCGCCGACCGCGACGCAGCCGTCCGCCCCGGCCACCCGGACGGCCGCGACGGCCCGGTCGGCGTCCTCGGCGGGCACGTGCATCCGCGCCTCGGCGTGCACTCCCGCGCACCTGTCGCCGAGCGCCTCCGCGACGGCCCGGGCCACCGGCTCGCCCCGGCTGCCGCACACGACGAGCAGCCGCCTCAGCCCCAGGCGCGCCGCCTCGTCCGGCGTCGCGGTGACGGCCGCGCCGGGCCGGAACACGACCCGCACGGGCCGGGTCTCGTACGTGAACTCCTGCTGGAACGTCATACGGCCTGCTCCAGGACGAGGTCGAAGCGGGCGTGCCGGAAGGGGTTCTCCACTCCGAACTCCCGGGCCAGGGAGGGGTCGTCGGTCTCGGCGAAGTCCTGGACCAGGCTCCGCTTCACGGCGAACACCGCGTCGGAGTCGAGGTAGTCGCCGCCGGCCACGAAGATGTGCGTGGTGACGGGCGTGTGGCCCTCGGCGGCGGCGATGAAGTGGATGTGCGCGGGGCGGTAGGGGTGCCGTCCGGTCGCGCGCAGCAGCCCGCCCACGGGGCCGTCGGTGGGGATCGGATACGCCGCCGGGACACAGGTGCGGAACCAGAAGCGGCCGTCGGCGTCGGCGGTGAACAGCCCGCGTCCGTTGCCCGCGGGCTGGACGCCGGGCTGCTGGACGTCGTAGAAGCCCTTGTCGTCGGCCTGCCAGACGTCGACGACGGCGCCGGGCAGCGGGGTGCCGTCGGCGGACCGCACCCGCCCGCTGACGACGCACTTCTCGCCGCCGCCGACCAGGTCGATGTCGTCGCCGAGTGCGCGGACCGGCGATTCGGTCATGTGGAAGGGGCCCAGCACGGTCGACTCGGTGGCGCCCGCCACGTGATCGTCGTTCAGCGTCTCCAGCAGCATGGACAGGCCCAGCACGTCCGACAGCAGGATGAACTCCTGCCGGGTGTCGGTGCACTTCTGCCCGGTCGCGGTCAGGAAGGCGATCGCCCGCTCCCACTCCTCCTGGGTGAGGCGGGTCTCGCGCGCGAAGTCGTGCAGATTGCGGACGAGGCCGGTGAGCAGTTCACGCAGCCGCGGGTCGGCGGTCCCGCGCAGGCTGGCGAGCACCTGCTCGGTGACGCCGGCCCTGGTCGCATCGGTGGTCATCCCGGCTCCTCGTCGTCGACGTCCGCGGCTTGCTGATCTTCCGGTTCCTGGCGCTCTTCCGCTGCCTCCATGATGGCGCGGTCAGGCGTGACCGAGGATGCGCCGCAGCGCGTCCGCGAGCAGTTCTCCGGCGTCCGGGCCGGCGGAGGCGTGCCGGAAGGCGACGAAACCGTCCGGGCGTACCAGGAGGGCGCCCGCGTCCGGGATCTCACGCAGCCGCGCCCAGTCGCCGTACGGGTCCTCGTACCGCTGCCCCGGGCCGATCACCACCGTGGCGATCTCCACCTCCTGTGCCTCGGCCGCTCGCACCCAGGCCTCTCCCCCGATGCCGGTCAGCAGGGTGAAACGGCCCCGGCCGATGGTGTCGAGGGTCGAGAGCGTGCGGGTGCCGGAGGTGATCCAGGCATGGGGGAGCCGGGCGCCGGGGCGGGAGGACGGCTGGTGGTGCAGCTCGGGGTCGCGGGCGAAGCCGGGGTCGGGCGTGCCGTCGGGGACGATCGCGGCGCAATCCCCGGCGTCGTAGCGCTGGTTGAGGTCGACGCCGTGGGCGTTGAACTCATAGACCTTGAAGGCGATCGCCTCGCGCAGAGCCGCCCGCTGCTTCTCGGCGGCCTCGGTGGCGTCCTTGCGGGCGGCGATGTTGGCCCACAGCTGCTCGGGGGTCTGCGGGGAGAGCCCGTCGAGGGCCTCGAAGACCGGGGCGGTCTCGCGGATGGACCGGTTGGCGCGGGTGACGATCTGCCGGCCGACCGGGGCACGCTCGGCGGTGTAACTGTCGAGCAGCCTGGGGTGGGCGGTGCCGTCGAGGACCATTTTGAGCTTCCAGGCGAGGTTGTAGGCGTCCTGGATCGAGGTGTTGGAGCCGAGGCCGTTGGACGGCGGATGCCGGTGGACGGCGTCTCCGGCACAGAAGACCCTGCCGTTGGCGTACGTCTCGGCGTACATCTCGTTGACGGTCCACGCCGAGGACGATTTGACGGTCACGGGGATGTCGTCGTCCCCGATGAGCGTCCGGACGACCGACTCGGCGTACTCGGTGGTCAGGTCGGGCGGGCCGGCGTTCACGTCGTAGCCCCAGACGATCAGCCACTCGTTCCAGGGGCGCACACAGCGCACGAGGCCCGCGCCGATGCCGCCGACCGTCGCGCCCGGGGCGAGGACCCAGTAGAGGGTGGACGGACGGTGGGCGGTGTACCGGCTCAGGTCCGCCTCGAAGACGATGTTGATGCTGCCCGCCACGCCCATCTGACCACCCATCGGCAGCCCGGCGTCCGCGGCGACCTTCGACCGTCCGCCGTCGGCGCCGATCAGGTACTTGGCGCGGATCTCGTACGTGTCCCCGCGCAGCCGGTCGCGGACGGTGGCGGTGACGCCGTCGGCGTCCTGGGTGTGGGAGAGGTACTCGTTCTGGAAGCGGAGCCGGGTACCGCGGGCGACGGCCGCGTTCACGAGGACCGGCTCCATGAGGTGCTGCGGCATGTCGCACATGCGGGTCGGGCTGGCGAGTTCGTGCTCGGCCTGCACGAGCGGGTCGTTGCCCCAGGAGCGCACCCGGCCCAGTTCCTCACCCGCGAGGCTCGTGCAGAACGTCGTGTTGCCCATCAGGTGCTGCGGGGTGGCCTGCGCGACGACCTCCTGCTCCACTCCGAGGTCGCGCAGCACCTCCATGGTGCGCTGGTTGGTGATGTGCGCGCGGGGTGTGTCGGCGAGGCTCGCGTAGCGGGTCACCACGATGTTGGGGACGCCGTAGGTGCTCAGGGCGAGCGCGGCCGACGCACCGGCCGGGCCGCTGCCCACGATCAGGACGTCGGTCTCGACGACGGTGGACACGGGGCGCTCCTGCGGAAGGGGTTCGGGCGGCGGACGCGGGACGTGCACGATCATGGGGCTCTTCGGCTGGTCGCGGGTGTCTCATTACGAGACACAGGTACGGGGCACAGGGGTGTCGGCGACGAGACGCAAGGGCCTCGTTCACCCCGCTACGACACATCAGATTGTGGGCGAAGTGTGGCGACGGGACCCACGGTTGTTTCCTGTTCAACTGAACCCGCTACGGTGGACCGTGCCGTGACCACCACAGATGCCTCCCCCACAGCCACCACCGCCCGGCCCTCACTGCGCGTCGCCCGCCAGCGGTTCCTGTCGGGGCGTCCGCTGCCCCAGGGCGTGCCGGAGGAGGTCGTCGCGGCGTGGCGGCGGGCCCGGTTCTTCGGCGTGCCGCACGACTTGGAGGAGCCGGTGACGTGTCCCGCGCGCCCCGGGGAGTCGGCTCTGCTGGGCACCGCCCGGCCGGTGCTCGACCGGATCGTCCCCGCCCTGGGCGCGGGCGGGTCGCTGCTCGTCCTGACCGACGAGCGGCTGCGCGTGCTGTGGACGGCCGGAAGCATGCCCGGGCTCGGCGCGTGCACCGGCCTGTCCGAGCAGGAGGTCGGCCACAACAGCGCGGTTCTCGCCGTGCGCACCCGGGGCCGGGCCGAGGTCCACGGACCCGAGCACTTCCTCGACCGGTGGCAGGACGTCTCCGCGGTCAGCGTCCCGGTGCTCGGGCCGGAGAGCGGACAGGTGCTGGGCACCGTGACGGTCGCGTCACAGCTGTGCGCCGCCGGACCGCCGCATCCTCAGGCGGCGTTCGCCGAGGCGACGGTCGCGGCGGTCGAGACGGAGCTGCGGGCCCGGGCCGGGCGGGACGAAAGGGCGCTGCTGGACGCCTACGTGCGCGCGGCGCGCGGGCCGGACCGGGCCGTGGCGGCACTCGACGGCCGCAACCGGCTGGTCAGCGACGCGGCGCAGCGGCTGCTGACGCCCGAGGTGCTCGGGACGCTGGAGCGCACGGCGGCCGACGCGCGGCACCGGGACGTCACGGGCGTCGCCCGGCTGCCGGAGGGAGCCGGCTGCACGGCGCGCGTCACCCCGGTACGGCTGGACGGCAGGACGATCGGGATCGTGGTCGCTCTGGAGCCGCTCGACGATCCGGCGCCCGCCGCGCCGGCCGCGCCTCCGCCGGTCGCCCTGACCGGCTCCTCGGTCCCCTGGCGGCACGCCGTCGGGCGTGCGGCGGAACTGGTCCGCTCCGGGGAACCCCTGCTGCTGACCGGCGAACGCGGAACGGGCAAGGCCGCACTGGCACGCGAGCTGTTCGGCCCGGACCCCGTCCAGGAGGCCGACGCGGCACGGGACGTGGGCCTCGAGCAGGCCCTGTCCGCCCGGCAGCCCGACCGGCTCCTCCTGCTGCGCCATGCCGAGCGCCTCGCGCAGCCTGGAGTGGCGGCGCTCAACTCCCTGCTCGACGAGCACCCGGACACCCGGCTGCTGGTCACCTACACCCCCGGCGCGCAGCCCGGCCCCTGCCTCCAGCGCCTGCTGGACAAGCTGTCGGCCCGCTCGGTGACCCTGCCGCCGCTGCGGGAACGCACCGAGGACATCCGGGAACTCCTGCCCGCCCTCACCCCCCGCCCGGCGCCCGGGCAACCGCCCCTGACCTGGACCCTGGACGCCCTGCGCGCGCTCGAGGCGTACCCGTGGCCCGGCAACGTCACCGAGCTGGCCCATGTCGTACGCGCCCTCGCGGAGCACCGGCGGGTGTCCGGGCCGGTCCGCCGCGCGGAGCTGCCGGACGCCGTCCGGGAAGGCCCGGCCGCCCGCCCGCTCAGCCCGATGGAGCACGCCGAGCGTGCCGCGATCCTGGAGGCGCTGCGCCGCAACGGCGGCAACAAGGCACGCACGGCGGTCGCACTCGGGATCGGCCGGGCGACGCTGTACCGCAAGCTTCGGGGGTACCGGGGGTGAGCGGCCACGCCCCCGGCCCCCTCGCGACGGTCCGTCCACGCCGCCCCCGCGCGTCCCCGGCCACCCGGCCGGCCGCCCAACTCCTGCCACGAAAGAAGGGAGTTACCGCGACCGCATCCGCGGCCCCTCTAGGCGACGAGACAGTGTGATGCCCGACTGAACTGCCCGGCCCCACGGAGGGCGCACACAGCAGGAAAGGTGCCGGCCGAATCCGGCACCGCGTCGCAGGCTTGGACTGGTTACGCATCGCGTGTCTCCGAAGTAAGCGCTGCCGAAGCAGCGGTCGTTCCGCCCTCCCGCCTACCGCGCAGCGAAGCCACACGGATAACGGGTCGGCAGTGCCGGTAGGGGGCGGCTCGGAGACCTACGCACGCCATACCGGCGGAGTCGTGACCAGGATGAGGGGGATGTCACCGCAGGGTCGCAGCCGCAGCCCGCCGTGTTCGACGCCGTCCGCCGGTCCGGCCAGTACGGCCCCGAAGTCCGGGCCCTTGACGAGAGAACCGGCCAAATGGTCGGCACAGGCCGAGGCAGCGACACGGCCGCGCGCGTTGACGAGGAAGGCGGGGCCGGGCAGCTTCTGCATGACCGGCATCACCGCCGCCTCGAAATGCGAGAGGTACACGTCCGCCGCGGCCACTCCCGTGAAGCGGCCCCCGACCGCCACCGGCACGGACAGGGTGAGGCTGTACTCGTCGGAGCAGAGATAGTCCACGTACGGCCCCGCGACCGCGCGCCGCCCGGTGTCGCGGGCCAGTGTGAACCAGTCCCAGTGGGTGTAGTCGGAGTACGCCGAGTGCTCCGGGTCCAGGTCCAGCACCAGCGGGCGCACGGCACCGCTCGCGCCGATCTGCCACCATTCGAGCCATGCCGATACGTCGGCGAGCAGCCCCGGAGCGGCCACGAAACCGGCGCCGGAGACCAGATCGAGTCGCGTGAGCCGGGTGTGCAGGCCGGGGCGGAGCGCGGCGAGGTCGCCGGTGAGGGGCCGCCGGCCGCTCTCGGTGGCCGAGGCGAGGAGTGCCGCCGCGTCCGTACCGGTCTCGGAAACGGCGTGGAAGACGCCCTCCAGGGTGTCGCGGACGCAGGCTGCCACGTCGGCGGCCGTCACCTCGTCAAGGATGTCGGGTCCGCCGCCTGTGGGACGGGGACTGCTACCCATAGGTGTTCTCCTGGGGATGGGGACCACCAGCGGAGCTGGAGGAGCCGAGGCGGAGTTCGACCAAGCGCGCCATGCACAACTGGACACACCTCTCGGTCTGGGCTCTCGCCTGCTCGTCCGCACCATCTTGCAGTGCGGAGATCACGGTGCGGTGACGATCGCACACGTCCTTGAGATACCCCTCCTCGCCGAGCACGAGAGACAGCAGCGCCCCCACCTCTGTCTGGATGCCGATCTCCTCCCGGGTCAGCCGCGCGGACTGGGCCGCGGCGGCCAGTTCCACGTGAAAGCGCCCGTGCACCCGGCTGCGTGCCGCGCCGTCGGCCGCCTCCGTCAACTGCTCAACAGACCTGCGCAGTGGGAGCAGATCCCCGGGCTCGGTGCGCTGGGCCGCGAGCCGGGCGGCGGCCCCCGAGATGGCGGCCCAGTGGTCGCCGAGGTCACGGAGTTCCTCGGTGCTCCAGCCGACGAGGAGGCTCCGCAGCCGCTCCTCGGCGGGACCTTCGGGAACGGTGACGAAACTCCCTCCGCCCCGCCCCCTGCGGGTGGTGACCAACCCCTGCTGGCGCAGCGCCATCAGTGCTTCACGCAGGGTGACGGTCGAGACGCCGAGCTGTGTCGCGAGGTCGGACTCGCCGGGCAGTTGCTCCCCGTCCGCCAGTAGCCCGAGCTCGATGGCGTCGCCGAGCCGCCGCACGACCGCGTCCACCCGGGCCTGATTGTCGACGGGTGTGAAGACGGCCTGCCGGGCGCCGCCCGGTTCTCGCGTCACAGCAACCACCCCCATGTTCGTTGACTCAAGCTTTACCTTAGCGGGGTATTGAAACTAGGACTATGACTTCATATGTTTAAGGTCAACGTCCGGCAGCGCCAGAAAGGTTCCCGCCCATGGAAGGGAAAGCCGTCCGACTGCAGAGCCTGTGCAAGTCCTTCGGGCAGACGAAGGCGGTAGCCGGGGTCGATCTGGACATCGCGGACGGCGAGTTCTTCTCGATGCTGGGGCCGTCCGGATCAGGCAAGACCACCGTGCTTCGGATGATCGCCGGCTTCGAGCTGCCCACCAGCGGCACCATCGAACTCGCCGGGAGGGACGTGACCCGCCTCGCCCCCTTCGAGCGGGATGTGCACACCGTCTTCCAGGACTACGCGCTCTTCCCGCATATGACGCTCGAACAGAACGTCGCCTACGGTTTGAAGATCCGCAAGGTTCCCAAGGCCAAGCGGCTGGAGCGGGCCCGCGAGGCCCTGGCGAGCGTGCGGCTCGAAGGCTTGGGCGACCGCCGGCCGTCCCAGCTCTCCGGAGGCCAGCGGCAGCGCGTGGCGCTGGCCCGGGCCCTGGTCAACACGCCCAGGGTGCTGCTGCTCGACGAGCCGCTGGGCGCCCTCGACCTCAAGCTGCGCGAGCAGATGCAGATCGAGCTCAAGGAGCTGCAGCGCGAGGTCGGCATCACCTTCGTCTTCGTCACCCACGACCAGGACGAGGCGCTGACCATGAGCGACCGCATCGCGGTCTTCAACCAGGGCCGCATCGAGCAGGTCGGCACCCCCGCCGAGATCTACGAACGTCCCGCCACGCCCTTCGTCGCCGGCTTCGTCGGCACCTCCAACCTGCTCACCGGCCAGGCCGCGGAGCGGGTGGTGGGCACGGCCGGCACCTTCAGCATCCGTCCGGAGAAGATCCGCGTGCTGAAGGAGGACCGGGACAGCAGCGAGCCGGGGTGCTCCAGCGCCGTCGGCACCGTCGCTGAGGTCGTCTACCTCGGGGACGCGACTCGTTTCCTCGTGGACCTCGACGCCGGGGGGCGGCTCACCGCCCTCCAGCAGAACCTGGAGACCTCGTCCGAGGACGTCGCGGCCTATCGCGGCTCGCGGGTCAGGCTCCAGTGGCAGCCACGCCACAACGTCCGTGTTCCCGAATCGCAGTGATCGCACCACCCCGCACGTCCTGTCCCCGCCACCTTTCCCCGCATCCCCTGTGGAGCTCTCCGTGCGCATGTCCCGTTCGCTGAAGGCCGCCACCGCGGTCGGCGCCCTCCTCCTCGCCACCGCCTGCGGCTCGTCCGGCACGTCCTCGCCGGCCGACGGCTTCAACCCGCCCGACCTCAAGGCGCAGAAGAAGCTCGGCAAGACCGAGGGCAAGGTGAACCTCATAGCCTGGGCCGGCTACGTCGAGGACGGCTCGAACGACCCGAAGGTCGACTGGGCCAGCGACTTCGAGAAGCAGACCGGCTGCCAGGTCAGCACCAAGACCGCGGCCACCTCCGATGAGATGGTCAGCCTGATGAAGTCCGGTCAGTACGACGCGGTCTCGGCCTCCGGCGACGCCTCGTTGCGCCTGATCGCCTCCGGCGACGCCGCGCCCGTCAACACCAAGCTCGTCCCCAACTACAAGGACGTCTTCGCCGGTCTCAAGAACCAGGACTGGAACTCCGTCCACGGTGTCCCGTACGGCATCCCGCACGGCCGCGGCGCCAACCTCCTCATGTACAACACGGAGAAGGTCTCCCCGGCCCCCGACTCCTGGTCCGCCGTCTTCGACAAGGCATCGGCCCACAAGGGCAAGGTCACCGCGTACGACTCACCGATTTACATCGCGGACGCCGCCCTGTACCTGATGAAGAGCAAGCCGTCGCTGGGCATCAAGAACCCCTACGCCCTGGACCAGAAGCAGTTCGACGCCGCCGTCCATCTGCTCAAGGAGCAGAACGCCAACATCGGGGAATACTGGGGCGACTACCTCAAGGAGATCTCCGCCTTCAAGAGCGGTAACTCGGTCGTCGGCACTGCCTGGCAGGTGATCGTCAACGCCGCACAGGCGGAGAAGGCCCCGGTCAAGGCGGTGCTGCCGAAGGAGGGCGCGACCGGCTGGTCCGACACCTGGATGATCTCCGCCAAGGCCAAGCACCCCAACTGCGCCTACAAGTGGATGGACTGGATCATCTCTCCCCAGGTGAACGCCCAGGTGGCCGAGTACTTCGGCGAGGCCCCGTCCAACGCCAAGTCCTGTGCCCTGACCTCGGTGAAGGACCACTGCGCCACGTACCACGCGGCCGACGAGCCGTACTGGAAGAAGGTCCACTTCTGGACCACGCCCGTCCCGCAGTGCCTGGACGGCCGCAAGGACACCAAGTGCGTGCCCTACAGCAAGTGGGTCCAGGCATGGACCGAGATCAAGGGCTGAGCATCACATGACGAAGACCGTGCCGACCGCCGGATTCGTCCGGCGGTTCGCCGGGACCCTGCACCGTCGTCCCCGGCTGCAACTGTCCCTGCTGCTCTCCGCGCCGGTGGCCTGGCTCGTCCTCGCCTACCTCGGCTCGCTCGCCGCGCTGTTCACGTCCGCGTTCTGGACCACGGACAGCTTCACCTCAAGCGTGGTGAAGGTCTGGAACACGGACAACTTCACCGCCCTGTTCACCACCGACGTCTACCGCCAGGTCGCCCTGCGCAGCATCGGCGTCGCCCTCGTGGTCACCGTCCTGTGCGCCGTGATCGCCTTCCCGGTCGCCTTCTACACGGCCCGGATCGCGCGGCCCAGGTGGCGGCCCCTGCTGGTGGTCGCCATCCTCACCCCGCTGTGGGCCAGCTATCTGGTCAAGGCGTACGCCTGGCGGCTCATGCTCGCCGAGGGCGGTCTGCTGGACTGGCTGCTCGCGCCCCTCGGCCTCCACGGACCCGGCTACGGACTGACGGCCACCGTTCTGGTGCTGACCTACCTGTGGCTGCCGTACATGATCCTGCCGATCCACGCCGGGCTCGAACAGCTCCCGGCCAACCTGCTGGACGCCTCCGCCGACCTCGGCGCCCGCACCGGCCGGACCTTCTGCCTGGTGGTGCTGCCGATGATTCTGCCGTCCATCGCGGCCGGCTCGATCTTCACCTTCTCGCTCAGCCTCGGCGACTACATC
This sequence comes from Streptomyces tuirus, assembly GCF_014701095.1. Classification (NCBI taxonomy): domain Bacteria; kingdom Bacillati; phylum Actinomycetota; class Actinomycetes; order Kitasatosporales; family Streptomycetaceae; genus Streptomyces; species Streptomyces tuirus. Next base: position 6,454,199 of record NZ_AP023439.1, on the reverse strand, counting down.
GCCGTGCAGATCGTCGGCGGCAAGACCCAGCTGATCGGGAACCTCATCTACTCCAACATCACCCTCGACCTGCCGCTCGCCGCGGCGCTCGGCACCGTACCCGTGGTGATCATCGTGTTCTATCTGCTCGCGGTGCGCCGCACCGGAGCCCTCAGCAGCCTCTGACAGCCTCTGACGGTACGCAAACCGAAGGCCCCTCGATGAATCTCTCCCGCCCCGCGCGTATCACCGTGCGCATCGCCGCCGTGCTCGGCTTCGCGGTCATCTACATCCCGCTGCTGCTGGTCGTGGTCAACTCCCTGAACCCGGACCGCAGCTCGGGCTGGCCGCCGCCCGGACTCACCTTTCACTGGTGGGGCGACGCATGGCGAAGCACCGGTGCCCGCGCCGCACTGTGGACCTCGGTCAAGGCCGGGCTCGGCGCTACCGCGATCGCCTTGGTCCTCGGCACGCTCATCGCCTTCGCCGTCCAGCGCTTCAGGTTCTTCGGCCGGGAGACCATCTCCTTCGTGATCGTCCTGCCGATCGCGCTGCCCGGCATCGTCACCGGCGTCGCGCTCAACACCGCCTTCCGTACGGTCCTCGAACCGCTCGGCGTCGGCCTCGGCATGTTCACGGTCGTCGTCGGTCACGCCACCTTCTGCGTCGTGGTCGTCTTCAACAATGTGGTCGCCCGGCTGCGCCGAATGGCCGGCTCGTACGAGGAAGCCGCCATGGACCTGGGCGCACACACCTTCCGTACCTTCGTCGACATCACCTTCCCCCTGGTGCGTTCCGCGCTCGTGGCTGGCGGGCTGCTCGCCTTCGCCCTGTCCTTCGACGAGATCGTGGTGACGACCTTCACGGCCGGGCCCGGCGTCCAGACCCTGCCCATCTGGATCTTCTCCAACATGGCCCGGCCCCAGCAGGCGCCCGTGGTCAACGTTGTCGCCGCGGTCCTCGTCCTGCTGTCGGTCATACCGATCTACCTCGCCCAGCGGCTGTCGTCTGACACCGCCTCGGGCAGCAGGATCTGAGGAACCCCCATGACCCGGGGCTCCCGCGACGCTCCGGACCCGTGGGATCCCGAGCTGATGCCGCATCCCTACGAGCAGGTTCCGGAGGAGGGACGTCCCGTCAGGGAACCCTCGAGTTCGGCCGGCACCAGCCGGCCGGCCGCGCTGCGAAGCCGAGCCGTGACCTGAGGTTTCCGCTCCGGACTCAGCGTGCACGGAGGCGAACAGGACGCCGTCGCCGCGGTGGGCGACGGCGAGCGCGGGCCGGTAGACGCTGGGGATCTCGTAGGTGTTGCTCGGCAGCCAGCGGGTGACGATGCCGATGTTCCGGCTGGAGTGCCGCAGGATGAATAGGTAGCGGTAGGGATGACGGTCGCTCTCGCGCCACCGGTAGCGCTCGATTCCACGAATGTCTCGCAGGCGCTCACTCCCGGTCGGCGCGTGCAGCGGGACTTCCTGGAGGGCGACCACGTCGTGGTGGTGGGTGAGGCTGTACACGCCGTCCCATCGGGAACTGCTCTGGTTCATGTTCCAGGTGGCCGGGCGATGACTGTCCGGTGGCGCCGCCTGTGCCGTAGTGGCCGAGGTGACGATGACTCCGCAGACCAGGAGGAAGGCCGCCAGCATCGACACCTGGGTCCTTCGGCGGGTTCTTCGGTGCACGGTTGCCGCTCCGCCGCCCGTGGCGCGAAGGGCCGAGCCGAGCCCGGCGGCGGCCAAGCGTCGAACATGGGTGAGGATGCACATGGATGTGCCCCCTGATTGTCATGATGCTTTGACTCAAAGCGGGACGATTCTCCTGGGGGCATCCCGGACTCAGTGAGCCCGGTTTCGGACCGCGGCACAAGCAGACCGCGCCGCCGGCGCCGGCTGGGCTGCGATCGGCCAGGCGCTCGGGGTCAGCGCGGATACCGCCGCACAGTCGATACCAGTGACGCGCACGTCAACCAGTTCGAGTCCGCCCTCCACAACGCCTTGCGCGCCGTGTCGTGCAGCGCAATCGCGGCCAGGTACTGCGTCACCTGGCCGCGCGACGCACCACGCGAAGCCCATGTGACCATCGGCGCAGACCCGGCCGAGACTCCCGACTACGGAAGCCTGCCGAACCGGATCCGTGCCGCGCTGCGCGACTTCCACGTCACCCTCGACCTGCCCCAGGGCGAACACGATGACATCACCGACGACTTGATCGACCGGTTGCTCCTCGACGGGGAGCCCGTACGCCTGATCAAGCTGAAGCCGCGCACCTGAACCTCGACGGACCTCCGAGTCCTTTAAGGGCATCGAGCCCCTGGGACAGCTCCCCCAGCGCCGAGCCAAGGCAATCCTGGACGATAGCCGCACGCAGTGGCCTGACGCATACCTCGTCCAGCGGACGACAGAGCACCCTGGCAACGGGTCACATGATTTTGCAAGTCCGGCAGCGCCGGTCAGCTGCGACCGCGCGCCGACTCCTCGAGCCGTTCCACCAGTTCCGCAGACATGGCCTTGATGATTTCCAGCCCCCTACGCCCCCATGGTTGCGGGTCCTGGTCGACTACGCAGATGGTGCCGAGCACCACGCCGGTGCTGTCTATCAGCGGCGCGCCCAGGTAGGAGTGGATGCCGATCGCGTCGACCACCCGGTTTCCGGCGAACCGCGGGAAATCCCGGATGTCCTCCAGCACCAGCGCCCGGCGACGCTTGACCACGTGCGGGCAGATGCCCATGTCGATGTCGCGGGGCATGACACGGCCGGGCACCGGGTCCTCCAGCAACGGCGATCCCACGTGCACCGGGGTGTCCTGTGCGGCGCTGTACAACCCTGCGAAGAACTGGCGGTCGGCGTCGAGGAAGAAGTTGACCCCGGCGTAGCAGCCGCCGGTGCGCTGTGCCAGCTCCCGTGCGAAGGCGTCAAGTTCCGTGTCCGGACGGGCTTCGATGCCCAGCTCGCGCAGCCGCTCGGATCGGGTACGCACCTGTGGGTCCTCCGGGGGGAGGAGCAGATGGCGCACGGCGATCCCGGACTCAGGCCCGGAGGAGGGGTGGGGCGGTGTCGCTGCCATGGGAACTCCTTGTCGTGATCAGGTGCTGGATCAGTTCGAGCAGCACGCGGATGCCCGTTCTCTGGACGCGGGCGTCGCACAGCGCCACCGGCACCTCCTGCCTGAGGTCGAGCGCGGTCCGCACCTCCTCCGCGTGGTAGCGGTGCGCGCCGTCGAACTCGTTGACGGCGACGACGAAGGGGATGCCGCGCCGCTCGAAGAAGTCCACCGCCGCGAAGGAGTGCTCCAGCCTGCGGGTGTCGGCGAGGACCACCGCCCCGAGCGCCCCCTCGGAGAGTTCGTCCCACATGAACCAGAAGCGCTCCTGTCCGGGTGTGCCGAACAAGTACAGGACATGGGACGGACTGAGGGTGATCCGGCCGAAGTCCAGGGCCACGGTGGTGGTGGCCTTGTTCTCCACTCCGTCCAGTCGGTCCGTGGCCGCGCTGACGGCGGTCAGCATCTCCTCGGTGCTCAGTGGCTCGATCTCGCTGAGCGTGTTGACGAAGGTGGTCTTTCCTACGCCGAACCCGCCGGCGATGAGCACCTTGATTCCCACCGGCAGGGCTTCGGCGGGCAGCGCGTCACAGTCGTTTGAGGAGGGCATCGCGCACCGCTTCCAGGAGGTCTCGATCAGGTAGTGCGTAGTGGTCCGCGGAGGGCGGGCGCGCCTGGCCTGCGACCACCGCGCCACCCTCAGTCAGATCGGACAGCAGCACCTTGACCACGGCGGCCGGCACCTGCATCCGGGCCGCGACCTCGGCGACGCTGACAGGGCTCTCGCACAGCGCCAGCACCTGCGCATGCTCCAGGCCGAAGGTGCCCTGCGTCTGGACACCGGTGGCCCGTACCACGGTCACGAGCGTGAAGTGGGACGTGGCCCTGGTCCGGCCGTCGCTCACGGTGTAGGGACGGACCAGCCGCCCGACCGCTTCGTCGGTCAGCGGTCCCTCGGGGAGGACCGGAGGCATCGGTTACCCCACCACGTGCCGCGGCGGCGTGGCCAGGTGCGGGCGCACGCTCTTCACCATCATGCCCATCTCGTAGCCCAGCACCGCCGCGTCCGCCTCGCGTCCGGCCAGCACCGCCAGCACCGCGCCGTGCCCGGCGGACGAGACGAACAGCATCGAGGTGCTGAGCTCCGTCACTATCTGCCGCACGTCGCCGCCGTCGTCGAAGCGCCGGCCCGCGCTGCGCGCCAGTGAGTACAGCCCACTGGCGAGCGCGGCCAACTGGTCTGCGGCGTCCACGTCGAGCCCCTCCGCTGCCTTCACCAGTCCGTCCGAGGACAGCAACAAGGCGCTTCGGGTGTGCGGCACCCGGTTCACCAGACCTGTCAACAGCCAGGAAAGGTCTTCGCTCGCCACGATCGTGTACTCCTCTTTCGGCAGAAGGAAATGGCTTGGTGGACGGGGCCCCGGGCCTTCAGCGTGGCCTTCGGGTGTCAGGGCGTCTCCGTTTCCTCGGCCCTGCGCAGTCCGGTCTGGAACGCGGCCATGAGGCCCGGGTCGTGTGCGACGTCCTCGGAAGAACTACCGGCGCTGGGGACCGGGTGCGGCTGTTCGGCGGCCTGGTCCCGGCGTCGCCGAGGCAGCTGCGGACGGTCCTCCTCGCCGTCGGAGGGCATCGGGGCGGGCTGCGGTTCGGGATCGGACACGGGCGGATCCGCGACGACGGTCGTCCCTGTCGTCGGCGGGTCCGTCGCATCGGGTTCCGCTGGGTCTTGCGGCACCGCGTCAGGGGTCGCGACATTGGAGTGCTCCAGCGCGGGAGCTGCCGGCTGCGGGCCGAGCAGTCCCGTGGGCAACACCATGACGGCCTGGGTGCCGCCGTACACGTTGCTCTGCAACTGCACGGCGATGTCGTGCCGCTGGGCCAGGACCGAGACCACGTACAGGCCGATCCGGCCGTCCTGCAGCAGCTCGCCGAGGGCGACCTTGTCGGGTGCACCCAGCACCGTGTTCATTTGGGTGCGCTCGGCTGCCGACATGCCCAGGCCCCGGTCTTCGACCTCAATCGCCACCCCGGCGGCGACGGGTTCGACCCGCACGTGCACGGTCGTCTGGGGCGGCGAGAAGACCGTCGCGTTCTCCAGCAGTTCGGCCAGCAAGTGGACGACGTCGACCACGGCGTGGCCGCTCACCGTTCCCTCGATGGGTGGGACCAGCTTGACCCGGGCGTACTGGTCGATCTCGGCGACGGCGGAACGCAGCACGTCGGTCAGGCCGACCGGACGCGTCCACTGGCGGTGGGTGTTCGCGCCGCCGAGCACGGCCAGGTTCTCGGCGTAGCGGCGGATCCGGGTGGACAGATGGTCCACCCGGAACAGCCCCTTGAGCAGGTCGGGGTCCTCGACCTCGTTCTCCAGGCTGTCCAGCAGTCCTATCTCTCGGTGCACCAGTGACTCGAGCCGGCGCGCCAGGTTGGCGAACACCTCGAACTGCTCCAGCTTGGCACTGTGTTCCGGCCCGAGCGCGTCGGCGGCGGTCTCCAGCAGGGCTGCCTCCGCCTCGTGCCGGGCGGCAGCGATCTCGAATCCGAGTCGGGAGAGTTGGTCCGGGCCGGTCTGCGGGGGCAGTTCCGGCCGGCGCCGCACAGGGGGCTCCCCGGCCTTCAGCCGACGGAACAGCGACTGCAGTTCGGCTCTGCCCTCGGCCGTGGTACGGATCAGCTCGGCCAGCTCGGCACGGTCCCCGTCGGCCCCACGGGACAGCTCCGTCCAGTGCTTGGTGACTGCTCGTGCCTCCGCCGAAGCCCTTGCACCCGCGATTCCGGCCGCCATGGCGCCAATGAGGACCACGCTGCCGGACATCGCCACCTGGTCCGCCCGGTCCAGGTGGCCATCACTGACCAGCGCGGTGGCTACCGCACCGGCCACGGCGACCACGCTCGGTGGCAGCACCGACCACAGCATCTGACGCCGCCTCAAGGATCCGGCTCGCGACTCGGCCGTCACACGGGCGGTCACCGGCGCTACCGACCGGTCGTCCGGTGGCGTAAAAGGATCGGGCATGACAGTCCCTGGACAGTGCGATGATCAAGTTGAACGCGCACGTTACCCCGCACCAGAGCTTCGGTGTCAGCCTCTGGCACGCACAGTGATCGAACCGTTGCCCTTATTTTCACACCACGGGCACCGACCCCGGTCCGGCCGCCCGGCCGGCTTCCCTCAGTGCGTCTTCTGATCCACCGCGGGTGCGACCGCTTCCGACCGATCAGGTCGAGCCTCCGCCACGCAAGCCTCACCCTTCATCGAGCCGAACACGAGGCCCCAGAAACGACGAAATACCGGCGAGTCACATGACTCGACCGGTAATTCGTGAACGCTTCGGGACGGTCTCGTAAACGTCCCTGCAAGTGTCCGAGGGGGGACTTGAACCCCCACGCCCGATAAAGGGCACTAGCACCTCAAGCTAGCGCGTCTGCCATTCCGCCACCCGGACCAGGTGTCTGCCGCCGTGCCAGGGGTGTTCCCCGCGGCGACACGGACAACCATACCAAGCTTTCGGAGTGCCTTTCACCTGCGTTTCCGTCCACCTGGCGGGGGTCCGGGACCTCACGGTCCGATGCCTCTAGGGTCGCACCATGAGTGACTGGATGGTTACGCAGAGCTCCTCGGCGGGCCGTCGTCCGCGTGCGCTGTCACCGCTCAGGGAGCATCTGCGGGACACGTTCTGGTTCGCCCCCACCGCGGCGATGGTGAGCGTCTTCGTGGTCTGGGTCGGGGCGGAGGCGCTCGACACCGCCATCGTCGATGCGCTCCAGCGGGAGAAGGACTACGAGACGCTCGACGAGCTCCTGCGGTTCGCGGAGGACGCGAAGGCCGTGGTGAGCGCGGTCGGGTCGGCGATGATGACCTTCATCGGTGTGGTCTTCAGCATCTCGCTGGTGGCCGTGCAGATGGCGAGCGGGCAGTTCACCCCGCGCGTGGTGCGGCTCTTCGTCCGGAGCCGGATCACCAAGGCGACCTTCTCGGTGTTCCTGGCGACCTTCGTGCTGACCTTGCTGGTCCTGACGAGCTTCGACACCGTCGACGACCCCCGTGCCGTCACGACGGTGCCTCTGGTGCAGTCGGTCCTCACGCTCTGCATGGTCGGGCTGAGCCTGCTGCTCTTCGTGCTGTACGTGAACGCCACCCTGCGGCTGATGCGGATCAGCCATGTGATCGCGCGGATCGCCTCGGAGTCGTTCCGGGTGCCCGCCTCGATGCCCGTGCCGGTGAGTGGCCAGGAGGCTCCCGCCCATGGCACGGAGACCGCGTGGGTGCCGCACGACGGCCGGGCGGGAGTGCTGCGGGACGTGCACATCGCGCGGCTGGTGCGGGTGGCGCGCAAACACGGGGTCGTATTGCGGCTGATCCCGCGGATCGGGGACTTCGTGGTGCCCGGCATGCCCGTGCTGGCCGTGCACGACGGGCCTGTCCCACCGCGCCGGGCGCTGCGCTATGCGATCTCGGTGGGAGTGGAGCGGACCTACCATCAGGATCTCGGCTTCGGGCTGCGGCAGTTGTCCGACATCGCGCTGCGGGCCCTGTCCCCCGCGATCAACGATCCGACGACGGCCGTCCAGGCGCTGGACCGTGTCGTCCAGTTCCTGGCCGCGCTGAGCCGGCGTCCGCTGGACGCCGCCCTGCACCGGGACCGGGCCGGTGCGGTGCGGCTGGTGCAGCCCGTGCCGGGCTGGACCGAGCTGGTGGATCTCGGGTTCACCGAGGTACGGGGATGCGCCGTCGGCAGTCCGCAGGTCTCCCGGCGCATGATGGCCGGTCTCGACGACCTGCTCCTGCTGGCACCGCCGGAACGCCGCGAGCCGCTGCTGCGCCACCGCGAACTGCTCCGGCAGGCCGTGGCCCTGGCCGCACAGAGCGCATCGGACCGCGACTTCGCCCTCCGCCCGGACCGGCAGGGCATCGGCTGAACGTGAACGACGGACGGGGGAGCGGGCACTGAACGACGGACCGGGGCGGCGGGTCGCGCCACGACGGACCGGAGCACGTCCTGCCGCTACGGCGTCCGGCGCCGGCCCCCTCATCGCGAACCCCGTAGGGACCGGCGCCGGACGCGCCCGGTGGGTCAGGGCAGCAGCTGGTACTCCGGGAAGTTGCCCGGCAGCCGCTCCCCCTTCGGTCCTCGTGTCACCGCGCGCACGAGGAGGTCGCCGCCGACGAACGCGCCGCGCCAGGAGGCGCCGAGCCCGCCGAACAGCTCGTCGCGGTCGCCGCGGGAGCGGGGCGCGCCGTGGCCGACCTTGAACGCGCGGATCTGCGGGGCGAGCCGGTCGTACGTGGCCCGGTCGTCCGTGGAGAGCGTCGCGACCAGCGCGCCGTTGGAGGCGTTCATCGCGGCCAGCAGCTCGGCCTCCGTGTCGACCAGGACGATCGTGTCGACCGGGCCGAACGGCTCCGCGTGGTGCAGCGGGGAGGACGAGGGCGGGTTGAGGAGCGTGACCGGCTGGACGTAGGCGGAGGTGTCCTGGCCGGGCAGGAAGCGCGCGGCGTCGGGCGTGGCGCGGTGCAGCGGTACGGCGCCGCGCTCGATCGCCTCGGCGACCTGGTCCTGCAGCTCCTTCGCCTTGGCCGCGTTGATCACCGGCCCGAAGTCCAGCTGCGGGTACGGGTCGTCGGGCTGCTCCACGGCGAGCGGATGCCCGACCCTGAGCGTGCGCACGGCCGGGAGGTACGCCGCCAGGAACGCGTCGAACAGGTGCCGCTGGACGACGAAACGCGGGTACGCCGTGCAGCGCTGCTTGCCGTAGTCGAAGAGCTTGGGGATCACCGCGGTGAGTGTGTCCCAGTCCGAGTAGTTCCAGATGCCCCAGGTGTTGAGTCCTTCCTGTTCGAGGACGTGTCGTTTGCCGAGGTCGGCGACGGCCGTGGCGACGGCGGCTCCGGTGTCGCGGCCGCCGACGAAGGAGACGCAGCCGATCTCGGGCGAGCGCACGAGCGCTTGCGACAGCTCGCCTCCGCTGCCGCTGACGAGGGTGACGGGAATTCCCTCGCGGGCGGCGAGGGCACAGGCCAGGGTCAGACAGGCGACGCCGCCGTCGGTCGGGGTCTTGGCGATGACCGCGTTGCCTGCCAGTGCCTGGACCAGCAATGCGTGAACGAGCACGCTCATCGGATAGTTCCAGCTGGCGATGTTGGACACCGGACCGTCCAGCGGGGAGCGGCCGGCGAGCATCGGTTCGACGCCGTCGACGTACCAGCGGACCCCGTCGATGGCCCGGTCGACGTCCGCCTGGGCGAGCCGCCAGGGTTTGCCGATCTCCCAGACGAGCAGCAGCGCGAGCAGGCCGCGGTGTTCGGTGAGGGCGTCGAGGGTGGCCGCGACCCGGGCCCGGCGCTCCTCCAGAGGGAGGTGACGCCAGGCGCGGTGCTGGTCGAGGGCGGCGCACACGGCCCGGTGGGCGGTGGTTCCGTCCAGGCGGGGCGGGCCGGCGATCGGGCTGCCGTCGACGGGGCTGACGGCGGGCAGGGCACGGCCGTCCTCCTGCCAGGCGCCGTTCCAGAGGTTGAGGACTCGGTCGTCGCGGAAGGCCTCGGGGGCGACGGCGAGGCAGCGCCGCCAGGCGTCGGTCCAGGACGTGCCGGTCTTGAGGGTGAGGGTGGGTGCCATGGGGTTGCTCCGCTCTCGGTGCACAGTCGGGGGCGGGGACTGGGGTGGGGACTGAGGCGTGGGACGGTCCGCTGATCGACCGGAGAACCGGTGCGGTGGGCCGGCAGTCGGCCAGGGACTCGGCGTGGGTGGCCCGCTATCGGCCTTCGAGACGCGCGAGCACCAGTTTCGCCGTCTCGGTCGGTGTGCTGCCCACGCTCACCCCGACCGCCTCCAGGGCTTCCTTCTTGGCGGCGGCCGTGCCGGAGGAGCCGGACACGATCGCGCCCGCGTGCCCCATGGTCTTGCCCTCGGGTGCGGTGAACCCGGCGATGTAGCCGACGACCGGCTTGGTGACGTGCTCGCGGATGTACGCCGCCGCGCGTTCCTCCGCGTCGCCGCCGATCTCCCCGATGAGGACGATCAGTTCGGTGTCGGGGTCGTCCTGGAAAGCGGCGAGGCAGTCGATGTGCGTGGTGCCGACGACGGGGTCGCCGCCGATGCCGACGCAGGTGGAGAAGCCGATGTCGCGCAGCTCGTACATGAGCTGGTAGGTCAGCGTGCCCGACTTGGAGACCAGGCCGATGCGGCCCGGCTTGGTGATGTCGGCCGGGATGATGCCCGCGTTGGACTGGCCCGGGGTGATGAGGCCCGGGCAGTTGGGGCCCACGATGCGGGTGCCCTTGTCCTTGGCGTACGCGGTGAAGGCGACGGAGTCGTGGACGGGGATGCCCTCGGTGATGACGACGGCGAGGCCGATGCCGGCGTCGGCGGCTTCGAGGACGGCCGCCTTGGCGAAGGCGGGCGGCACGAAGACGACGGTGACGTCGGCTCCGGTGGCGCGCATCCCGTCGGCGACGGAGCCGAAGACGGGCACGGCCCGGTCGTCGAAGTCGACCGTGCGGCCGGGCTTGCGCGGGTTGACGCCGCCGACGACGTTCGTGCCGGCCGCGAGCATCCGCCGCGTGTGCTTCATGCCCTCGCCACCGGTCATGCCCTGGACGAGGACCTTGCTCTCCTTGGTGAGGTAGATGGCCATGGCGTTCCCTCTCCTCAGGCCGTGGTGGCGAGTTCGGCGGCACGGGCGGCGGCGCCGTCCATGGTGGTGACCTGCTGGACCAGCGGGTGCGCGTGCTCGTCGAGGACGGCCCGGCCCCGGGTCGCGTTGTTGCCGTCGAGGCGCACGACGAGCGGTTTGGTCAACCGGACGGTCTCCAGGGCCCGCACGATGCCGTCGGCGACCGCGTCGCAGGCGGTGATGCCGCCGAAGACGTTGACGAAGACGGACTTCACGGCCGGGTCGGAGAGGATGACCGACAGTCCGTCCGCCATGACCTGGGCGCTCGCTCCACCGCCGATGTCGAGGAAGTTGGCGGGTCGCGCACCGCATCCCGCGACCACGTCGAGCGTCGACATGACGAGCCCCGCGCCGTTGCCGATGATGCCGACTTCGCCGTCCAGCTTGACGTAGTTGAGGCCCTTGGCGGCGGCGGCCGCTTCGAGCGGGTCGTCGTGCTCGGCGTCGTCCGCACCCCAGCGCGCCTGCCGGAAGCGGGCGTTGTCGTCGAGGGTGACCTTGCCGTCGAGAGCCAGGACGCGGCCCTCCTTCGTGCGGACGAGCGGGTTGACCTCGACGAGGACGGCGTCCTCGCGGACCAGGACCTCCCACAGGCGCACGAGGACGTCGACGGTCTGTGGTGGCAGCCCGGCCGCGTCGGCGATCTCGGTGGCCCTGGCCGAGGTCACGCCCTCGGCCGGGTCGACGGGGATGCGCGCGACCGCCTCCGGCCTGGTGGCGGCGACCTCCTCGATCTCCATGCCGCCCTCGGCCGAGGCGATCGCGAGGAAGCGGCCGGCCGCACGGTCGAGCACGTAGGAGACGTAGAACTCGTTCTCGATGTCCACGGGTTGGGCCAGCATGACCTTGCCGACCGTGTGGCCCTTGATGTCCATGCCGAGGATCTGGCGTGCGGTCAGCTCTGCCGCGGCCGGGTCGGCGGCCAGTTTCACACCGCCGGCCTTGCCGCGCCCACCGGTCTTCACCTGGGCTTTCACCACGACCCGGCCACCGAGCCGGCGTGCGATCTCACGCGCTTCCTCGGGCGAGTCGGTCACTTTGGCCCGTGGCACCAAGATGCCGTGTTCTTCGAAGAGTTCCCTTGCCTGGTGTTCGTACAGGTCCATTTCCGGCTCCTGACTGAAAGTGCCGCACGCCCCCTGGACACCACCCACCGGATGCGGGATAACAAGCTTCATACAGTATTCGTCGACTGTATGCAATGTACCGCGAGCCGCTCCAACCCCCTACGAAGGGACAGGACTTCGCCATGCCCGACGACACCCAGGACTTGATTTCCGGTGGTCATCTCGTAGCCAAGGCGCTGAAGGCCGAGGGGGTCGACCGCATCTACACCCTGTGCGGCGGCCACATCATCGACATCTACGACGGCTGCGTCGACGAGGGCATCGAGGTCGTCGACGTACGCCACGAGCAGGTCGCCGCCCACGCCGCCGACGGTTACGCCCGCATCACCGGCAAGCCCGGCTGCGCGGTGGTCACCGCGGGCCCGGGGACGACCGATGCCGTCACCGGTGTGGCCAACGCCTTCCGCGCCGAGTCCCCGATGCTGCTGATCGGCGGTCAGGGGGCCCTCACCCAGCACAAGATGGGGTCCCTCCAGGACCTGCCGCACGTCGACATGATGAACCCCATCACCAAGTTCGCGGCGACCGTGCCCGACACGGCGCGCGCTGCGGACATGGTGTCCATGGCGTTCCGCGAGTGCTTCCACGGCGCGCCCGGCCCCTCCTTCCTGGAGATCCCGCGCGATGTGCTGGACGCCAAGGTGCCCGCGTCCAAGGCGCGCGTGCCGCAGGAGGGCGCCTACCGCGCCTCGACCCGCTCGGCCGGCGACCCCGAGGCGATCGAGAAGCTCGCCGACCTGCTGGTGCACGCCGAGAAGCCGGCCATCCTGCTCGGCAGCCAGGTCTGGACGACCCGGGGCACCGAGTCGGCCATCGAGCTCGTCAGGACCCTCAACATCCCCGCCTACATGAACGGCGCGGGACGCGGCACCCTCCCGCCCGGCGATCCGCACCACTTCCAGCTCTCACGCCGGTACGCCTTCTCAGGCGCCGACGTCATCGTCATCGTCGGGACCCCCTTCGACTTCCGCATGGGCTACGGCAAGCGGCTGTCCCCCGACGCGACCGTCGTGCAGATCGATCTCGACTACCGCACCGTAGGCAAGAACCGCGACATCGACCTCGGCATCGTGGGCGACGCCGGGCTGGTGCTGAAGTCCGTGACCGAGGCCGTTTCCGGGCGCATCAACGGCGGTGCGTCCAAGCGCAAGGAGTGGCTGGACGAACTGCGGGCAGCCGAGCAGACCGCTCTGGAGAAGCGGCTGCCGAACCTGAGGTCCGACGCCTCGCCCATCCACCCCTACCGCCTGGTCAGCGAGATCAACGACTTCCTCACCGAGGACTCCATCTACATCGGCGACGGCGGCGACATCGTCACCTTCTCCGGGCAGGTCGTGCAGCCCAAGTCGCCCGGGCACTGGATGGACCCCGGCCCCCTCGGCACGCTCGGCGTCGGCGTCCCCTTCGTGCTCGCGGCCAAGCAGGCGCGGCCCGACAAGGAGGTCGTCGCGCTCTTCGGCGACGGCGCGTTCTCCCTGACCGGCTGGGACTTCGAGACCCTCGTCCGCTACGACCTCCCGTTCGTCGGCATCGTCGGCAACAACTCCTCCATGAACCAGATCCGCTACGGCCAGGCCGCCAAGTACGGCAAGGAACGCGAGCGGATCGGCAACACCCTCGGCGACGTCCGCTACGACGAGTTCGCCCGGATGCTGGGCGGCCACGGCGAGGAGGTCCGCGACCCCGCCGACATCGGCCCGGCCCTGCGGCGCGCCCGCGAGTCCGGCAAGCCGTCGCTGATCAACGTCTGGGTGGACCCGGACGCGTACGCCCCCGGAACCATGAACCAGACCATGTACAAGTGAGGTGCCCCGATGACTTCTCCGTCCACCAAGGCCCTCGAAGGCATCCGCGTCCTGGACATGACTCACGTCCAGTCCGGGCCGTCGGCGACCCAGCTGCTCGCCTGGCTCGGCGCGGACGTCGTCAAGCTGGAGGCTCCGGCCGGCGACATCACGCGCAAGCAGCTGCGTGACCTCCCGGACGTCGACTCCCTCTACTTCACGATGCTCAACTGCAACAAGCGGAGCATCACCCTCAACACCAAGACCGAGCGCGGCAAGGAGATCCTCACCGAGCTGATCCGGCGCTCCGACGTCATGGTCGAGAACTTCGGCCCGGGCGCGGTGGACCGGATGGGCTTCACCTGGGACCGCATCCAGGAGATCAATCCACGGATCGTCTATGCCTCCATCAAGGGGTTCGGCGAGGGCCCGTACACCAACTTCAAGGCGTACGAGGTCGTCGCGCAGGCCATGGGCGGGTCGATGTCGACCACCGGCTTCGAGGACGGACCGCCGCTGGCGACGGGGGCCCAGATCGGGGACTCGGGGACGGGTGTGCACGCCGTGGCGGGCATCCTCGCCGCGCTCTACCAACGGGAGCGCACCGGGCGCGGGCAGCGGGTCAACGTGGCCATGCAGCACGCCGTACTCAACCTGTGCCGGGTGAAGCTGCGGGATCAGCAGCGTCTGGCACACGGGCCGCTCGCTGAATATCCCAACGACGACTTCGGCGACGAGGTTCCCAGGTCCGGAAACGCGTCCGGCGGCGGCCAGCCCGGCTGGGCGGTCAAGTGCGCGCCGGGCGGCCCGAACGACTACGTGTACGTCATCGTGCAGCCCGTCGGCTGGCAGCCGCTCAGCGAGCTGATCGGCCGGCCCGAGCTGGCCGCCGACCCCGAGTGGGCGACGCCCGAGGCGCGGCTGCCCAAGCTGGGCAAGATGTTCCAGCTGATCGAGGAGTGGTCCTCGACGCTGCCCAAGTGGGAGGTGCTGGAGCGGCTCAACGCGCACAACATCCCGTGCGGGCCGATCCTGTCCACCCGGGAGATCATCGAGGACCGTTCGCTGGTCGCCAACGAGATGGTCGTCACCGTCCCGCACCCCGAGCGCGGCGAGTTCGTGACCGTGGGCAGCCCGCTCAAGCTGTCCGACTCCCCCGTCGACGTCACCAGTTCGCCCCTGCTCGGCGAACACAACGAAGAGGTCTACGTCGGCGAACTCGGCCTCGGTGACGAGGAAGTGCGCCTGCTCAAGTCGAACGGAGTGATCTGACGTGATGGCGGAAGACCGGGTCCTGCGGGTGCGGTCCCTCCTGCAGTCCGTGCGGGCCGAGGGACGGACCGCGCTGACCGCGCCCGAGGGCAAGGTGATCGCCGACGCGTACGGGATCGCCGTACCGGGCGAGGAGCTGGCGAGGGACGTCGACGAGGCCGTGGCGTTCGCGGCACGCTTCGGCGGGCCCGTCGTGATGAAGATCGTCTCGCCGGACATCCTGCACAAGACCGACGCCGGCGGAGTGATCGTCGGGGTCGAGGGCGCGACCGACGTACGGGCCGCGTTCCACACGATCATCGACAACGCGCGTGCCTACGACGCCGATGCCCGCATCTCGGGCGTGCAGGTGCAGGAGCTGCTGCCGCAGGGGCAGGAGGTCATCGTCGGCGCGGTCACGGACCCGACGTTCGGGAAAGTTGTCGCCTTCGGGCTCGGCGGGGTCCTCGTCGAGGTCCTGAAGGACGTCACCTTCCGGCTCGCACCGGTGGACGCCGACGAGGCGCTGTCGATGCTGGACTCGATCCGGTCGGCGGAGATCCTGCGCGGGGTGCGCGGCCGGGAGGGCGTGGACCGGTGGGCCGTCGCCGAGCAGATCCGCCGGGTGTCGCAACTCGTCGCGGACTTCCCCGAGATCGCCGAGGTGGACCTCAACCCGGTGATCGCCACGGCCGAGGGGGCCGTCGCGGCCGACATCCGGGTGATCCTCGCCGAGTCGCAGCCCGCGCCGCGCCGGAAGTACTCACGCGACGAGATCCTCGCGTCGATGAGCCGGCTGATGCAGCCGAACTCGGTCGCGGTGATCGGCGCCTCCAACGAGCAGGGCAAGATCGGCAATTCGGTGATGCGCAACCTTATCGACGGGGGTTTCGCCGGGGACATCCATCCGGTGAATCCCAAGGCCGATGACATTCTGGGCCGCAAGGCGTACAAGAGTGTCACGGACGTTCCCGGTGAGGTGGATGTGGCGGTCTTCGCGATCCCCGCCAAGTTCGTGGCCTCGGCCCTGGAGGAGGTGGGACGCAAGAAGATCCCGAACGCCGTGCTGATCCCCTCCGGTTTCGCGGAGACCGGCGAGCACGAACTCCAGGCGGAGATCGTGGAGATCGCCGAGCGGCACGGTGTGCGGCTGCTGGGGCCGAACATCTACGGCTACTACTCGACCTGGCAGGACCTGTGCGCCACGTTCTGCACGCCGTACGACGTCAAGGGCGGGGTGGCGCTGACCTCGCAGTCGGGCGGCATCGGGATGGCCATCCTGGGCTTCGCCCGCACCACCAAGACGGGTGTGTCGGCGATCGTCGGTCTCGGCAACAAGTCGGACCTGGACGAGGACGACCTGCTGACCTGGTTCGGCGAGGATCCGCGCACCGACTGCATCGCGATGCACCTGGAGGACCTCAAGGACGGCCGCGCCTTCGTGGAGGCCGCCCGGGCGACCGTGCCGAAGAAGCCGGTGGTCGTGCTGAAGGCCGGGCGGACGGCGGCGGGTGCCAAGGCGGCCGGTTCGCACACCGGCGCCCTGGCCGGTGACGACGCCGTGTACGACGACATCCTGCGGCAGGCCGGGGTGATCCGGGCGCCGGGCCTGAACGACATGCTGGAGTACGCGCGCGCGTTGCCGGTGCTGCCCGCTCCCCAGGGCGACAACGTCGTGATCATCACCGGGGCCGGAGGCAGTGGCGTACTGCTCTCCGACGCGGTGACGGACAACGGCCTGTCGCTGATGGAGATCCCGCCGGATCTGGACGAGGCGTTCCGGAAGTTCATCCCGCCCTTCGGGGCCGCGGGCAACCCGGTGGACATCACCGGGGGCGAGCCAGCGTCGACGTACGAGGCGACGATCCGGCTGGGACTGGAGGATCCGCGCATCCACGCACTGGTCCTCGGCTACTGGCACACCATCGTCACTCCTCCCATGGTCTTCGCGGAGCTCACCGCGCGCGTGGTGGCCGAGTTCCGGGAGCGCGGGATCGAGAAGCCCGTCGTGGCGTCGCTCGCGGGTGACGTGGAGGTCGAGGAGGCCTGCCAGTACCTCTTCGAGCGCGGGGTCGTGGCGTACCCGTACACGACCGAGAAGCCGGTGGCCGTGCTCGGCGCGAAGTACCGCTGGGCGCGGGAGGCGGGGCGGCTGGGGGGCGGTACATGAGGTGAGTGAGCGGGGGCCGGCCGACGGTGCGCGTCGGCCGGCCCCGGGACCCGCACGCGCACGAAAGGCATGGGACAGGGGGCGCTGGCCAGATCTTTCGACGCAAGGGGTGCGACACGACATGACAACGACCGATCTGCCCACAACGGTTCCCTACCGGGAGGTCACCGACGCGAACGGTCGCGTCTACCGCCTCGGTGAGACCGACATCGACATCATGGGGCGCAAGCGCAAGTGGATGGTGATCCTTCCCTGGATCGGCATGATGGGCATCTCCTCCGCCGAGTACGCGTTCGCGTCCGCCGAGGACACCCTGCACACGGCGCACAGCTGGAACAGCATGCACATCTTCTGGATGATGACCGTCTGGGTCTTCTTCCAGGCCGCTATCGCCTTCCCCGCGGGCAAGCTGCGTGAGAGCGGGAGACTGCCGGCCCGCTGGGCCATGATGCTGGGCGCGACGGGCACTTTGATGGGCTACCTGTCCCTCGCCTTCGCACCGCATGTGGTCTTCGCCTACATAGGCTTCAGCATGTTCAGCGGCATGGGCGCGGGCATGGTCTACGCGACCTGCGTCAACATGGTCGGCAAGTGGTATCCGGAGCGCAAGGGCGGCAAGACCGGTTTCGTCAACGGCGGTTTCGCCTACGGCTCGGTGCCCTTCGTCTTCCTGTTCAACGGCTACATGGACCTGACCAACTTCCGCTGGGTGCTGGTCTCGGTGGGTGTGCTCCTGGCCGGGATGGTCGCGTTCTCCGGCTACTTCTTCAAGGACCCGCCGAAGAACTGGTGGCCCTCGACGATCGACCCGCTGAACCCGCCGGACGACCCGCGTGCGGCGCGTTCGCTGCGGATGAACCCGCCGGCGGTGCGCCAGTACTCCCCCAAGGAGGCGTGGAAGACCGGCCGGGTCGCCCTGATGTGGTTCTGCCTGGCCTGCACGTCCGGCGTGAACATCTTCGGTATCGCCTTCCAGGTGGACATCGGCGAGGAGGCCGGATTCGCCGGCGGGATCGTGGCCACGGCCATGTCCCTGAAGGCGGTCGTCAACGGCACCGGCCGCGGTGTCATCGGCTGGCTCTCCGACCTGTACGGCCGCAAGCGGTGCCTGCTCGTGGTCTGTCTCATCCTGGGCCTCGCCCAGTACGGCATCCTCTGGTCGGCCGAGAGCAAACACCTCACGCTGTTCCTGGTGTTCTCCGCGATCTCCGGCTTCGGCGGCGGCGCGATCTTCCCGATGTTCGCCGCCCTCACCGCCGACTACTTCGGTGAGAACAACAACGCGTCCAACTACGGCATGGTCTACAGCGCCAAGCTCGTCTCCGGCCTGGGCGCCGGCATGGGTGCCGTGGTCGTCGGTGCCTGGGGGCACTCCGGTGCCTTCATCCTGGCCGGCTCCATCTCCCTCTTCGCCGGCTGCGTGGCGCTGTTCCTCACCCCGCCGGGACGCGACAAGGAAACGCGCCGCATCTCCCCCAACCCCCAACCGCTCGGCGAGGACACAGCCTGACATTTCGGCGTGGGCTGTCCGCGTTCCTGTTCATCCATGAGGAGGCCCCTCCCGGTCCGGGAGGGGCCTCCTCATGTCCGTACGCCGGTCAGCACACCCCCGTCAGCACTTCTCCCTCAGGGAGTGCAGGTGCGCGCTGGAGCGGCGGGCGAACGTCAGGGACTCGGCCGGGTTGTCGTGCTCGGCCTGCCAGTGGTGGGACAGGCGGTGGCCCCGCAGCCGGGTCACGGCGGAGATGAACCGCTGGTAGTCGATGTCGCCGTCGCCGACGTCGGTCATGTTGTAGCCGTACGGGTTCGACGGGTCGCTCTCGCCGTCCTTCACGTGGAAGAGCGGATAGCGGTCCGGCTGCCGCAGGACGTAGTTCAGCGGCTCGAACGGCGCGGGCGTGCCGTCGGGCCGCTTGGAGAAGCGGAACTGGCCGACGTACGCCCAGTAGATGTCCATCTCCAGGTGGACCAGGTCGGGGTCGGTCTCCTTGAGCAGGATGTCGTAGAGGCGGACCTTGGGATTGTCGGTGGCGAAGGAGAACTCCTCCGAGTGGTTGTGCTGGTAGAACTTCATGCCGCGGGCCCGCGCCGCCGCGCCGTAGGTGTTGAAGTCCTCGGCGGCGCGCTTCCAGGCGTCGACGGTCGAGCCGTAGCGGAACGGGCCGGAGGCCGTGCCGATGTGCTTGAGACCGAGGGCCTGGGCGTCGTCGAGGACCTTGGTGAGGTTCTGGGCGAAGGTGTAGGCGTTCGGGTCGTTCGAGTAGTAGCCGACGTGGCTGCCGATCGGGTTCAGGCCGTGGTTGCGGGCCAGCCGCTTGAGCTGGGCGAGCGTGATGGGGCCGGCGGAGCCCTGGGTGTATCCGGCGAACTCGACCTCGTCGTAGCCGTACCGCTCCAGTTCGGCGAAGACGGGGCCGAAGCCGAGCGTGGAGACCTTGTCGCGCAGGCTGTAGAGCTGGATGCCGAGGCGGCCGGGCGGCAGGACGGGGCGGCCGCGGCCCTTGGCTCCGGACGCGGTGGTGGGCGTGGCGTTGCCTGCGGCGGTGGTGGTGCCGGTGGCGGCGTTCGCCGGGGCGGCGGCACCGAGCAGGGCGGCGGCGGTGGCGCCGGCGGCCACGCCGAGCATGCCTCGTCTGCTGAGGCGGTGGCCGAGTTCGGGGTCGGGCTGGGAGAAGCGGCTCATGCGTGGAACTCCTCGTGATCGCGGGGCGTTGTCAGTGGTGAGTGCTTCACTTGTGACCAGTCGGTACTGAGGGCTGTGGCCTCAGGCCAGACCGGCGAGTCGGAGCAGCAGTGACTTCACATCGGTGGCCGCGACGCGGTCGCCGACAGCATGGGGGGTGGAGCAGATGAGGAGCGGACCGTCGTCGTCGCTCTGCGGAAGGCGGCCGTGGCTGCCGCGAATAGGTGAGGGGTCCAGGGGCACGACCGCCATGCGGTAGCGCATGCCGAGCTTCTTGCGCGCCAGTGCGGTGGCCGCCTTGACCTTGACGTACGGGTCGAGGGGATCCATGAAGAGTTCGACCGGGTCGTAGCCGGGTTTGCGGTGGATCTCGACCAGCTGCGCGAAGTCGGGCGCGCGGTCGTCGTCGAGCCAGTAGTAGTACGTGAACCAGGCGTCGGGTTCCGCCACGGCGACGAGCTCGCCCGCGCGCGGATGGTCGAGGTGGTGGGTCTTCTTGCCCTCGTCGTCCAGGAGTTGGGCGATGCCGGGCAGGCCGTCGAGTGCGGCCCGGGTGGCGTCGAGGTCTTCGGGGCGGCGCACGTAGACATGGGCGATCTGGTGGTCGGCGACCGCGAAGGCACGGGACGCCATCGGGTCGAGGTACTCCATGCCGTCCTGCGTGTGCACCTCCAGCAGACCGGCGCGGCGCAGGGCGCGGTTGATGTCGACGTGCCGGTTGACGCGGGTGATGCCGTACTCGGACAGGGCGACGACGGTACGGCCCTCGGCGCGGGCGTCGTCCAGCAGCGGGGCCATGGCGGCGTCCAGATCGGCGGCCGCCTTCAGGGAGCGCGGGTCGTCGGGGCCGAAGCGCTGCAGGTCGTAGTCGAGATGAGGGAGGTAGCACAGCGTCAGGTCGGGGTGCCGGGTGCGGATGATGTGGCGGGTCGCGTCGATGATCCACCGGCTGGAGACGAGGTCGGCTCCGGGACCCCAGAAGTGGAACAGGGGGAACGTGCCGAGTTTGTCGGTGAGTTCGTCGTGCAGTGCGGCCGGCCGGGTGTAGCAGTCGGGCTCCTTGCGGCCGTCGGCGTAGTAGACCGGACGGGGGGTGACGGTGATGTCGGTGTCGGCGCCCATGGCGTACCACCAGCAGATGTTCGCGACGGTGTAGCCGGGGTGGGCGCGGCGGGCGGCGTCCCAGATCTTGTCGCCGGCCACGAGCCCGTTGTGCTGGCGCCACAGCAGGACGTCGCCGAGTTCGCGGAAGTACCAGCCGTTGCCGACGATTCCGTGCTCCGAGGGCATGGTGCCGGTGAGGAACGTGGACTGGGCGGCGCAGGTGACGGCGGGCAGGACGGTGCCGAGCGGGGCGCGGGAGCCGGACTGGCCGAGCGCCTTGAGGTGGGGCATGTGGTCGAGGAGACGGGGGGTGAGGCCTACGACGTCGAGGACGAGGAGCGGGGTGGGGCGGGTCGTCGCGGCCGGGCCGGGCTGCTCCAGGGGGCCGGTGCTCACGGCAGCTCCTTCAGGCCGAGGTCGGTCAGCAGGTCGCGGGCGAGGGTGAGTTCGGCGGCGATGCCCTCGGCGAGCTGGCTGCGGCCCTTGGGGCGCAGCTCGGGTGGGAGGGCCTGCCAGGTGTAGGTCTCGACCTCCAGGTGGCGGGTGAGCGGGACCGGGCCGCCGACGAGCCGGGTGAGTGCGGGTTTCAGAACCGGGAGGGTGGAGGTGAGGGGCGCGGCGGGGGCCGCGTGCAGGGGGACGTGGAAGTGGGAGCGCCAGGGTGAGGCGTCGGGCAGGGCGTGTCCGGCGAGGGCCTCGTCGAGGTCGTCGGTGGCGCGCAGGCCGGCGGCGGTGGCGGTGCGGGTCTGGTGCAGGAAGCGGGGTTCGGCGAAGGCGGCGAGGGCCTCGCGTACCTCGGGGAGATGGGGGTGTTCGGCGTGCAGGGCGGCGGAGAGCTGGGATTTGACGACGGGGACGCCGGCTGCGGTGAGGGCGTCCAAAGCGGTGTGCGGATCTTCGAAGGAGGTGGCGAGATGGCAGGTGTCGACGCAGATGCCGATGCGGTCGTGGCCGATCGCGGTGAGCGGGGCGATGGCGTCGCGGGTCGTCTCGACGACGCAGCCGGGTTCCGGCTCCAGGCCGACGCGGATGGAGCGGCCGGTCAGCTCCTCGAGGGCGTCGAGGCGTTCGGCGAGGGTGCGCAGCGCGGTGCGGGCGGTCTGCGCGCGCTCGTCGTCGTACGCGGTGCGCCAGGCGAGGGGCAGGGTGGAGATGGTCCCGTCGGTGACGTCGTCGGGGAGGAGCCCGGCGAGGACGCGGGCCAGGGCGGTGGTGTGGTCGAGGCGTTCCGGGTCGGCCCAGTCCGGCTTGTAGACGCGGTACTTGACCTCCTCGGCGCCGAAGCCCTCATAGGGGAAGCCGTTGAGGGTGACGACCTCGAGGCCGCGCCGGTCGAGTTCGGTGCGCAGGCCGCGCAGCGCGGCGGGGTCCGTGACGAGGGCGTGGGCGGCGTCCTTGGCGAGCCACAGTCCAATGCCGAGCCGGTCGCGGCCGAGGCGGCGGCGGACGGGTTCACAGTGGTCGCGGAGCTGGGCCAGAACACCGTCGAGTGTCTCGGCGGGGTGGGCGTTGGTGCAGTAGGCGAGGTGGACGGTGGAGCCGTCGGGGTGGCGGAAGCGCATGGTTCACGCCTCCGCGGCGGGGACGGGAGCCGGCGTGCCCGGGCCGGGGTCCGGCTCGAGCGGATCCTTGGGGGCCCCGCGGAGGACGGAGTTGCCCTCGTGGGTGGCCTCCGTGCCGGTGACCTCGAGGTTCAGGCGGCCGCTGAGCCCGTAGAAGGCGACGGGGTTGCGCCACAGCACCTGGTCGACGTCGTCCTCGTCGAAGCCCTCGGCCAGCATCAGGTCGCCGACCTTGCGGGTCTTGAGGGGGTCGCTCTTTCCCCAGTCGGCGGCGGAGTTCACCAGGACCTGCTCGGTGCCGTAGGCGCGCAGGAGCGCGACCATGCGTTCCTCGTCCATCTTGGTGTCGGGATAGACGGAGAAGCCCAGCCAGCAGCCGCTGTCCCTGGCCTCCTTGACGGTGGTCTCGTTGAGGTGGTCGACCAGGACCCGGTCCGGAGCCAGTGCGGACTCCCGCACGACGTCGAGGGTGCGGCGCAGCCCGGCGAGTTTGTCGCGGTGCGGCGTGTGCACGAGGGCGGGCAGGCCGTGGTCGGCGGCGAGCTGGAGCTGCGCGGCGAGTGCCGTGTCCTCGGCCGGGGTCATGGAGTCGTAGCCGATCTCCCCCACCGCCACGACGTTGTCCTTGACGAGATACCGGGGCAGCTCGTCGAGAACGGGCAGGCAGCGGGGGTCGTTCGCCTCTTTGGGGTTGAGGGCGATCGTGCAGTGGTGGGCGATGCCGTACTGGGCGGCGCGGAAGGGCTCCCAGCCGAGGAGGGCGTCGAAGTAGTCGCGGAAGGAGGCGGGCGAGGTGCGCGGCTGGCCGAGCCAGAAGGACGGCTCGACGACGGCGCGGACACCGGCGGCGTACATGGCCTCGTAGTCGTCGGTCGTCCGGGACGTCATGTGGATGTGGGGGTCGAAGATGCGCATCAGGACTCCTTGCCGTGGGGGTGGTCCGTGACAGGGGCCGGGGTGACGGACTCGGTCAGGTCCAGGACGCGGTGCAGGTCCTCGGGGACGGTGCGGCCGGCGGCGGTGCGTTCCGCGGCGTAGTCGGCCAGCATCCGGGCGAGTTCGCCGTCGCCGGCGGCGCGCCGGGGCAGATCCGCCACGTGGTCGACCGGGACGCCGGTGAACAGGCACTTCAGCACGGCGTGCCGCCAGGCGTGGGCGGTCAGGTGCCGTGCGGTGTAGGGGCCGACGGCGGCGCTGAGAAGCCGGGTGTCGTTGGTGCGCAGGGCGTCCTCGATCAGCGGGAGCGCGCCCGGTCCGGAGACGAGGTGGGGCAGGGCGTGCAGCACGGCCCGGCGTTCGTCGGCGGTGCCCTGGAAGTACACCCGGGTCAGGGCGTCGATGCCGGCTTGGGCCGCGTCCAGGATGAGGACACGTGCGGCGTCGGCGTGCGCGGCACCGCAGCGCCGACCGGCTTCGGCGAGACGCAGCTCCCACACGGAGATGGGCCCGTGGATGCCGGGGTGGGCGGCGGCCTCGTCGAGGACGTGGTCGAGCCAGATGCGGGCGGCCGGGTCGAGGTGGGTGGTGAGGTGGTGACGGAGGTCGGCGAGCGAGGGGGTGGGAGCGGTGTCCTGGGTGGGGTGGCGGGTGCGGGTGAGGGCGTCGCCGCGCGGGGTCTGGGTGCTCCGGTCGGTGGCGCGCGGGTCTGTGCCCCTGTCGGTGGCGCTCCGGTCGGGGGCGCTCGGGTTGGTGGTGCCCCTGTCGGTGGCGCTCCGGTCGGGGGTGCTCCCGTCGGTGCTTCGATCCGTGTCCTCGAGGCCCGGCGCTGCCTCGGTGCTCTGGATGTTGTTCTCGGTTCTCGCCGCTGGTGTGGCGCGGGGACGGGTCATCTGGTGCTGCTCCCCTCAGGGGTGGCGGAGGGAGCGCCGTGGGGTGGCGCGGCCTGCTGGAGGGCCGGAGCGGTGGCAGGCGGCAAGGTGGCCGCGGTCCGCTCGGCGTGGCGGAGGAACGGGAGGGAGTGCGCGGCGAAGTGCGGGCCGGCGTGGGAGTGGCGAGGCAGTTCGACGACGGTCAGGCCCTGGTAGCCGGTGGCGGCGAGGGCCACCAGGACCGGCGGGAAGTCGATCTCCCCGTCTCCGAAGGGGAGGTGCTCGTGGACACCGCGCCGCATGTCCTCGATCTGGACGTGCCGCAGCCAGGGCGCGGCGGCGCGCACGCAGTCGGCGGGAGAAAGGGGTTCGAGGCACTGGCAGTGGCCGATGTCCAGGGTGAGGCCGAGGGGTTCGGGGTCGCCGAGGGCCCTGCGGAGGTGATGGAAGTCGGCCAGGGTGGCGAGGAGGTGGCCGGGCTCGGGCTCGACGGCGAGCGGGATGCCCGCGGAGGCGGCGACGTCCAGGACGGGAGTCAGGGTCTCGGCGAGGCGTTTCCACGCGGTGTCCGTGTCGGTGCCCTCCGGGACGACACCGCTGAAGCAGTGCACCGCGTGGGCGCCGAGGTCGGCGGCGACCCGGACGGCCCGGACGAGGAGGTCGGCGCGGCGGGCCCGGTCGTCCGGGTCCGGGTCCAGCAGGGACGGGCCGTGCTTGCGGCGGGGGTCGAGGACGTAGCGGGCGCCCGTCTCGAGGGTGACGCCCAGCCCGAGCGCGTCCAGCCGGTGCGCGACCCGGCGGGTACGGGCGGCGAGGTCGGGGGCGAGCGGGTCGAGGTGCATGTGGTCGAGGGTCAGTCCGACGCCGTCGTAGCCGAGGTCGGCGAGGAGGCCGAGGGCGTCGTCGAGCCGGAGGTCGGCGAGACCGTTGGTGCCGTAGCCGAAGCGCAGGGGAGGCAGAGCAGCGGGAGGGGCGCCGGTGGTGTGCGGCGAGGCGGCGGCCTGGGCGACCGCGCCGGGCGAGGCGGCCGAGGCCCGGGTGTCCGGGGCACCTGACGCCCCGCCACGGCCTTCGGAGGCCGCGCGGGATTCAGAGGCCCGGGACTCGGAGGCCCGGGACTCGGAGGCCGGGCGGGATTCGGAGGCCCGGGACTCGCAGGCCCGGGATGCGGCGGCCCGGGCCTCGGAAGCCCGGGACTCGGCGGCCCGGAATTCGGCAGCCCGGGACTCGGAAGCCCGGGATTCGGAGGCCGCCCGGGATTCGGAGGCCGCGCGGGATTCGCCGCTCATGTGACGCTCACCTTCTTGGCGAACCGGGCTCCGAGGGGGGCGAGGGCGGCGACGAGAAGTGCCGTCGCCGTGCCCCGGGAGCGGGCGGTGAGGGCGGCCTGGAGGGGAATCGTGGCGCGGATGCCGGCGCCGACGGCGCGTTGGGTGAGAGGAGGTGAGGGATTCAAGGTGGCGTGGAAATAGGGGCGGGCGGTCGTCGCGGCATAGGCGGCACCGAGGGCGGTAGTGAGCAACGCTGCGGAGTTCCGCGCCGGGAGCCGGCTCGCTCGGGGACCTGCCGGGCCGTGGAAGGTCGCCTGCCGACGGCCCCGCGTCAGCCCGTGGACGACTGACCGCCCCCTGCCTCCCGGCAGCTCTGACGAGTGCCGCGTCACCAGTCGGGTCAGCAGGGCCGTTGTCGCGAGGGCCGCGAGAGGTGGCACGGGTGAGCCGCCCTCGGCCTCCTGGCGGGAGACCGTGGTGACGGCGACGGTGTGCGTGCCGAGGAGGGCGGCGGAGGGCAGGGCCCGGCGGGTGCTGCCACTCGTGGCCGCGGCTCCGAGGAGCAGGTCGAGGCCGCGTGCCGTACCCATGGCCACGGGCCCGGCGGGGGTGTGCTTGAGGCCGAGGTCGTACGCCCAGACGGTCGCCGCCAGGGGTGCGGCGACGGCCAGGGCCGGGCGGCCCGCCCCGGCGGCCAGGGCCAGTCCGGCTCCGGTCAGGGCGCAGGCCGCCGTGAGGGCGGCTGCAGGCCGGATGCGGCCGGAGGGCAGGGGGCGGTGCGGTCGTTCGACGGCGTCCACGTCGCGGTCGGCCCAGTCGTTGAGGGCCATGCCGGCTTCGTACAGGCAGAGGGAGGAGGCGATGGCGAGCAGGGTGCGGGTGTTGGGGGACGCGCCGGTTGCGGCCGTGCCGGCCAGGGCGTCTCCGGGGACGCTGAACAGGGCGGGCAGGCGCAGGAGTTCGGCCCATGCGCGGCCCCCGTGCGAGCGACTGGGGCATGCGCAGGGAGGCGTGGGGGGCGTGTCACCGGCAGTGGTACGAGGAGTGGCGGGGGGCGGCTCGTCGGGGCATTCGCAAGGGCTCTCGCGCAGGTTCACCGGGCTTCTCCCGTCACCTCGGGGCCGCTCACCGACCTCGCGTCACGGCCCTCGCCCTCACCTTCTCGCTGGCCTTCTACCTCACCTTCTCGCTCACCTTCTCGCTGGCCTTCTCGCTGGCCGTTTCGCTGGACGTCTCCCTCACCTTGTCGCTGGCCTTCTCGCTGAGCGTCTCGCTGCCCGTCCCGCTGCCCGTCCCGCTGGGCGTCTCCCCCGCCTTCGCCCTCCCCCCGCCCCAGGCTTCGCCCGAACCGGACCAGGTCCTCGTATTGCTCGGACAACCCCGAGGGCCCCTCCCCCACCGGGTCCTTGAAGTAGAAGCCGAGCGCGCCGAGCGGACCGGACAGCCCTGTCTCGTGGGCGCGGGCGGTCAGGCGGGCCAGGTCGAGGACGAGGGGTGCGGCCAGGGCCGAGTCGCAGCCCTGCCAGATGGTCTGGAGGATCATGCGGGTGCCGAGGAAACCGTCGAAGGCGATGTGGTCCCAGGCGGTCTTCCAGTCGCCGAGGACCGGGACGTCGTCGATGTGGACCTCGCCCTCGGGGACGGTGCCGAGGGTGTCGGCGAGGACGCGTTCCTTGCCGGCGTTCTTCGCCG
The DNA here is from genome assembly GCF_014701095.1 of Streptomyces tuirus. Lineage (NCBI taxonomy): Bacteria > Bacillati > Actinomycetota > Actinomycetes > Kitasatosporales > Streptomycetaceae > Streptomyces > Streptomyces tuirus. The sequence goes on along the minus strand of NZ_AP023439.1, from coordinate 6,427,057 downwards.
CGGCGGCGGCCGGGTCGGCGAGGGCCGCGCCGTCGCCGCCGCCCAGCAGGTTCGTGCCGGACCAGGCCCTGACCCGCAGTGCCCGTTGCGCGAACATCGGGCCCAGTACGGCCCGCAGCAGGGTCTGGCCGGTCTTGCCGTCCCGGCCGGCGTGGGGCATGCCGCTGCGTGCGGCCTCGTCGGCAGCGACGGGGTGGTGCATGCCCTCGGAGGGGGTGAAGTTGACGTAGGGGCAGCCCGCGCGCAGGGCGGCCAGGGCGTAGAGGGTGCTGGCCGGAAGGGGGGCGTCGGGTCCCTGGGAGGCGGGTTCGGTGGAGGCGACGTTCACGACCACGGCCCGCTCCAGGTGGTGGCGGTGGACGAAGTCGCGTATGTCGGCGGCGAAGGCCGTGATCAGTTCGGCCTGGCTCCTGGTGTCACCGGGGGTGGGGCCGCCGGGCCGGATCTCCCGGTCCGCTGCGGCGAGTTCGGCGGTGACGGCGGTGGCGAGGCCGGGTGGGAGGACGCCGCCGGCGGTCAGGGTCTCGGCGCGTTTGGGCAGGGGACAGTCGAGGGTGTCGTGTCCGCCGAAGACGAGGTCGGACAGGGCGGGCAGACCGCTGCCGTTGAAGGCCGGTGTTTCGGTCACCATGCCGGTGGGCGGGTGCAGTCCCGCGGCGACAGCGGCGCAGCCGGTGACGACGGTGGTGGCGACGGAGCCTCGGGCTCCGATCAGCCACACCCCCACACGCGGTCGGGAGAGGGACGCGGACATGGGCAGCCTCCTGATCGTGCGCGAGCCCCGGGGAGAGGAGAGGAGACGGCGGGCGGGGGTCCGGCGTCCCCCGCCCGCCGCCGTTCAGTCGCCCTTGGCGGGCAGTTCCTTCAACTGGATGTTGCGGAAGGAGACCTGGTCACCGGCGCCATGGTTCTGCAGGCCGATGTAGCCGTCGGTCAGGCTCCGCTGGGGGTCCTTGTTGGTGAAGTCGTTGATCTTGACTCCGTTGAGGAACACCTGGAGGCGTTCGCCCTGGACCTTGATCTCGTAGGAGTTCCACTGGCCGGGCGGCCGCAGAACCTGGTCACGGGCCTTGATGTTGGCCGACTTGAACGAGTAGACGGAGCCGGTGGTGCGGTCGGCCGCGTCCGTGGCGTCGATCTGGATCTCGTAGCCCTTGTTGACGGCGGACCAGGGGTCGTCGGAGGCCGGGAAGCCCACGAAGATCCCGGAGTTGTCGTCGCCCCGCATCTTCCAGTCGAGCTTGAGCGAGTACGACTTCAGCTCCTTGGCCTGGTACCAGAGCAGGCCCATGCCGCCCTCGGACTCGAGGGTGCCGTCCTTGACGTTGAACTTGCCGGGGCCGGCCTGCTTCCAGCCGTCCAGGGTCTGGCCGTTGAAGATCTTCCGGTAGCCCTTGGCCGGCTTGCAGTCCGCCTTCACCTGGCCGGTGGCGTACTGGAGGCCGCCGAGCAGATGGGCGCGGAAGGCCTCCTCGGCGTAGGACTCCTTGGTGTGGCCGCCGCCGGTGTAGAAGGACCGGCCGCCGCCGTAGCTCTGGCACCAGGCGATCGGGTGGTCGCCCTTCATGTTCCCGCCCTGGTAGGTGGTCTCGTCGAGGGTGGCGAGGACCTTGGCCTGCTCACGCGGGTTGGTGCGGTAGTTGTACCACTCGTCGGTGCGCTCCCAGGCGTCGTCCAGGTGCCCGGTGGACGGGTGGTCGTGGTCCTCGACGCGGACCGTGGCCTTCTGGATGGCCGGGTGCGAGTCGAAGTAGGCGCCGACGAGGCCGCCGTAGAACGACCAGTCGTACTCGGTGTCGGCAGCCGCGTGGATGCCCAGGTATCCGCCGCCGCCGGCCACGTAGTTCTCGAACGCCTTCTGCTGCTCGGCGTTCAACACGTCACCGGTGGTGGACAGGAAGGCCACGGCGTCGTACTTGGCGAGGTTGGCGGTGGTGAACTGCTTGGCCTCCTCGGTCGCGTCGACCGTGATGCCGGCCGGGCCGCCGAGCTCCTTCAGGGCGGTGATGCCCGCCGGGATGGAGTCGTGCCGGAAGCCGGCGGTCCTGGAGAAGACCAGGACCTTCTTGCCGCCCTTGAACGGCTCCTTGGAGAACTCGAAGTCGTCCACGTCGTACAGCGCGCCCTCGCCGCCCTTGAAGACCAGGTAGATCTCCGTGGTCTTCCTGGGCAGGGACCGCAGCGGCACGTCGACGTTCTGGAACGTCTCCCAGCCGCCGGTCGGCGGGATGTGGGCCGAGCCGTGCAGGGGGCCGTCGGGCGAGCCGGTGCGCAGTTCGATGAAGCCGCCCGCGCCGCCGGAGGAGGCGCGCACGGTCATCTTCTTCTGCCCGTCGAACCGGTAGGGGGAGAAGGAGATCCAGTCGCCGTCGTCGATGTTGCCGACGGTCTTGCCGCCGTTGGCGCCGGTCTTGTCGATGACGGACACGCCCGACTGGGTGGTGAAGTGCTCGCCCTGGCGGTGCAGCGGCTGCAGGACGGTGCGGGCGGTGCCCGTCAGCGCCTCCTGGCCGTTCGCCCCGCCGTCGGTGTAGCTCGCGCCGACGACGCCGTAGATGTTGGCGTTGGGGTCGTGGCCGCCGTCACCGGGGGGCGGCGTCAGGGTGCCCTCGCAGCCCATCTCGCTGGTCAGCTCGTGGGCGTGGGAGTCGTGGCCGAGGCTGTAGGCGACCTTGACCTTGGAGCAGTCGACCGTCTCCTCGGGGTCGGTGACGGTCACCTTGAAGGGGACGGGCTTGCCGAACTCGGCCATGGTGCCGTTGCCCGGGACGTCGATCCTGACCTTGGGCTCGGTGTTGCCGACCACGATGCGGGTGCTGGCGTTGCCGGTGTTGCCCTCGGGATCCTTGGCCGTGAAGGTGGCGGTGTAGGTGCCGACCTTCTTGTACGTGTGGGTGGGGTTGAGGCCCTCGCCCTTGGTGCCGTCGCCGAAGTCCCAGCTGTAGGTGAGGTCCGGGGAGTCGGCGTCCTTGGCGGAGGCGGTGAACCTGACCCTCAGGCCGGCCGCGCCGGACGTCTTGTCGGCGCTGACCTCGGCGATCGGGGAGAAGCCGTCCTCGGCGTTCTCGATCCGGTAGAGCGCGGAGTGCTCGTCGCCCTGGAACCAGGAGACGCCGTAGTCGAGGACGTAGAGCGCGCCGTCGGGGCCGAACTCCATGTCCATGATCTGGGTGCCGGTCCAGGGGAAGTCGTTGATCTTCGCGACGGAGCCGTCGTCGTTCTGCTCGATGCGCTTGATCCAGCGGCGGCCGAACTCACCGGCGAAGAAGTCGCCGTCGTAGGCCTCCGGGAACTTCACGCTGGAGTCGAGCTCGGGGTCGTAGCGGTAGACCGGGCCGCCCATCGGGGACTCGGAGCCGCTGCCGAACTCGGGCACGGATCCGCCGTCGTACGGGATCCAGGCGGCCTGCGCGGGCGGCAGGTCGGTCAGGCCCGTGTTGTGCGGCGAGGTGTTCTTCGGGGCGTTGCAGTCGAACGTCTCGCCGGACTCCTTGGTGGCGAAGTCGTAGTCGACGTAAGGGTCGTTGTCGCCGGTGCAGAAGGGCCAGCCGAAGTTGGCCGCCTTGGTCACCTTGGCGAACTCGACCTGGCCGCCCGGGCCGCGCTTGGGGTCGGCGGCGCCGGCGTCGGGGCCGTAATCGCCGACGTAGACGGTGCCGGTCTTGTCGTCGACGCTCATCCGGAACGGGTTGCGGAAGCCCATCGCGTAGATCTCGGGGCGGGTCTTCTCGGTGCCCGGGGCGAAGAGGTTGCCCTCCGGGACGGTGTAGGAGCCGTCCTCGGCGACCTTGATGCGCAGGATCTTGCCGCGCAGGTCGTTGGTGTTGCCGGAGCTGCGGCGCGCGTCGAAGGCCGGGTTGCGGCCCGGCCGCTCGTCGATCGGCGTGTAGCCGTCGGAGGCGAAGGGATTGGTGTCATCGCCGGTCGACAGGTAGAGGTTGCCGTCGGCGTCGAAGTCGATGTCCCCGCCGACGTGGCAGCAGATGCCGCGGGAGGCCGCGACGTCGATGACCTTCTTCTCGCTGGCCGTGTTCAGGGTGCCGTTGGCGTTCAGCGTGAAGCGGGAGAGGCGGTTGACGCCGTCGAACTTCTTGAAGTCCTCGGCCGTGCCGGTCTCCGGGGCGTCGCCCGCGGGGGTGTCGAGCGGCGGGGCGTAGTAGAGGTAGATCGCCCGGTTGTTCTTGAAGTCCGGGTCGATGCCGACGCCTTGGAGGCCCTCCTCGTCGTGGCTGTAGACGTCCAGCTTGCCGGCGACCTTGGTGACGCCGCCCTGGTCGGTGAGGCGCAGCGTGCCGTCGCGCGAGGTGTGCAGGACGCTGCGGTCGGGGAGCACGGCGAGCGACATCGGCTCGCCCATCTCGGGCTCGCCCTTGGCGAGCGGCACCTGCTGGAACTGCCCCTCGGCTGCTGCCGGTTCGTCGTGCTCCGGGTGGCCGGGGTGGGCGCCGGCGACGGTGGCCGGGGTGCCGACGGCGAGGAGCAGTCCGGTGAACAGGGCGACGGTGGTGCGAAGCCCGGGACGCATCGGTGTGGCGGTGCTTGTGGGTCTGGTTCTGTGCACGAAGTCCCTCCGGGAACGGGGCGGGCCGTACGGGGTGGGTGCGAAGCGTGCGGTGCGGGCGCCGGGGTGCGCCGTCACCCCGGAGGTGTGTGTGTCCTGAACACATCAAGGACGGTAACCGTGTCCGTCCGGGGCGAACACCCCTTGCGACAGACTCGGTCGGACTTTCTCCCAGTGCGGGACAAAGCAGGATCCGCGCAGGTCGGAGGGGGGACCGGCGGTGTCGCCGGTCCCCGTTCCCGACCTGCGCCGGGAGCGTGGTTCAGCTGTTGAACGCGGCGTCGAAGGACGCGCTGGGCGGCTCGAAGTCGAAGGCTTTCAGCCGCGTCAGGGCCTCCGGCGCCCCCTGGAGACGGTCCATGCCGGCGTCCTCCCACTCGACCGAGACGGGACCCTGGTAGTCGATGGAGCGCAGCATGCGGAAGACGTCCTCCCAGGGGACGTCGCCGTGCCCGGCGGAGACGAAGTCCCAGCCGCGCCGCGGGTCGCCCCAGGGCAGGTGGGAGCCGAGGCGGCCGTTGCGTCCGTCGAGGCGCTTGCGGGCCTCCTTGCAGTCGACGTGGTAGATGCGGTCGCGGAAGTCCCAGAGGAAGCCGACCGGGTCGAGGTCCTGCCACACGAAGTGCGAGGGGTCGAAGTTGAGGCCGAAGGCGGGGCGCCTGCCGACCGCTTCCAACGCGCGGGCCGTCGTCCAGTAGTCGTAGGCGATCTCGCTGGGGTGGACCTCGTGCGCGAACCGCACGCCCTCGGCGTCGAAGACGTCCAGGATCGGGTTCCAGCGGTCGGCGAAGTCCTGGTAGCCCCGCTCGATCATCGCCTCGGGGGCGGGCGGGAACATGGCGACCAGGTGCCAGATCGCGGAGCCGGTGAACCCGATGACGGTGTTCACGCCGAAGGCCGCGGCGGCCCGGGCGGTGTCCTTCATGCGTTCCGCGGCCCGCTGCCGGACTCCTTCCGGGTCTCCGTCACCCCAGACCGCGTCCGGGACGATGGCCTGGTGCCGCTCGTCGATGATGGCGTCACAGACGGCCTGGCCGACCAGGTGGTTGGAGATGGCCCAGCACTTCAGGCCGTACTTGTCGAGCAGGGCCCGGCGGCCGTCGAGATAGCCGGGGTCGGCCAGCGCCTTGTCGACTTCGAAGTGGTCGCCCCAGCAGGCGAGTTCGAGGCCGTCGTAGCCGAAGTCGCGGGCCAGGCGGCAGACCTCCTCCAGGGGCAGGTCCGCCCACTGACCGGTGAAGAGCGTGAAGGTGCGTGGCATCGAAAACAGGCCCTCCTCAGACCGCGATCGGCGTGTAGACGGAGTTCTTCTCGGCGCTCTCCTCGACCGCCGCGAGCACGCGCTGCACCTGCAGCCCGTCGGCGAAGGAGGGTTCGGGGCGGCGGCCCTCGGCGATGGCGTGGACGAGGTCGCGGGCCTGGTGGACGAAGGTGTGCTCGTAGCCGAGGCCGTGGCCCGGCGGCCACCAGGCGTCCAGGTAGGGGTGGTCGGGTTCGGTGACGAGGATCCGCCGGAATCCGGCCTCAGCGCCGGGCTCGGTGGCGTCGTGGAAGGACAGCTCGTTGAGCCGTTCCAGGTCGAAGGCGAGCGAGCCGCGCTCCCCGTTGAGTTCGATGCGCAGGGCGTTCTTGCGGCCGGTGGCGTAGCGGGTGGCCTCGAAGGAGGCGAGGGCGCCGGAGGGGAAGCGGGCCGTGAACAGCGCGGCGTCGTCCACGGTGACCTGCCCGGTGCCGGCGGATGTGACGGCGGACAGCCCGCTCGTGGCGCCGGTGGGCAGGGGCCGTTCCCTCACGAAGGTCTCCGTCAGCGCGGAGACGCCCGCCAGCGGCTCCCCCACCAGGTACTGGGCGAGGTCGACGATGTGCGCGCCCAGGTCGCCGAGCGAGCCCGAGCCCGCCTGCTCCCTGCGCAGCCGCCAGGTCAGCGGGAACTGGGGGTCGACCAGCCAGTCCTGGAGGTACGTCACGCGCACGTGCCGCAGCCTGCCCAGACGGCCCTGGGCGACCATGCGGCGGGCCTGGGCGGTGGCGGGGACCCGGCGGTAGTTGAAGCCGACCATCGCCACCTGGCCGCGGGCGTGGGCCTCTTCGGCCGCCAGCGCCATCGAGGTGGCTTCCTCGACGGAGTTGGCGAGGGGCTTCTCGCACAGGACGTGCTTGCCCGCGGCCAGAGCGGCCAGGGCGATCTCGGCGTGGCTGTCGCCGGGGGTGCAGATGTCGACGAGGTCGACGTCGTCCCGTTCGATCAGGGCCCGCCAGTCGTTCTCGGTGGAGGCCCAGCCGTGCCGGTCGGCCGCCGCGCGGACGGCCGCGGCGTCCCGGCCGCAGATCACGGCCTGTACGGGGTCCAGCGGCAGGTCGAAGACGCGGCCCGCGGTGCGCCAGCCCTGGGAGTGGGCGGCGCCCATGAAGGCGTAGCCCACCATCCCCACGCGCAGGGGTGGTTTCCCTGCCTCGGTCCCTTCTGACTCCGCTTGCGGCTGTCCCATACGGGTGTCCTCCTCGTCCTGGTCGGGGTGGCGCACGTGGGGGGTGCGGGGTGGCTCACTTGAAGCCGGTGGACATGTACTGGTCGATGTTGGTCTTGTCGACGACGGCCGAGTAGAGCGTGAGCGACGACGGGATCTCGAACTCGGCGAGGCCGCCGATGCCCTTGCTCTGGCCGAGGGCGCGGGCGAGGTCGATCGCGGAGGCGGCCATGGTCGGCGGGTACAGCACCGTCGCCTTGAGCACGCCGTCGTCCTGCTTGATGGCTTGGAAGGCGGACAGGGCGCCGGCGCCGCCGACCATCAGGAAGTCGTCGCGCCCGGCCTGCTCGATGGCGCGCAGCGCGCCCACGCCCTGGTCGTCGTCGTGGTTCCACAGCGCGTCGAACTTCGACTGGGCCTGGAGCAGCTGGGCCATCTTGGCCTGGCCGGACTCGACGGTGAACTCGGCGGCCTGCCGGGCGACCTTCTTGATGTTGGGGTAGTTCTTCAGGGCGTCGTCGAAGCCCTGGGTGCGCTGCTTGGTGAGCTCCAGGTTGTCCAGGCCCGCCAGTTCGATGACGCGGGCGCCGGACTTGCCCTTGAGCTTCTCGCCGATGTAGTGCCCGGCGTTGAGGCCCATGCCGTAGTTGTCGCCGCCGATCCAGCAGCGGTAGGCCTGCGGGGTGTTGAAGACGCGGTCGAGGTTGACGACCGGGATGCCGGCGCGCATCGCCTTGAGGCCGACCTGGGTGAGGGCCTTGCCGTCGGCGGGCAGCACGACCAGGACGTCGACCTTCTTGTTGATGAGGGTCTCGATCTGGCCGATCTGCTGGGCGGTGTCGTTGGAGCCCTCGGTGATCTCCAGGGTGACGTCGGAGTACTTCTCGGCGCGGCTCTTGGCGTTGTCGTTGATGGCGTTGAGCCAGCCGTGGTCGGCCTGCGGTCCGGCGAAGCCGATGGTGACCTGCTTGCCGGGCTTGTCGTCGGCGGCCGGCTGGTCGTTGCCGGCCGGTGCGTCCTTGGATTCGGACGGCTCGTTGCTGGTGCACCCTGTGATGAGGGCACCGGCGGAGACGGCGGCGGCCCCGAAGAGCAGTCCTCTGCGGCTCGTGATCTCTGGCATGGCGGTGAACCCTTTCCTCAGGTCGTGCTCGCGGTACGGCGCTGGACCAGCACGGCGGCGACGATGATCGCGCCCTTGGCGATCTGCTGGACGTCGCTCTGCAGGTTGTTCAGGGCGAAGATGTTGGTGATCGTGGTGAAGATCAGGACGCCGAGGACGGAGCCGGTGATGGTGCCCCGGCCTCCGGTGAGGAGGGTGCCGCCGATGATCGCGGCGGCGATGGCGTCGAGTTCGTAGAGGTTGCCGTTGGTGTTCTGGCCGGAGCCGGCCAGGACGATCAGCAGGAAGGCGGCGATGCCGCAGCACAGGCCCGACAGCAGGTAGAGGTAGAGCCGCTGGCGGCGGACGTCGATGCCGGCGAGCCGGGCGGCCTCCGGGTTGCCGCCGACGGCGACCGTGCGGCGTCCGAAGGTGGTGCGGTTGAGCACCAGCCAGCCGATGACCGTGACGACGGCGAACACCATGACCAGGGGCGGGATGCCGAGGACGTAGGCGTCGCGCTCCCCGAGGTCCAGGACGGACGGCACGGTGACGATCTGCGTCCTGCCGTCGGTGATCTGGAGGGAGAGGCCGCGGGCGGAGGCCAGCATGGCGAGGGTGGCGATGAACGGCACCATGGCGCCGTAGGCGATGAGGACGCCGTTGACCAGGCCGCAGCCGACTCCGACGACGACCGCGGTGAAGAGGATGCCGGCGAAGCCGTACTCCTGGGTGGCGACGGTGGTGGCCCACACGGAGGCGAGGGCGACGATCGCGCCGACCGACAGGTCGATGCCGCCGGAGACGATGACGAAGGTCATGCCGACGGTGACGACACCGATCACCGAGGCCTGGGTGAGGACGAGTTGCAGATTGCGGGTGTCGAGGAACTCGTCGGGCTTGGTGATGCCGCCGATGACGATCAGCACGGCGAGCACGCCGAGCAGGGACAGCGTGCGGACGTCGGCGCGGATCAGCAGGCCGCGCCAGGCGGGGGGCCGGGCCGGGGGCACCTTGTCGGTGCTGCTGTCCAGCGGCGGGGAGACGGGCTGCGTCATGACGCCGGGCTTCCTTCCATGACCAGGTCGAGTACGCGGTGTTCGTCGAGCTCGCGGGCGGGTGCCGTGTGGACGACACGGCCCTCGCGCAGCACCAGCACGCGGTCGGCGAGGCCGAGCACCTCGGGCACCTCGCTGGAGACCAGCAGCACGGCGAGGCCCTCGTCGGCCAGCCTGCGGATGACCGCGTAGAGCTCCGCGCGGGCGCCGACGTCGACGCCGCGGGTGGGTTCGTCCAGCAGCAGCACCTTGCAGCCGCGCAGCAGCCAGCGGGCGAGGACCGCCTTCTGCTGGTTGCCGCCGGACAGGGTGCGCACGGGCACGGACGGGTTGTCCGGCCGGAGCGACAGTTCGCGGGTCGCGGCCCGGGCCGCACCGAGTTCGGCGCCCCGGTCGATCCAGCCGCCGCGCGAGAAGCGGGACATGGAGGAGACCGACACGTTGCGGGTGACGGACTCCAGCATCAGCAGCGCCTGCGCCTTGCGCTCCTCGGGGGCGAGCCCGAGTCCGGCCCGTACGGCGGCCCGCACGCTGCCGGGCTTCAGGGCCCTGCCGTCGACCAGCACCTGACCGGTCGTCGGTTTGCGGGCGCCGTAGACCGTCTCCAGGATCTCGGAGCGGCCCGAGCCGACGAGTCCGGCGAGGCCGACGATCTCACCGGGCCGCACTTCGAGGTCGAGTGTCTCGAACTCCCCCTGGCGCGAGAGCCCTTGGACCCTCAGCACGGGTTCCGCGGGCGGCGGGGAGACGGGCCGGTCCGGGAAGACGTACTCGACGTTGCGTCCGGTCATCAGGGCGACGACCTCGCGGGTCGGGGTCGACTTCGCGGGGAGCCCGCCCGCGACGGCCCGGCCGTCCTTCAGCACCGTCACCCGGTCGCCGATGCGGCGGATCTCCTCCAGGCGGTGCGAGATGTAGACGACGGCGACTCCGGCGGCGGTGAGGTCGCCGACGATGCGGAAGAGGTTGTCGACCTCGTCCGGGTCGAGGGCGGCGGACGGCTCGTCCATCACGATGAGCCGCACGTCGTGGGAGAGCGCGCGCGCCATGGACACGATCTGCTGCTGCGCCGCCGACAGTTCGCCGACCAGCCGGGCCGGATCGATCTCCGCGTGCCCGAGTCGCCGCAGCAGAGCGGCCGTTGACGCCTTGGCCGTCTTGCCGCGTACGACGAAACCGGCGGCGGTCGGCTCATGGCCCAGGTGCACGTTCTCGGCGACCGACAGGTGTTCCACCAGGTCGAGTTCCTGGTAGATGGTGGCGATGCCGAGGCGCATGGCGGCGATCGGCGAGCGGAGCGTCACCTCCTCGCCCCGCCAGCGGATGGTCCCCGTGTCGGGCTGGTGGGCGCCGGCCAGCACCTTGATGAGGGTGGACTTGCCGGCCCCGTTCTGGCCGAGCAGGCAGTGCACCTCGCCGGCCTGGACGTCGAGGTCGACGCCGTCGAGGGCCCGGACTCCGGGAAACGACTTGGTGATGCCGGACATGCTGAGCAGCGGTGGTTCTGGTGCCATGCGGATTCCCCTTGGCGGGCGGGCCGGTGTCAGGGCGCTTGTCGAACAGGCGTGTTCAGGGCAGGGCGGGGCAGAGCGTGGGCTGTGCTGGTGCGGCCGTACGGGGTGCGGGGGTGCGGGCTTACGCGGGTGAGAACAGGTGGTCGCTGATGAGCCGGGCCGCGCCGATGACGCCGGCGGTGGGGCCGAGCTCGCCCAGGACGATGGGCAGGTTGCCGGTCGCCAGGGGCAGCGACTGGCGGTAGACCTGGGTGCGGATCGCGGCGAGCAGGGTGTGACCGAGGCCGGTCACCCCACCGCCGATCACCACCAGGCCGGGGTTGAAGAAGCTGACCAGGCCGGCGATGACCTGGCCGGTGTGGTTTCCGCCCTCGCGGATCAGATCGAGGGCGGTGGCGTCGCCCGCGGCGGCCGCGCCGGAGACGTCGACGGCGGTGAGGCCGCCGTTCGCCTCGAGCCGTTGGGCCAGTTCGGGCGAAAGCCCCTGCTGGGCGGCCTCCGTGGCGTCACGGGCCAGGGCGGCCCCGCTGAAGTGGGCCTCCAGGCAGCCCCGGTTGCCGCAGGCACAGGGGCGGCCGTCGGAGACGGCCTGGATGTGCCCGATGTCGCCGGCGCTGCCCGTCGTACCGCGGTAGACCTCACCGCCGACGACGATGCCGCAGCCGATGCCGGTGCCGATCTTGACGCAGAGGAAGTCGGCGACGGTGCGGGCGACACCTGCGTGCTGCTCCCCCATCGCCATGAGGTTCACGTCGTTGTCGACCATGACGGGGCAGCCGAGTTCCTGGCTGAGCGCCTCCCGCACGGGGAAGCCGTCCCAGCCGGGCATGATCGGTGGTGCCACCGGGATGCCCTCGGGGAAGCGGACCGGGCCCGGGACGCCGATGCCGGCGCCGTCGAATCCGTCCGCGAGCCCGGTGGCCCGCAGTTTCGCGGCCATGGCCAGGACCTGCTCGAAGACCGCGACGGGGCCTTCGCGCACGTCCATGGGCTGGTTGAGGTGCCCGAGGGTCTCCAGCTCGGCGTTGGTGACGGCGACGTCGACCGAGGTCGCGCCGATGTCGACGCCGAGGAAGCGCAGTTCGGGGTTGAGCCGGATGTTGTGGGAGCGGCGGCCACCGCGCGAGGCGGCGAGTCCGTCGGCCACGACCAGCCCCGTCTCCAGCAGCCGGTCCACCTCCACGGCCAGCTTGGACCGCGAGAGATCGACCTGGTCGCCCAGCTGGGCACGGGAGTTGGGTCCGCCGTCGCGCAACAGCCGGAGCAGTCGGGCCTGGTGGGAGTTTCCGGGTCGTGCGGTCATGCGTCTCACGAGCCCCTCCCCGCCTCGATCGGCCTGTGCGCGCCGGCTTTCCGCCACCGCGGTGGCTTGCTTTCGGAGGGAACGTAGCAGCGGCTGCCGGGAGTGGGAAGAAGTCGCGCAGGAATTGCCCCCTACTTTTTCCACTCAAAGGACAAAGAGGCGGTGACGGGTGCCCCGCGAAGGAGCCGCGGAGCCATCGAGCTACGAGTGGGAACGCGCGTGGTACGACCGGCGTGTGTGCTCGGTGTGTTCGCGCATGAGCCGGGTGGCGCGCTGTTCGTCCCGGTCGGAGACCGCGGCGATCAGCTCGCGGTGCTCGATCCAGGACTGATGGCCGCGCCGGCGCGCCACGGGCGTGTAGTACCAGCGCACGCGCCGGTCGACCTGGGCGGCCAGTTCGGCGAGGACCGCGTTGCCGGCGAGCTCCATGATCTTGGCGTGGAAGCGGGCGTTCATCGCGACGGCCCCGTCCACGTCATCGGCCTCGACGGCCTTCTCGCCCTCGGCGCACAGGGCTTCGAGGTCGGCGATGCCCGCGCTGGTGGCGTTGGCCGCCGCGAGCCGGGCGGCCTCGGCCTCCAGGAGCGTACGGACCGTGAGGAGCTGGTCGGCCTCCTCCTCCGTCGGCTCGTGCACGAACGCGCCCTGGGCGGGCCGCAGATCGACCCACCCCTCGGTGTTGAGCCGCTGCAACGCCTCGCGCACCGGCTGCCGGGAGACCCCGAGATGCCCGGCGAGTTCACTCTCGACGAGATGCTGGCCGGGCTGCAGCGCACGGGTGGTGATGAGTTCGAGCAGTGCCTCGTAGACACGGTCGCGCAGCGGACCCGGGCGTTCCAGCTTGGGTACCGCCCCCTGGGGCAGGCCTGTCGACAGCATCGCGGTCCCCCTCCTCGGCAGGGCCGTGCAGAGCGCGGCGCGAGCCGGTATCGCCGCAGAGTCAGTATTGATTGTCTTTCGTCTACAGTCTACGGCGCACAAGAGCCAGGGCTTCGGGGAGTTGACCGTGTCACACCACGAGGAACCGACCTGGACTCAGGGGCAGCGCACGACCTGTCCCGCGTACGACAGGTTCCCTCCGAAGCCGAACAGCAGCACCGGATCGCCCGTGGTGAGCGCCCCCTTCTCGACCAGTTTCGAGAAGGCCAGCGGGATGCTCGCGGCCGAGGTGTTGCCGGACTCGGTGACATCGCGGGCGACGACCGCGTTGACGGCGCCGATCTTCTCCGCGAGAGGTTCGATGATGCGCAGGTTCGCCTGGTGCAGCACCACTCCGGCGAGGTCCGCCGGCTCCAGCCCGGCCCGCTCGCAGGCCCGGCGCGCGATGGGCGGGAGCTGTGTGGTGGCCCAGCGGTAGACGCTCTGCCCTTCCTGGGCGAAGCGCGGCGGAGTGCCCTCGATGCGCACCGCGTTGCCCATCTCGGGAACCGAGCCCCACAGCACCGGTCCGATGGCCGGCTCGCCGGCGGCCTCGACCACCGCGGCCCCCGCCCCGTCGCCGACGAGCACGCACGTGGTGCGGTCGCTCCAGTCGGTCACCTCGGACATCTTGTCGGCCCCGATGACCAGCGCCCTGCTCGCGCCCCCCGCGCGGACGGCGTGGTCGGCGGTGGCCAGGGCGTGGGTGAAGCCGGCGCACACGACGTTGAGGTCCATGGTGGCGGCCTGCGGGATGCCCAGACGGGCCGCGACCCGGGCGGCCATGTTGGGCGAGCGGTCGACGGCGGTGGAGGTCGCGACCAGGACCAGGTCGATGTCCGCCGGGGTCAGCCCGGCCGCGGCGAGCGCCTTGGCGGCGGCGTGGGCGGCCAGCTCGTCGACCGGCTCGTCGGGTCCGGCGATGTGACGCGTGCGGATGCCCACCCGGCTCCTGATCCACTCGTCACTGGTGTCGACCAGGCCCGCCAGGTCCTCGTTGGTGAGGACCTTGGCGGGCTGGTAGTGGCCGACGGCGGCGATGCGCGAGCCGTTCATTGGGTGGATCCCCCTCGTACTCTGGGTAGCGGATCCACCAGTCTGATCAGTGACTCACGGGTACGACGGCAGCCAAGGCGACAGGAAACCGGCGCCGGGGTTGTCAGCTTCGGTCAGGAGCTCGGACGCCCGGACACCTGTCGAACGCCCACCCGGCGCCCCGGCTGCCACCCGCGCCCGGGCTCCTGCCCGTGCCCGGCTCCTACCCGGTGAACAGCTGCGTCGCCTTGCGGACGAGCTCGTACAGCCCGTAGGCGAGCGGTACGCCCACCCACACCCAGGCGAGGGCGATCAGCCACCGCCGGTCCGGGCTAGGCGGACTCTGACTGCTGTCGCTCGACATGGGCGGCCTCCTTCGGGGCGGGGACGTGGTGGCGGGGGTCGACGGGCCGCACCAGTTCGTTGGCGACGAAGCCGACGACGAGCAGCCCGATCATGATGACGAAGGACAGCCCGTACAGGGACGCGCCGTGCCGGCCCGCCTCCTCCTGCCGGTCGGCGATCCAGTTCACGATCAGCGGGCCGAGCACCCCGGCCGTGGACCAGGCGGTGAGCAGCCGTCCGTGGATGGCACCGACCTGGTACGTACCGAACAAATCCTTCAGATAGGCCGGAACCGTGGCGAAACCGCCGCCGTAGAAGGAGAGGATGACCAGCGCGCACAGGACGAACAGCGGCTTGGAGGAGTCGCCGAACAGGGCGATGAGGGCGTACATCAGGGCGCCGACGCCCAGATAGACGCGGTAGACGTTCTTGCGGCCGATGAGGTCGGACGTCGAGGACCAGCCGAGGCGGCCGGCCATGTTCGCCGCGGACAGCAGCGCGACGAATCCGGCGGCGGCCGTGACCGACACCGGGGTGGAGGTGTCCGCGAAGAAGTCCGTGATCATCGGCGCGGCCTTCTCCAGGATGCCGATGCCGGCGGTGACGTTCATGCAGAGCACGATCCACAGCAGCCAGAACTGCGGGGTGCGCAGCGCCTGGTTCGCGGAGACCTGCGGGCCGGCGGGGGCCGCCGAGGTGGTTCCCCGCGCCTGCGGGGCGGTGCGCGGAACCCGGACCAGCAGCACACCCAGCAGCATGAACACGGCGTACGACAGCCCGTGCACCAGGAAGGCCAGTGCGATGCCGGAGCTGTCGCCGCCGAAGGACTCCAGCATCTGGGCCGACCACGGCGAGGCGATGAGGGCGCCGCCGCCGAAGCCCATGATGGCGATGCCGGTGGCCATGCCGGGCCGGTCCGGGAACCACTTGATCAGCGTGGAGACGGGCGAGATGTAGCCGATGCCGAGACCGATGCCGCCGACGAAGCCGTAGCCGAGGACGATCAGCCAGTACTGCTCCAGGAACGCGCCCAGCGCGGAGAGCAGGAAGCCGGAGGAGAAGCAGAGCAGCGCGACGGTCATCGCCCAGCGCGGGCCGTTGCGCTCCACGAGGGTGCCGCCGAACGCGGCGGACAGGCCGAGCATGACGATGCCGAGCTGGAAGGGCAGCGCGCTCTGGGTGCCGCTGAGGCCGAGCGCGGATTCGAGGGGCGGTTTGAACACGCTCCAGGCGTAGGCCTGGCCGATGGAGAGATGTACGGAGAGAGCGGCGGGCGGAACGAGCCAGCGGCTCCAGCCCGGGGGCGCGACTGGGGGACTCATGAACCCCGGACGGTAGAGATCCGCGAGGGCGTTGAGAAGACGCGGCGTCGACCGTATGCGGTGAACGGTATGCGGCATGCGCCGAACGGTCGGCGCGCGGACTCTTGCCGCCCCAACCTCCATACTGTAGACAATATTTCGTCGACACAAGCCGTCCGCGAGCCATACGCCGAGCCGTACGTGACCCGTGGGCGGCCGGACGGCAGCCACCTCCGCGGTATCCCTCAAACCGAACGGAGTGTTCCCGTGAAAGTCGCAGTTCTCGGCGCCGGTGCCATCGGCGCCTACGTCGGCGCCGCGCTCCACCGCGCGGGCGCCGAGGTGCATCTCATCGCCCGTGGACCGCATCTGGCGGCCATGAGGCAGCACGGAGTCCGGGTGCGCAGCCCACGCGGTGACTTCACCGCGCACCCCCACGCCACCGACGACCCGGCCGAAGTCGGCCCGGTCGACCATGTCTTCCTGGGCCTGAAGGCCAACGCGTACGCGGCGTGCGGGCCGCTGATCGCGCCCTTGCTGCACGAGACGACCTCGGTCGTCGCGGCCCAGAACGGCATCCCCTGGTGGTACTTCCACCGGCACGGCGGCCCGTACGACGGCCATCGTGTCGAGAGTGTCGACCCGGACGGCGCGGTCAGTGCGGTGCTCGCGCCCGAACGGGCCGTCGGCTGTGTCGTCTACGCGGCGACCGAACTCGAAGGACCGGGCGTCGTACGGCACTTGGAGGGCACGCGGTTCTCCATCGGTGAGCCGGACCGCAGCCGCTCCGCGCGCTGTCTCGCGTTCAGTGAGGCCATGCAGGCGGGCGGGCTGAAGTGCCCGGTCGAACCGGACCTGCGCGGCGACATCTGGGTCAAGCTGCTCGGCAACATCTCCTTCAACCCGATCAGCGCCCTGGCCCGCGCGACCATGCGGCAGATGTGCCTGCACGGCGGCACCCGCAAGGTCATCGAGATCATGATGACCGAGACGCTGGCGGTCGCCGAGGCCCTCGGCTGCGAGGTCGGTGTCTCCATCGAGCGCCGGCTCGCGGGTGCCGAGCGGGTCGGGGACCACCGCACGTCCACGCTCCAGGACCTGGAGCGCGGCAAGCCGCTCGAACTCGACGTGCTGCTCGCGGCGGTCGTCGAACTGGCGGAGATCACCGGCGTGGAGGTGCCCACTCTGCGCACCGTGCACGCCATCTCGGACCTGCTCGCGCTGAGGAGCGCCGCATGAGGAAACGCGACCGGACCCCCACGACCTACACCCGGCTCACCCACCCGCTCGTCAGGGACTCCCGCGACGAGCCGTTCCGGCAGGCCACCTGGGAGGAGGCCCTGGACCGGGCCGCCCTGGGCCTCGGGCGCAACCGTGACGCCTTCGGCCTGTTCAGCTGCGCCCGCGCCACCAACGAGATGAACTACGTGGCGCAGAAGTTCGCCCGGGTCGTCATGGGCACCAACAACGTCGACTCCTGCAACCGCACCTGCCACGCCCCGAGCGTGGCGGGCCTGTCGGCGGCGTTCGGCTCGGGCGGCGGGACGTCGTCGTACGAGGAGATCGAGCACACCGACGTCATCGTGATGTGGGGCTCCAACGCCCGGTTCGCACACCCGATCTTCTTCCAGCACGTGCTGAAGGGGATCAGGAACGGCGCCCGGATGTACGCGGTCGATCCGCGCCGGACGTCGACCGCCGAGTGGGCGGAGAGCTGGATGGGGCTCAACGTCGGCACGGACATCCCGATGGCGCACGCGATCGGCCGCGAGATCATTCACGCGGGGCTGGCGAACGAGACGTTCATCGAGCGGGCGACCAGCGGCTTCGAGGAGTACAAGGCCCTGGTCGAGCCGTGGACGCTGTCGCTCGCCGAGAAGGTGACGGGCGTACCGGCGGCGGCCGTCCGGGAGCTGGCGCACGCCTACGCCCGTGCCGAGCGGGCCCAGCTGTGCTGGACCCTCGGCATCACCGAGCACCACAACGGCACCGACAACGTCCGCGCCCTGATCAACCTCTCGCTGCTCACCGGGCACGTCGGCCGCTACGCCTCGGGCCTGCAGCCGCTGCGCGGGCAGAACAACGTGCAGGGCGGCGGCGACATGGGCGCGATCCCCAACCGGCTGCCCGGCTTCCAGGACATCCTCGACCCGGACACCCGCCTGAAGTTCGAGGCGGCCTGGGACACCGTCATCCAGCCGCACTACGGCCTGAACCTCACGGAGATGTTCGAGGCCATGGAGGACGGCACGCTCCGGGCCGTCTACTGCATCGGCGAGAACCCGGCGCAGTCCGAGGCGGACACCGAGCAGGCCGTGCGGCGGCTGAAGGGCCTGGACTTCCTGGTGGTGCAGGACATCTTCCTCACGAAGACGGCCCAGCTCGCGGACGTCGTGCTGCCGGCGACCGCCGGCTGGGCGGAGACGGAGGGCACGACCACCAACAGCGAGCGGCGGGTCCAGCGCGTCCGCAAGGCCGTCACCCCGCCCGGCGAGGCCCGCGAGGACATCGACATCATCTGCGACCTCGCGGCCCGGCTCGGGCACGACTGGAAGTACGCCGACGCCGAGACCGTGTGGAACGAGCTCAGGTCCGTCTCGCCCGACCACTACGGCATGACGTACGAGCGCCTGGAGGAGCACCAGGGCATCCAGTGGCCCTGCCCGAGTACGGACGATCTCGAGCCGACGTATCTGCACGGGCGGTTGTGGGAGACCGACCCCGCGCGGCGCGGGCGGCTCGCGCCGTTCGGGATCGTGCAGCACGACCCGCCGGTGGACCTCACCGACGAGCGGTACCCGATCCGGCTCACCACCGGGCGGCGGCTCGACTCGTACAACACCGGGGTGCAGAGCGGCGGTTACGCCTCGCCGCTCAGGCGCGGCGAGTTCATCGAGCTGAGCCCGGAGGACGCCGAGCGCTACGGGGTCGTGGTCGGCGAGCACGTCCAGGTGACCTCGCGGCGCGGGTCGGTGACCGCGCCCGTGTGGGTGGACCCCGCGCTGCGGCCCGGGCTCGCCTTCATGACCATGCACTTCCCGGACGAGGTGGACACCAACGCGCTGACGATCGAGGCGAACTGCCCGATCGCGGGGACGGCGGAGTTCAAGGCGTCGGCGATCCGGATCGAGAAACTGCCCATCGCGACCATCGTGGGGTGACGCAAGTGGACCTGCACTTCGGTGACAGCAAGCCGACGGACGAGGAGCGGGCGGCCGTCGACGCCCTGCTCGGGCCCCCCGAGTCGTCCTGGGAGGGCGCCGCCCGCGATGAGATGCGCGCCGCCGATCTGAGGTGGGCGCGTGGCGGACGCGAGGCCCGGGACCGCCGCGACCTGCTGCTGCCGGGGCTGCACGCCGTCAACGACCGGATCGGCTGGATCAGCGAGGGTGCCCTCGACTACCTGTGCCGGCGGCTGACGGTGCCGCCGGCGGAGGCCTACGGGGTCGCCACCTTCTACGCCATGTTCTCTGTCAAGCCGCGTCCGGCGACCGTGCTCCATGTGTGCACGGACCTGGCGTGCGCGGCGGCCGGGGCGCCGCAGCTGTGCGCCGGGATCGAGGCGCGGCTGGGCCCCGGCAGCGGGGTGAGCGTCGAGCGCAGCCCGTGCCTGGGTCTGTGCGAACGCGCCCCGGCCGCGCTGGCGGTCAGGGCCGGGGATCCCGTCCGCACGGCGGTCTCGGCGCCGGCGACCGTCGAGGCGGCCGTGCTCGCCGCGTCCTCGCCCGGTTCCGCGCCCGAGGAGCCGCCGGCCGCGCTGGCGGTGCCCCAGGCGGGGCAGGACGGGCTGACGCTGCTGCACCGCGTCGGCGTGGTCGACCCGTCGTCCCTCGACGACTACCGCGCCCACGGCGGCTACACCGCCCTGCGCAGAGCCTTCGAGCTGGGTCCCGCCGGCGTCATCCGCGAGGTGACCGACTCGGGCCTGGTCGGGCGCGGCGGCGCCGCCTTCCCCACCGGCCGCAAATGGCAGGCCACGGCGTCGCAGCCCGACCGTCCGCACTACCTCGTCTGCAACGCCGACGAGTCGGAGCCGGGCACCTTCAAGGACCGGGTGCTGATGGAGGGCGACCCGTACGCGCTGGTCGAGGCGATGACGATCGCCGGGTACGCGACCGGCGCCCACAAGGGCTACCTGTATCTGCGCGGCGAGTACCCGCGCGCCCTGCGCCTGCTGGAGCACGCGATCACGCAGGCCCGTGCGCGCGGACTGCTCGGCGACGACGTCCTCGGGCAGGGCTACGCGTTCGACATCGAGATCCGGCGGGGCGCGGGCGCCTACATCTGCGGTGAGGAGACGGCCCTGTTCAACTCCATCGAGGGCTACCGGGGCGAGCCCCGCTCCAAGCCCCCGTTCCCGGTGGAGAAGGGCCTGTTCGGCAAGCCGACCGTCGAGAACAACGTCGAGACGCTGGTCAACGTCCTGCCGGTCCTGACCATGGGCGCCCCGGCGTACGCGGCCATCGGCACCGGGCGCTCCACCGGGCCGAAGCTGTTCTGCGTGTCCGGGAGTGTGGAGCGGCCCGGTGTCTACGAGGTGCCGTTCGGCGCGACGCTGGGCGAGGTGCTCACCCTGGCCGGGGTGCGCGAGGGGCTGCGGGCGGTGCTGCTCGGCGGGGCGGCCGGCGGTTTCGTGCGGGCTGACGAGCTGGATGTGCCGCTCACCTTCGAAGGCACGAGGGAGGCGGGCACGACGCTCGGCTCGGGGGTCGTCATGGCCTTCGACGACAGTGTGCCCCTGCCCCGGCTGCTGCTGCGCATCGCGGAGTTCTTCCGCGACGAGTCGTGCGGGCAGTGCGTGCCCTGCCGGGTCGGGACGGTGCGGCAGGAGGAGGCACTGCACCGGATCGTGGAGCGCACGGGCGCCGACGCCGCCGGGGACATCGCGCTGCTGCGGGAGGTCGGCCGCGCCATGCGGGACGCCTCGATCTGCGGTCTGGGGCAGACCGCGTGGAACGCCGTGGAATCCGCCATCGACCGTCTGGGGGCGTACGAATGACCGTCACACCGCTGGGGATCCCGCGCCGCATGCTGGAGTTCACGCTCGACGGCGAGGAGGCCCGGGTCCCCGAGGGCTCGACCATCCTGGACGCCTGCCGGGCGGCCGGGAAGGACATCCCGACCCTGTGCGAGGGCGACACCCTGCGTCCCAAGAACGCCTGCCGGGTCTGCGTCGTCGAGGTCGAGGGGGCGAGGACCCTCGTCCCGGCCTGCTCCCGCAAGGCCGAGCCGGGCATGGAGGTCCGCACGGACACCGAGCGCGCCCGGCACAGCCGCAAGGTCGTCCTGGAACTGCTCGCGTCCTCGGTCGACCTGTCGACGACCCCGAAGGTCGCCGGGTGGCTCAAGGAGTACGAGGCGAAACCCGACCGCTTCGGCCCGGACGCCGCGCGGCTGAACGAGGAACCGAGGGTCGACAACGACCTGTATGTCAGGGATTACGACAAATGCATCCTCTGCTACAAGTGCGTCGACGCCTGTGGCGACCAGTGGCAGAACTCCTTCGCGATCTCGGTCGCCGGGCGCGGTTTCGACGCCCGGATCGCCGTGGAGCACGACGCGCCGCTGACCGACTCGGCGTGCGTGTACTGCGGGAACTGCATCGAGGTGTGCCCCACGGGCGCGCTGTCGTTCAAGTCCGAGTTCGACATGCGCGCGGCGGGTACCTGGGACGAGGCGCGGCAGACGGAGACGACCACGGTGTGCGCGTACTGCGGAGTGGGCTGCAACCTGACGCTGCACGTACAGGACAATGAGATCGTGAAGGTCACCTCTCCGCACGACAATCCGGTGACCCACGGCAACCTCTGCATCAAGGGCCGCTTCGGCTACCAGCACGTACAGAACCGGGACTGAACTGGACATGGGACGAGTCACGGAACGACGCAAGGTGATCCGCATCCGGGACGGGGTGGTCTCCAGCCGCCCGGACACGCTCGTCGCCGAGGAGCCGATGGAGATCCGGCTCAACGGCAAACCCCTGGCGATCACCATGCGCACCCCTGGGGACGACTTCGCGCTGGCCGCGGGGTTCCTGGTGAGCGAGGGGGTGCTGGCCGGGCAGCAGGATCTGCAGAACATCGTCTACTGCGCCGGGGCGACGGCCGACGGCTCGAACACGTACAACGTGGTGGACGTGAAGACGGCGCCGGGCGTGGAGATCCCCGACATCACGCTGGAGCGCAACGTCTACACCACGTCCTCCTGCGGGCTGTGCGGCAAGGCGTCACTGGACGCGGTGCGCACCACGGCCCGGTGGCCCATCGCCGACACTCCCCCGGTCCGGGTCTCCCCCGAGCTGCTCGCGGGCCTCCCCGACCGGCTGCGCGCGGCCCAGCGGGTCTTCGACCGGACCGGGGGCCTGCACGCGGCGGCCCTGTTCTCGGAAGAGGGCGAGCTGCTGGACGTCCGGGAGGACGTGGGCCGGCACAACGCGGTCGACAAGCTGGTCGGCCGGGCCCTGCAGAACGGGGAGCTGCCGCTGTCGCGGACGGTCCTGCTCGTCTCGGGCCGGGCCTCCTTCGAGCTGGCGCAGAAGGCCGTGATGGCGGGCATCCCGGTGCTGGCGGCGGTGTCGGCCCCGTCCTCGCTGGCGGTGGACCTGGCCGCCGAGGCGGGTCTGACGCTGGTGGGCTTCCTGCGGGGCAGTTCCATGAACGTGTACGCGGGTGAGGACCGGATCGCTGTGCGGGCCGCGGCCGCCCAGGGCTGAGCAGGTCCTTTCCGCGACACGGCGGCGGGGCCCCGACCGGCGGGGAGCGCCCCCTGCGCCGCAGGGGCCCCGTCTCGGCCTGCCCGGCGAGGCACCGGGGCCCGTCCCGGCCTGGCCGGGGCGGGTCTAGTCGGCCGTGGCGGATATCCGGTGCAGCATCGCCATGAACTGCTCGCGCTCGGCCGCGGACAGCGGTGCGAGCAGTTCGTCGTTGGCGGCGCGGGCCGCCTTCTCGCAGCGCTTCAGCAGCCGCGCTCCCCGCCCGGTGAGGGACACCGCGTTCTTGCGGCGGTCCTTCGGGTCGGGTTCGCGGACCACCAACCCGGCCGACTGGAGGTCGTTGAGCACGCCGACCAGGTCCTTGGGGTCCAGCCGGACCCCGCGGCCGAGGTCGGCCTGGGCGACCGGTGCGAGGTCGCGGACGGCGGACAGCACCACGTGGTGCCACATCCGCATGTCCTCCCCGGCCAGCGCCTCGGCCACCAGGGCCCGGCCGCGGGCGGCGGCGCGGCCGAGCAGCCAGCTGGGCAGGGAGCGGATCGAGGGGAGGGGGGCTTCCGACATGGGCGCAGCCTAACCACACAAACGTTGGTTCTCCCTATGATCCTCCTATACCGTTGGGCTTCCCAATGAAGTCATGGGGACCACCAACGACCCCGGAGGTGCGATGCGCCGCGTCCGCTACGAATCCCGAGGCGGCCCCCTGTTCGTCGAGGAGGCGCCACTCCCCCGGCCCGGCCCCGGAGAGCTCCTCGTGCGCACGGAAGCCGTCGGCGTGACGCTCCCGGTCGTCCGCAAGGTCACCGAGGCGGACGAGCCCGTCCCGCTCGGCGGCGAGATCGCCGGCGAGGTCATGGCCGTCGGAGAGGGCGTCTCGGACTTCGGTACCGGCGACCGGGTGACCGGGCTCTGCTTCGGCCACGGCTACGCCGACTTCGCGCTGCTGCACGAGGCCATGGCCTCCCCGGTTCCGGCGGACGCGAGCGCCGTCGACGCGGTCGCCCTGGTCCGCAGCGGACTGGTCGCCCTCGGCGCATTGGAGGCGGCCCGCCCCGAGCCGGGCGAGGCGGCCCTGGTCACCGCGGCCGCGAGCGGCGTCGGCCACCTGGCCCTGCAACTGGCCAGGACGCGCGGCGCCGGCCGGGTCGTGGGAGCCGTCTCCGACCCGTCCAAGGCCGACTTCGTCCGGGGCCTCGGCGCCGACCACGTCATCACATACGGCGACACCGGCTGGGGCACCCCGGTCGACTACGTCCTGGACGCGGTCGGCGGCGAGCTGCTCACTCCGGCCCTGCACGCGCTCGTCCCGGAAGGGCGGCTGGTGGCGTACAGCTCGGGCGGCGGCACCATCCAGGCATACGACCTGCTCGTGGGGGCCAAGTCGGTGATCGGCTTCCAGATGGCCCGTATCGCCCGCGGCAAGCCCGAGGTGTACGAGGGGTGGCGCGAGGAACTGTGGCGGTTGTTCGCCGCGGGAGAGCTCAGGCCGGTCGTGCACGGGGAGTTCGCCCTGGAGGACGCGGCCAAGGCGCACGGGGAGATCGAGGGGCGCTCCAACCTGGGCAAGGTCGTCCTGATCCCCTGACGCACGCTTCTTGTGGGGGGTCTGAGAACCCAAG
Source organism: Streptomyces tuirus (assembly GCF_014701095.1). NCBI lineage: Bacteria > Bacillati > Actinomycetota > Actinomycetes > Kitasatosporales > Streptomycetaceae > Streptomyces > Streptomyces tuirus. Next base: position 6,403,121 of record NZ_AP023439.1, on the reverse strand, counting down.
TACCGTCTGTGGCCTACCCATTGGACGTGGAATGTCCGGATGACCGGATGTCTTCTCCCATGCCCCGGTGGTCCGGCCGACAGACGCATGAAGGGCAGGTCGCACCATGCCGTCAAGTCTTCGCGCACGTCTGAGATGCACCCTGACAGCCGCCGTCGCCGCCGGGACGCTGCTCGCGCCCACCGCCCCGGTTGCGTACGGCCAACCCACCTCGAAATCAGCCGAGTTCGACCAGCAGGTGCTCTTCAAGGCCTCGCAGGACCCGGGCTACGCCTGCTTCCGGATCCCGGCGATCGTGCGCACCACCAGCGGCGCGCTGCTGGCGTTCGCCGAGGGGCGCGTCCTCAACTGCGGTGACGCGGCCGACATCGACATCGTCGTCAAGCGTTCCACCGACGGCGGCCGCACCTGGGGGCCGCTCCAGGTCGTCACCGAGGGTGCGGGCGACACCCACGGCAACCCGGCTCCCGTCGTGGACCGCGAAACCGGCCGGATCGTGCTGGCCGAGACGTACAACACCGGCCGCACGGACGCCGGCAACTGCACCGTCCCCTGCGACCGCACCCCGCACCTGCAGTACAGCGACGACGACGGCCGCACCTGGTCCAAGCCGCGCGATCTGAGCGACGAGATCCTGCCCGAGCACTGGAACTCCTGGTACGCGACCGGTCCCGTGCACGGCATCCAGCTGACCCGCGGCAAGCACGCCGGTCGGCTGGTGATCGGCGTCAACACCGAGACGTGGAACGGCAGCCGGGTCTCCGCCAACCATGCCGCGTTGGTCGTCAGCGACGACGGCGGTGACTCCTGGCGCGTCGGCGCCACGGACACCTGGCCCATAGGGCAGGACGGCGTGTTCCGGCAGAAGCCGTCCGAGGTGACGCTCACCGAACGCGCCGACGGCGCCCTGCTCGTCAGCGGCCGGGAGCAGGACGGCACCGACCTGGGCCACCGTTCCCAGACCGTCAGCACGGACGGCGGCGACAGCTTCGCCGGCCCGTTCCGTGACCTGCCCGGCCTGTACACCCCGCAGGTCCAGGGCGCGACCCTGCGCCTCGGCGACCGGATGCTGCTGTCCGCTCCGGCCGACCCCGACCGCCGCCGCACGATGATGGTCCGTTCCTCCTACGACGGCGGGCGCACCTGGGAGAGCGTGGACCGGGGCACGGTCGTCACCACGGACTGGTCCGGCTACTCCGACATGGCGGCCCTCGACGGCAGCACGGTGGGCCTGCTGTACGAGGGCGGCGCGGTCGACGCGCGCGACGAGATCCGCTTCGCCCGCTTCACCGAGGACTGGCTGAAGCCGCGCCGGGGCGCCGACCCGACCACACGCGACGCGGCGGCGGGCGCCAGACCCGCGGCGGTGCTCGGCGGTGCCCGGCGCACGGCCGGTGTCCGCGGCGGCGCGCTGGCCTTCGACGGCACCGACGACGCCGTACGGCTGCCCTACCGGTCCCGGCTCCCGCTCGGGGAAGGGGACTTCACGGCCTCGCTGCACGTCCGCTACACGGCCACGAGCGGCGAGCAGCCCTTCCTGTGGATGGGCGGCATCGGCACCACCCAGCCGCAGATCTGGCTGCGGGGAGAACCGGCGAGCAACCGGATCCGGGGTCTGATCACCACCCGTTCGGGCGCGACGACCGTCAGGTCCGCCTCGGTGTCGACCGACGGAGCCCACAACGACGGCCGCTGGCACCATCTGGCCCTGCGCCGCGGCGGAGGGCAGTTGACGCTCTTCCTCGACGGCGAGGCGATCGGCACCGCGGACGTGCCGGGCTCGGTCAGCCGCAACTCCCCGTTCGGGGTGCACATCGGCCAGCGCATGGACAGCCGGGCCTTCCTCACCGGGGCGATCGACGACGTCCGGGTGTGGAAACGGGCCCTGAGCGACGAGGAGTTGGCCTCCGGCGCCTCGGGCGCGGCGCCCCGGGGCACGGTGCTGTGGCTCCCCATGGACCGGGTGAGCGGCAGCAACTAACGTCACGGAACGTGCCCGACGACTCAGGAGCAGTACGAGCACGACAGCGCACGGGAACCGGGATCGGCCTGCTGCTGGTCCTGGTCCTCGGCGCCGCCCTGCTCATCGCCCTGCCGGGCGACGAAGGTCCGGACGACGACGTCTGTCAGGCCCGCACCGTCGGTTCCTGGAAGGCGGACGACGGCCTCACCGCGGAGTTCGCCCGCTACGGCGACGACGCGGGCCGCACGGACGACTGGACCGGCGGGGACGGCACCCACTCGGTGCGGCTGCCGGACGGCCGGGTGCTGTGGCTGTTCTCGGACACCTATCTGGGCCGGGTGTACGGCCCGCCCAACCCGCACGGCGAGTCCTACGCCTGGCGGGACGCCGGCACGCCGCTGGTGCGCAACTCGGCGGTGCTGATGCGCGACGGCCGGCTCGACACCACCCTGCCCGCCCCGCTGTTCGCCGACCCGGCCCCGGGCCGGTGGCGCTGGCCGGTCGCCGCCCGCGTCGAACCCCGCTCCCCCGGCTCCCCGGAGCAGGTCGTCCGGGTGCTGCTGTGGGTGCGCACGGCAGGACAGGCCCCCTGGATCTACGGCGTGCCCACCGCCACCGAGGTCGCCACGCTGTCACTGCCGGACCTGCGCCTGGAGTCGATCGCCGAGGTGCTCGGCCAGCAGCTGGTCCCGGACCCGTCCCGGCGGGTGCTGTTCGGTACGACGCTGATCGAGGAGGACGGCTGGACCTATGTGTTCGGCGGCGACGACGGCCGGGCCGCCTCCCGGCCCGCCTCGCACGCGTACGCGGCCCGCGTGCCGGAGGGCGCGCTCGGCGATCCGTCGGCCTGGCAGTACTGGAGCGGTTCGGCGTGGGTGCCCGGCGCCCGCCCCCGGCCCGTGCTGGGGGACGGGCGGCGCAAGGGCGTGGGCAGCGCGTTCTCGGTCGTCCGGGAGGGCGGCACATATGTGCTGTTCACGATGGCCGCCGGTCCGAAGGGGCTGACCACCATCGCCTCCTACTGGGCCTGCTCGCCCGCCGGGCCGTGGCACGGTCCGGCGAAGGAGTTCAGCCCGCCGCTGCCCGAGGGACAGGTCGCCGCCTACAACCCGCAGGCGCATCCGGTGCTGAGCGGAGAGGGGCGGCTCGTGCTGAGCTACGACGTCAACTGGCTGGACACCACCGGCGCCGCCGACCGGCTCAGCCGGAACGTGTCCCTGTACCGACCACGGTTCGTGTCGTTGCGACTGGCTGCCGCGCGGTGACCTCCGCCGCCGCTTCCCGGCCGCGCCGCTTGGCGATCACCGCGCACACGATCAGCTGCATCTGGTGGAAGAGCATCAGCGGCAGCACGGCGAGTGCCGCCTGCGCGCCGAACAGGACGCTCGCCATGGGCAGCCCGGCGGCCAGGGACTTCTTCGAGCCGGCGAACTGGATCGCGATGCGGTCCGCCCGGCCGAAGCGCAGCGCCTTGCCGCCGTACCAGGTCAGCAGCAGCATCACCGCGAGGATCACGGCCTCGACGACGACCAGGCCGCCGAGCCGGGCGGGGCTGACCTGGTGCCAGATGCCCTGCACCATGCCCGCGCTGAACGCGGTGTAGACGACGAGCAGGATCGAGCCGCGGTCCACCAGGGCGAGGACCTTCCTGTGCCGGGTGACGAAGTCTCCGATCCAGCGGCGCAGCAGCTGCCCGGCGAGGAACGGCACCAGCAGTTGCAGCACGATCTTCAGCAGCGAGCCGGCGGAGAACCCGCCCCCGTTGCCGCCGAGCAGTGAGGCCGCGAGCAACGGGGTGGCGACGATGCCGACGAGGGAGGAGAAGGAGCCCGCGCAGATCGCGGCGGGCACGTTGCCGCGGGCCATCGAGGTGAAGGCGATCGACGACTGCACGGTCGAGGGGACGAGCGTGAGGAAGAGCAGGCCCTGGTAGAGCGGGTGCGTCAGGACCACCGGCACCAGGCCGCGGGCCGCGAGCCCGAGCAGCGGGAAGACGAGGAAGGTGCAGGCCAGGACCGTGATGTGGAGCCGCCAGTGCCGCAGCCCGTCGAGCGCCTCACGGGTGGACAGCCGGGCGCCGTACAGGAAGAACAGGAGGGCGACCGCCGCCGTGGAGGCACCGGAGGCGACATCCGCGGCCGACCCGCGTGCCGGGAACAGTGCGGCGAGACCCACCGTCCCGAGGAGCAGCACGATGTAGGGGTCGATCGGCATCCAGCTCGGCCAGTGCAGGCGTTTCACGGTGCTCCACTTGCTTGGTACTTCGGTCGGTCCGGGGCCGCAGCGGCCCCCTTCCATCCTGCTCCCCGCTCCGGCGATCGGGAATCCCGTATACGGCTCTCACTATCATCACGTATCGCGATAACCTGGCACCCATGTACGACACGTCCCAGTTGCGCACGTTCCTGTCGGTGGCGCAGACGCTGAGCTTCACGCAGGCCGCACGGCGGCTCGGACTGCGGCAGTCGACGGTCAGCCAGCACGTGCGGCGACTGGAGGACGCCGCCGGGCGCACGCTGTTCACCCGGGACACGCACTCCGTGGAGCTGACGGAGGACGGCGAGGCCATGCTCGGCTTCGCGCGCCGGATCCTGGAGGTGCACGAGCAGGCGGCGGCGTTCTTCACGGGCACCCGGTTGCGCGGCCGGCTGCGCTTCGGCGCCTCGGAGGACTTCGTGCTGACCCGGCTGCCGGAGATCCTGGAGGGCTTCCGGCACGAGCACCCGGAGGTCGACCTGGAGCTGACGGTCGAGCTGTCGGGCACGCTGCACGAGCAGCTGGCCGCCGGGAAGCTGGACCTCGTCCTGGCCAAGCGGCGCCCCGAGGACACGCGGGGCGAGCTGGTCCGGCACGACCGGCTGGTGTGGATCGGGGCGGAGCGCCTCCGGCTCGACCCGGACCGCCCGGTGCCGCTGATCGTCTACCCGCCGCCGGGCATCACCCGCGCGCTCGCCCTGGAGGCCCTGGAGCGGCAGGGCCGGGACTGGCGCGTGGTGTGCACCAGCGGGAGCCTCAACGGTCTGGTCGCGGCGGCCCGGGCCGGTCTCGGGGTGATGGCCCACTCCCGGGGTCTCATCCCGCCCGGACTGGTGCGGGTCCCGGACCGGGCGGGGCTGCCGGAGCTGGGGCAGGTCGACTTCGTTCTCGTCCACGGCCGGCGCCGGCCCTCGGCGCAGGGCGCCGCGGACGCCCTGGCGGCGGCGATCCTGGCAGGTGGGGACCGTCTGCACCACAGCGAGCGCAAGGGGCTCTGACCAAGCGGAGTGACAGAATCCGCCGCCGTCCCGCTGACAGAAGAGACCCCGTTCGACGGCGCGTCGCGTCACGCCGTGAGTCGTACAGATTCGGTGGAGATTACGGCACCGAAACTTACTCAACCGTCAGGATTGTGTCCGACCCTTCCCCATGTGAGCGCTTTTTCCCTGGCTGACCAGCGCATACGAGAGGGCTGCTCGTCTTCGTACCCCCTCCCGTCCCCTGGCCGGTTGGGGTAGCTTTCACGGCGCTGTGCGGGGCGTCACTCGACAGGAGCGCTGAGGAGCGGGGAGCGGGGTTTGCGCGAGTTCACCAACCCTCCGTTGGCGTCGGCACCTCCGGTGGGCGGTCTGGCCGACGTGGTCTTCGAGCATGCCCAGGAGGACCCGCTGCACATCGCGCTGGGCCGCAAGGACGACGCGGGCCAGTGGCGGGATGTCACCGCCGCCGAGTTCCGCGACGAGGTGCTCGCCCTGGCCAAGGGCCTGCTGGCGAGTGGCATCCGGTTCGGCGACCGGGTCGCGATCATGTCGCGCACCCGCTACGAGTGGACCCTCTTCGACTACGCGCTGTGGACGATCGGCGCCCAGGTCGTGCCGGTCTACCCGACGTCCTCGGCCGAGCAGTGCTTCTGGATGCTCTTCGACGCCGAGGTGACGGCCGCGGTCGTGGAGCACGAGGACCACGCCATGACGATCGCCACCGTCATCGACCGGCTCCCCCAGCTGCGCCGCCTGTGGCAGCTGGACTCCGGGGCCGTGCACGAGCTGTACGACGCGGGCGCGCACCTCGACGACGAGGTGGTGCACCGCCACCGGCAGGCCGTCACCCCCGACTCGGTCGCCACGATCATCTACACCTCGGGCACCACCGGCCGCCCCAAGGGCTGCGTCATCTCGCACGGCAACTTCATGTACGAGGCGGACACCGTCATCGAGCGCTGGGAGCCGGTGTTCCACTCCAAGCGCGGCGACGAGGCGGCGACCCTGCTGTTCCTGCCGCTCGCGCACGTCTTCGGGCGCATGGTCCAGGTCGCCGGCATCCGGGGCAAGGTGAAGTTCGGCCATCAGCCGCAGCTGAACGCGGCGGCCCTGCTGCCGGACCTGGCGGCGTTCAAGCCGACGTTCTTCCTGGCCGTGCCGTACATCTTCGAGAAGGTGTTCAACGCGGCCCGCCGCAAGGCCGAGAAGGAGGGCCGCTCCGGCCCCTTCGAGAAGGCCGTCGACGTCGCCATCAGGTACGCGGACGCGATGGAGGCCAAGGCCTGGGGCACCGGCCCCGGGCCGTCGGCGGGCCTGCGCATGCAGCACCAGCTGTTCGACAAGCTCGTCTACACCAAGATCCGCGCCGCGATGGGCGGGCGCATCAAGCACGCCATGTCCGGCGGCTCGGCGATGGACCGCCGGCTCGGGCTGTTCTTCGCCGGGGCGGGCGTGCACATCTACGAGGGCTACGGCCTGACGGAGTCCACGGCCGCCGCCACCGCCAACCCGCCCGGCCGCACCCGCTTCGGCACGGTCGGGCAGCCCATCCCCGGCATGACCGTGCACATCGCGGACGACGGCGAGATCTGGCTGCACGGCGACAACGTCTTCCAGGGGTACCTCAACAACCAGAAGGCCACCGACGCCACCCTGCACGACGGCTGGCTCGCCACCGGCGACCTCGGCACGCTGGACGAGGACGGCTTCCTCACCATCACCGGCCGCAAGAAGGAGATCCTGGTCACCTCCGGCGGCAAGAGTGTGTCGCCCGGTGTGCTGGAGGAACGCGTCCGGGACCATCCGCTGGTCAACCAGTGCATCGTCGTGGGCAACGACCGCCCGTACATCGCCGCCCTGGTCACCCTCGACCAGGAGGCCGTGGAGCACTGGCTGGCCATGCGGGCCAAACCGCAGATGTCCCCCGCGGAGCTGGTGCGCGACCCGGACCTGGAGACGGAGGTGCGCCGCGCGGTGGTCGCCGCCAACACCCTCGTCTCGCAGGCCGAGTCGATCCGCACCTTCCGCATACTCGCCCAGCCGTTCACCGAGGAGCACGGGCTGCTGACCCCGTCCCTGAAGCTGAAGCGGAAGGCGATCGAGAAAGCGTACGAGAACGAGGTCGACGCGCTCTACCGGGCGTGACGTCCGCCTCGCGGGGCAGGTGTGGCTTCGGATTCTCCCGTCAGGAATGCATCACCGCCCGTGATCGTTGACGATGGGCAGTACACCTGACCACTTACCGAAGGATCGAGAGCTCGTGAGCAAGGTCCCCCCGATCATCCTGAACAACGGCGTCGCGATGCCCCAGCTGGGCTTCGGCGTCTGGCAGGTGCCGGACGACGAGGCCGAGAAGGCCGTCGCGACGGCGCTGGAGGCCGGGTACCGCAGCATCGACACAGCGGCGATCTACGGCAACGAGGAGGGCACTGGCAAGGCCATCGCCGGCTCCGGCGTCCCCCGCGAGGAGCTCTTCGTCACCACGAAGCTCTGGAACGCCGACCAGGAATACGACTCCACGCTGCGTGCCTTCGACACCTCGCTGGACAAGCTCGGCCTGGACTTCGTCGACCTGTACCTCATCCACTGGCCGACGCCGGAGCGCGGTCTGTACGTCGAGACCTACAAGGCGTTCGAGAAGCTGTACGCCGACGGCCGGATCCGGGCCATCGGCGTCTCCAACTTCCTGCCCGAGCACCTGGAGAAGCTGATCGGCGAGACGTCGGTCGTCCCGGCGGTGAACCAGATCGAGCTGCACCCGCACCTGCAGCAGGGCGCCTCCCGCGCGTACCACGCGGAGCACGGCATCGCCACGGAGGCCTGGTCGCCGCTCGGCCAGGGCAAGGGCCTGCTGGAGGTCCCGGCGATCGTCGCCATCGCCCGCAAGCACGAGCGCACTCCGGCCCAGGTCGTGCTGCGCTGGCACATCCAGCTGGGCAATGTGGTGATCCCGAAGTCCGTGACGCCGTCGCGGATCAAGGAGAACATCGACGTCTTCGACTTCAGCCTCGACGACGAGGACCTGGCCGCGATCAGCGCCCTGAACGAGGACCGCCGCATCGGCCCGGACCCGGCGGAGTTCAACGGCGCCTGAGCCGTACCGGCGGTGTCCGGAGTCCCTCACAGGACCGGACCACCGGCAGCGCCCCGGCCCGGAGCCCCTTCACGGGGCCCGGGCCGGGGCGCTGCCGTCTCCGCCGTCTCGGACCGGCTGACCCACGGTGGACGCCCGGATCAGCGGGGCGGGACGGAGGACGAAGGATTTCGGGGTCGAGGTCCTCGGAGCTAGGCGGGCCGGACCGCCGTGTGCACGGTGTGGGCCGCCAGCACGAACACGTCCTGGCGGCGATGCAGGCTCGCCTTGTCGCCCGGGTCGAGGAGGCGGTCGAGGGTGGCGCGGTCGTCGTGGTCGAGGCCCTCCGCGAGGGTGTCGCGGAAGCGGGTCAGGCGCTCGACGACATGGGCACGGGCGCGGTCCGGGGCCGGGGCGGGAAGGTCCAGCAGGAAGCTGTGCGTCCGGGTGTGCTTCAGGCCCGCCGCGGACAGCAGGGCGGGCCAGTTCTCCGGCTCGGCGACATGGCCCTGGAGGTCCTGCCGCATCTGCGTGAACCACTCCTCCTCCAGCGCGTCCATGCGCGCCTGGAGGCCGGGGCGGCCGATGCCGATGTCGCGGGGCAGGAACCGGGCGGGCAGCCCGCCCTCCATGAGGGCCAGGGTGCCGCCGGGCGCGAGCCGCGCCGCGAACGCGGCGAGCCCCGCCCGCTGGTCGCCGAGGTGGTGCAGGGTGCGGCTCGCCCACAGCAGATCGGCCGGATAGTCCAACTCGTCGAGTACGTCCGGCAGTTCCCCGGCGACCGTGCCGAAGCGGTCGGCCACCCCCTGACGCTGCGCCCGGGCCCGGGCCCGCTCCAGCAGCGGCTCCGAGCCGTCCACGGCCACGATCCGGGCGCCCGGGAACGTCTCGGCGAACAGGCACGACACGACGCCGGGCCCACTGCCCGCGTCGACGATCAGACCTGGTTCGGTCACCTCCTTCGCCAGCCACGCCAGGGCCTTGTCGTACATCGACGTGAACAGCTCCGCCTCGGACTCCAGCATCGGGGCCATGGCCGCCCAGTCGATGTCGGTGTGGTCGTGGCGGTGGCCGTGGCCCTGCCGGTGGACGTGATCGTGGTTGTGGTCGTGCGCCATGGTGGTCAGCCTCTCGCTCGGATGCGGTCAGGGTGCGCAGACGCACCGATCAGAGGCCAGTGCTGTTGCCGGTCCCGCAAAATCCGCCGGGCCGGAAACCCCGGCGGATCAGCGGATCAGTGATGCCGACGTCGACCGGCCGCTCAGCAGCTCGCTGAACGGCGTGCACATGCCACGGTGCGCCGGTGACCGACCGGGGCATGGAGTTCACCCGGCCTTCCGGAACGAGCGGAGGCTGAACACCGGGTCGGGGCGCGGCCGTTCCTGGTCGGGGAGGCGGGATAGCCGGGTGGCGAAGCCGCCGGCGAGGGGGTCGCCGGGCGGCAGGGTGACGAACCAGCCCCGGCGCAGGTCGGCGATGGTGCGGCGAGGGCTGCGGCCCTGGCCGTGACCGGTGAAGCGGGCCTGCCCGGCCGGCAGCAGGCCGTGCGCGGCGGCCGCGGACTCGACGTCAGCCGCCGCGTCCCGGACCGGGCTGGGCGGCCGGGAGGACAGGACGACATCGATGTCACTGCCGACGTTGTGGGAGGCGGCCTTGTCGACCGTCGTGATGTAGACCCCGCCGGGCCGCAGCACCCGGGCGCACTCGCCCACGATGCTCCGCACCTCTGCGGGCCCGGCGGCCAGGTGCAGCAGCCATACACTGCACACGGCGTCGAACTGCCCGTCCCGGAACGGCAGTTGTCGGCTGTCGGCGCGCACGACGGCGCCGGGGAGCCGGGTGGAGGCCTGCCGGGCCATCGCGGCGGCGAGGTCGACGCCGGTCACCCGCAGGTCCTCGCGGGCGGCCGCGAGCCGGCGGGTCACGATGCCGGTGCCGCAGGCGACGTCGAGCAGACGGCCCGTGCCGGGCGGAACGAGACGCAGCACGGCTTGCGCGGCGGCGGCCGCCCGGGGCTCGCCGCCCCGCGAGGCGTCGTACCGCTCCGCTTCCTTGTCGTAGTCGAGCACCCGGTCAGTGTGCCCCGTGCCCGGGGGCGAGGTCCTCCACCCTGCGGGCGAGCTCGAAGTCCTTCTCGGTGACGGCGCCGCCCGCGCTGTGCGTGTGCACGGCCAGGGAGACGGTGTTGTAGCCGAGCGTGAGGTCGGAGTGGTGGTTCAGTTCCTCCTGGACCTGGGCGATGTGCACGACCATCGCCGTCGCCGCGAAGTGCGAGCCGAGCCGGTAGGAGCGGATGAGGTGGTCCTTGTCGAGCGACCAGCCCGGCAGCTCGGCCAGCCGGTCCTCGACCTCCTTCTGCGACAGCGGTTCGACGGGCATGGGCTGCGCTCCTTTCCGTGGCCGCGGTGTTCCCGGTGTTCTCTCAGCCTGCCATACAGGAGCGGCCGAAGCCCTGGTCAGAGGGGTGTATCTGTCCGGGACGACCGGTTCTCGACTACGGTCCCGGCATGACCACTCACCCGTCCGCCGCCGAGCAGGGCGTGGGCCCGCTGCTGCGGGCCTGGCGGGAGCAGCGGCGGGTCAGCCAGCTGGAGCTGGCCCTGCGAGCGGACTCCTCGGCCCGCCACATCAGCTTCGTCGAGACCGGCCGCTCCCGGCCCAGCGAGGAGATGGTGCTGCGGCTGGCCGAGCATCTGGACGTCCCCGTGCGGGAGCGCAACGCGCTGCTGCTGGCGGCCGGTTACGCCCCCCGCTATCCGGAGACCCCGCTGGACGACCCGGCGCTGGGCGCGCTGCGTGAGGGTATCGAGCGGCTGATCGGCGGCTACGAGCCGTATCCGGCGCTGGTGGTGGACGCGCTGTACAACGTGGTCGCCGCCAACCGGGGGATCATGACGCTGGTCGAGGGTGTCGCCGGGTCGCTGCTGGAGCCGCCGCTGAACGCGATGCGGCTGGCCCTGCACCCACAGGGCCTCGCACCGCGGATCCGCAATCTGCGCGCCTGGCGGGGGCATCTGCTGGAGCAGATGGAGCGGCAGATCGCGCTGCACCGCTCGGAGCCGCTGCGGGCGCTGTACGAGGAGGTGGCGGCGTATCCGGTGCCCGAAGCGGATCCCGCGGACGAGCCGTCCGAGCCGGTGCCGTACTTCGCGCTGCCGCTGCGGATCGAGCACGAGGGGCGGACGCTGTCGTTCATCTCCTCGATCTCCACGTTCAACACGCCGATGGACGTGACGGTCGCCGAGCTGGCCATCGAGACGCTGCTCCCGGCCGACCCGGCGACGGTCAAGTACCTTCAGGAGCTCATGTCCTGACAGGCCCTCAGGGACATGTGCTGGAGGACGGCGAATCCGGCCACGACCAGGGCCTGGAGCACGGTCCAGACGGCGCCGGGCGTGCTCGGCGTGAGCCACAGCGCCAGGGCCGCGAGGCTCAGCGCCGCCCAGGCGAGGTTGGCTTCGACCACGGCCCGCACGCCGAGCGCCGGCGGCTGCCTGCGGGCGGCCAGCAGGCCCACGCCCGCCGCGTAGAGGGCGAGGAACGCGCCCAGGGCGAGCAGCAGCGTGGCGTCGGCACCGAGGAGCCGGCCGAGCGGGCCGGAGAACGCCAGGTAGGCGAGCGCGTTGCCGCCGGTCACGACGGCGTCCAGGGCGAGGAAGCGGCGCAGCATCGACTGCGGCTCGGAGGTCCGGGCGAGTGCGGCGAGCTGGATCGCGGACATGGGGAATCACCCTCCGTCGGGTCGTGGTGCGGCGGCTGGAGCCGGGTCCCGGGCCGGAGTGCGCCGGCCCGGGAACCGGTACGTTCACGATCCCGTTCCGGCGGCGTCCGGTCGATTACCCGCGGGGTAATGCCCGGCCCGCTCCTCCGTTTGCGGGGATCTTCTCGGTGTGAGCCCTGTGAGGCCGCCGACCGGACGTGACAGACTGATCACAGGCTTGGGCGCGTTGGGGAGGCGTGGCGTGAGTGAACGGCGGGCCGCACCCACCGTGGGCCAGGTGGTCCTGGGCAAGCGGTTGCAGGAGTTGCGCGAGGCGGCGGGCCTCAGCCGGGACGAGGCCGCGAAGGTGCTGCGGGTCGCCCCCGCGACGGTCCGGCGGATGGAGACGGCCGACGTCGCGTTGAAGGTCCCGTACGTGCAGATCCTGCTGACGGCGTACGGGGTGGCGGAGGACGAGGTGAGCGCGTTCGTCGACCTCACCGAGGAGGCGAACCGGCCGGGCTGGTGGCAGCGGTACCACGACGTGCTGCCGGAGTGGTTCAGCCTGTACGTGAGCCTGGAGGGCGCCGCCCGGATCATCCGGTCGTACGAGCCGCACTTCGTGCCGGGGCTGCTGCAGACGGAGGGGTACGCGCGGGCCGTGATGCAGTCCGGCACCATCGCGAACGCCGGGCCGGAGGCCGTGGACCGGCATGTGTCGCTGCGCATGGAGCGGCAGCGGCTCCTGGACCGCCAGAACCCGCCGCACCTGTGGGTCATCATGGACGAGACGGTGCTGCGCCGCCCGGTGAGCGCGGACGGCCGGGTGATGCGCGACCAGCTGGACAAGCTGCTGGAGTACGCCGCGCGCGACCGGGTCACCCTGCAGATCGCCGAGTTCGCCGACGGCCCGCATCCGGGGACGTACGCCCCCTTCTCGCTGTTCCGCTTCGCCGAGCCGGAACTGCCCGACATGGTCTTCACCGAGTATCTGACCGGCGCGCTGTACCTGGACTCCCGCAAGGAGGTCTCGGCACATCTGGAGGTGCTGGACCACATGACGGCCCGGGCGGGCTCCGCGCAGCGCACGGAGGAGCTGCTGCGGGAGTGGCGCGAGCGCTACTGAGCCGCTGCTCCGCGCCCTGACGTCATGGCACGGGTCCTGACCCGTACGGGCGCCGTCGGCAGGTGTGCTCTCCGGCCCACCCCTAGCGTCGGCATGACGGTGCAGGCAAGGGAGCGCACGCGAAGGAGGTCCGATGCCCGGATTCGAGGTGCTGTACCAGGCGGCGGCGCTGTGCCTGATGTACCCCGACGACGACTTCCGTGCCCGGCTGCCGCTGCTGCGCGAAGCGGCGCCGCAGCTGAGGGAGTTCGCCGACCACGCGGCCGTCACCCCGCCGATGGAACTGGCCGCGCACTACGTCGAGGTGTTCGAGGCCGGGCAGGACCACAGCCTGTACCTGAGCGTCTGGCGTGAGGCCGCCCCGGCGCCTTCGGAGGAGCTGTACCGCGCGCACGGTCTGGAGACCACCGGCGAGGAGCCGCCGGACTTCCTGCCGGCGGTCCTGGAGTTCGCCTCCCGCACCGGCAACGCCGGGCTGCTGGCGGAGCACCGGGACGGCCTGGACCAGCTCCGCTCGAAGCTCACCGACTTCGGGACGCCGTACGCGACGGTCCTGGACGCGGTGTGCGCGACGCTTCCGCCGGTCGCCACCGGGCCCTAGCTCTCGCTGTCGTAGGCGTGGCGGGCCTGTTCGACCTCGTCCAGGTGGGTGGCCGACCAGTCGGCGAGATGGGCGAAGAGCGGGGCGAGGCTGCGGCCGAGCTCGCTGATCTCGTACTCGACCCGCGGCGGGACCTCCGGATGGTAGGTGCGCACGACCAGGCCGTCGCGCTCCAGTTGCCTGAGGCGCTGGGTCAGCACCTTCGGCGTGATGGTGCCGATGCGTCGTTCCAGCTCGACGAAGCGCTGCCGGCCGTGGGTGTGGAGCGTCCACAGGATCGGTGTGGTCCACCGGCTGAACACGATGTCCACGACCGCGCTGATCGGGCAGGCGAGTTCCGGGACGGTGGCGGCGGACGCCGCCCTGGTCGTCTCCGTGCCCATGCGCGCACCCCTTTTGGATAGTCACTTTCCTCTAGGTACCTACTATACCCAGGGTGTTAGCGTCCACGGCATCGGCAACAAGGCCGCGCAGCAAGGGAGTTGCTCATGATCGTGGTGACCGGTGCGACCGGGAACGTGGGCCGATCGCTCGTCCAGGCCCTCGCCGGGGCCGGGGAGAAGGTGACGGCGACCTCGCGGAGGGTCTCGGACGCGGACCTGCCGGACGGGGTCCGGGCCCGCCCGGCGGACCTCACCGACGCCGCAAGCCTCCGCCCCGTACTGGACGGCGCCGAGGCGCTGTTCCTGCAGAACGGCGGGGCCGACGCCCATCGGCTGGACCCCGGGCAGATCCTCGACGCGGCACGGGACGGCGGGGTCCGGCGTGTCGTGCTGCTCTCCTCCCAGGGGGTCGTGACCCGGCCGGAGTCGGCCTCCCACGGGGGCGTCGGACGGGCCATCGAGGACGCCGTACGGGGGTCGGTCCTGGACTGGGTGATCCTGCGCCCCGGCGGTTTCGACTCCAACGCCTACGCCTGGGCCGAGTCCGTCCGCGCCGTGCGGACCGTGGCCGCGCCGTTCGGTGACGTCGGGCTGCCCACCGTCGACCCGGACGACATCGCCGAGGTCGCCGCGGCGACGCTGCGGGACAACGGACACGCCGGACAGGTCTACGAGCTGACCGGGCCCGCCCTGAGCACGCCCCGGCAGCGCGCCGAGGCGCTGGCGGAGGCGCTCGGCGAACCGGTCCGCTTCGTCGAGCAGACCCGGGACGAGGCCCGGGCGCAGCTGCTGCGGTTCATGCCCGGACCCGTGGCGGAGACGACGCTGGCCATCCTGGGTGAGCCCACTCCCGCCGAGCGGCGCATCAGCCCCGACATCGAGCGGGTCCTCGGCCGGGCGCCCCGCACCTTCGCCGACTGGGCCCACCGCCACATCGCCGCGTTCCGCTAGGACTGCTCAGCCCCGGCCCGGCCCGCTCTTCCCGTCCCGCCCGGCGTCCTCGTCCTTCTCCTCGTCCACGATCTCCGCGTCCACCACGCCCTCCTCGTCCTGGGGGCTGCCGTGGGGTTCCTCGGCGGGGGGCTGCTGGGCCGCCTGGGCGTACATCGCCTGGCCCATCTTCTGGCTGACGGAGGCGAGTTTCTCGGCGGCGGCGCGAAGAGCGGGGGTGTCCGCCTGCTGTTCCAGCTGCTCCTTCACCTCGGCGACGGCCGAGCCGACCTCGGACTTCGTGTCGGCCGGGATCCGGTCGCCGTTCTCACGGAGGAAGTTCTCGGTCTGGTAGACGAGTTGCTCGGCCTGATTGCGGGTCTCGGCGGCCTCGCGGCGCCCCCGGTCCTCGTCGGCGTACTGCTCGGCCTCGCGCATCATGCGGTCGATGTCGTCCTTGGGCAGGGCCGAGCCGCCGGTGACGGTCATCTTCTGCTCCCGGCCGGTCGCCAGGTCCTTGGCGGAGACGTGCATGATGCCGTTGGCGTCGATGTCGAACGCCACCTCGATCTGCGGCACACCGCGCGGCGCGGGCGGCAGCCCGGTCAGGTCGAAGACGCCGAGCTTCTTGTTGTACGCGGCGATCTCGCGTTCGCCCTGGTAGACCTGGATGCCGACCGAGGGCTGGTTGTCGGCCGCCGTCGTGAAGATCTCCGAACGCCGCGTCGGAATGGTGGTGTTGCGCTCGATGAGCTTGGTCATGATGCCGCCCTTGGTCTCGATGCCCAGGGACAGCGGGGTGACGTCGAGGAGCAGCACGTCCTTCACGTCGCCGCGGATGACGCCCGCCTGGAGCGCCGCGCCCACGGCGACGACCTCGTCGGGGTTGACGCCCTTGTGCGGTTCCTTGCCGGTGAGTTCCTTGACCAGGTCCGTCACCGCGGGCATCCGCGTGGAGCCGCCGACGAGGATCACGTGATCGATCGCCGAGAGCTGCACGCCGGCGTCCTTCACCGCCTGGTGGAAGGGCGCCTTGCAGCGGTCCAGCAGATCGGCGGTGAGCTCCTGGAACTGGGCCCGGGTCAGCTTCTCGTCGAGATGCAGGGGCCCTTCGGCGGAGGCCGTGATGTAGGGCAGGTTGATCGTCGTCTCGGTCGAGCTGGACAGCTCGATCTTGGCCCGTTCGGCGCCCTCGCGCAGCCGCTGCACCGCCATCTTGTCGCCCGCGAGGTCGACGCCGTTCTGGCCCTTGAAGCGCTTGATCAGGTACTCGACGATCCGCTGGTCCCAGTCGTCGCCGCCGAGGTGGGTGTCGCCGTTGGTGGCCTTCACCTCGATGACGCCCTCGCCCATCTCCAGCAGGGACACGTCGAAGGTGCCGCCGCCGAGGTCGAAGACGAGGACCGTCTGGTCGTTCTCCTTGTCCAGGCCGTAGGCGAGGGCCGCGGCCGTCGGCTCGTTGATGATCCGCAGGACCTTCAGGCCCGCGATCTCCCCGGCCTCCTTGGTCGCCTGCCGCTGGGTGTCGTCGAAGTAGGCGGGCACGGTGATCACCGCGTCCGTGACGTCCTCGCCGAGGTAGGACTCCGCGTCCCGCTTCAGCTTCTGCAGCACCCGCGCGGACAGCTCCTGCGCCCGGTACCGGGTGCCGTCCACGTCGCCCTCGTCGGGGAAGCGCCAGTGCGCGTCGCCCATGTACCGCTTGACCGAGCGGGCGGTGCGCTCCACGTTGGTCACGGCCTGCCGTTTGGCCACCTCCCCGACCAGCACCTCGCCGTTCTTGGCGAACGCCACGACCGAGGGTGTGGTCCTGGCCCCCTCCGCGTTGGCGATGACGGTGGGCTCGCCGCCTTCCAGCACGGCGACCACCGAGTTCGTGGTTCCGAGGTCGATCCCGACCGCTCGTCCCATCGCTGTCCCCTTCCGCCAGGGCGACGACTCGTCCCACACTCCAGCACAAAACTTGAGTGCGCTCTTGTCAATGCCGCGAGGGGGTGATCGGCCCGCGCAGCGCCACCGCGCGCCGGGGCCGGTCGGTGACGAGCACGTCGACGCGCGGATGGGCGAGGAAGGCCCGCATGAGGGTGTCCTCGTTGACGGTCCAGACCATGGTGAACAGGCCGTGCCGGGTCGCCTCGCGCAGCACGTTCGTCCTGGCCAGCCGCTGGTGCACGGCGACGCCGTGCGCCCCGCAGGCCCGGATGCGGCGGGCCGGGAACAACTCGCTCAGCCGGGTTCCGGGCAGCCGGGCCAGGGCCAGCTCCCTGCGGTCGCGTCCGAGCGACAGGGCGGTGCGCACACCGGGGAAGCCCCGGGTGACGGCGGCGACGGAACGGTCCTCCAGCGTGGTCACGACCAGCCCGTCCGCGCCGAGCAGGGCGACCGCCCGGTCGACCACCTCCCGCTCGTAGCCGGTCTCCTTGAGGTCCAGGTGGGCCACGAGTTTCCCGGCGATCAGCGCCATGACCTCGTCCACCACGGGCACGGCGTACCCGGCCCGCTCGCACAGCTCGGCATGCGTGAGCACGGACAGCGGCGGCCCGGCGGGACCGACCCGGGGGTCGTGGTAGACGACGAGCACCCCGTCCCCGGTACGGCGGATGTCGAACTCGGCGTACTCCGCGCCGGACCCGATCGCGTCCTCGTAGGCCTCCCAGGTGGCGGGACCGGCGTGCTCGGAACCGCCCCGGTGGGCGGAGACGGCGGGGTGGGGCGTCATGGTCGCGGGTTCCCGGAGGGCGAGCGGGGAGGCGGGACGGGGGCGAAGGTGTCGTCGGGCGCGGGCAGCAGCGAGCCGGAGCGGGTGCGGACCCGTCTGAGGAGGACCCAGCCGGTCAGCACCGGGACGGGCAGCACGTCCTGGCTGGTCATCAGGTGGGAGGCGAAGCGGCCGTAGTCGTAGCGGTCGGCCAGGGCGCCGAGGGCGGTGTCCCGGGGGTGCAGCCGTCCGGAGAGGCTGAACAGCAGCAGGACGCGGGTCCGGTCACGGGTGGCGGAGTCGAGCACCGTCGCGTTCGGGGACGTTCCCGGCAGCATCGCGTTCCTTCCGGCCCGGCGGTTCGAGGCGTCCGGTTCATACCCCGGCCGGGGGTGGTGAACCGACGACGACGCGCGGGCCGCCCCCGGTGGGCGGGCCCGCGCGACAGGGGTGCCGCAGGTCAGGCGAGCTTGGCGGTCAGCGTGATGGGCGTGGCCTTGAGGGCCTGGCTGACCGGGCAGCCGGTCTTGGCCTCCTCGGCGGCGGCCTGGAAGGCGGCCTCGTCGATGCCGGGGACGGTGCCCTCGACGGTGAGGTGGATGCCGGTGATGCCCTCACCGGGCTGGAAGGAGACGTCGGCCGAGGTGATGAGCTTGGTGGGCGGCGTCCCGGCCTTGTTGAGGATGTTGGAGAAGGCCATGGAGAAGCAGCTGGAGTGGGCGGCCGCGATCAGCTCCTCGGGGCTGGTCTTGCCGTTCGCCTCCTGGGCGCGCGAGGCCCACGTGACCGGCTGATCGCCGATGGCGCCGGAGGAGTCGAAGGTGACGACGCCGTTGCCCTCGAGCAGGTTGCCTTCCCAGACCGTGTGTGCGGAGCGCGTGGTAGCCACGAGTTCTTCCTTTCGCGTACGGACTCGCGTGCGGGCCCGTCTCCGGGCCCCGTGTCCCCCATCCGATCACACTACGGCTCAACTCACGCGGAGGACCTGCCCTCTGGCAGCGTGCGGCCGGGTGGGCGCAGCCGGATGTCAGGCGGCGTGCTCCTCCTCGGTGGTCTTGAGCGGCACCTGCGGTCCGTTCGACTCGCGCAGCCAGCGCCGCAGGACCCGGTGGACGTGCTCGGCGCCGACGAGTTCCTCGCCGTCCGCGACCGGAGTGGAGACGCCGAGCGGGGACAGCAGGAAGGGTCTGCCCTGGGCGCCGCCGAGACCGCCGTGGGAGCCGATCTGCTCCTCGAAGGCGAGTACTTCACCGTCGGCCGGGTCGTGGACGGAGTTGACCATGATGTCGGCGGTGTGCGGGAACCCGTGCGTGCGCCGTACCGCGTCGGCGGCGCCCGGGCCGAACGGGGCGAGCGGGCCCGGGTCGTCGTCGAGGTCGGCCAGCGGGATCTCGGCGCCGTACGCGCCGAGGACGACGCCGCCGTGCCGGTCGCTGCGGACCAGCAGGAAGCCGATGCCGGGATGGTTGGCGAGGGTCGGCAGCAGCGCGGGGTGGCGGGCGTCGATCTCCTCCTTGCTCATCCGGTGCGTGACGTCCGGGAAGGAGACCAGGCCGAGGTTGCCGGAGGCCAGCACGATCGGCTGCGAGCCCGGCTCGGGGCGGTGCTGGCCGCCGCCCTCGGCGACCGGGAAGCGCAACGCGGCGCGCACGGCGGCGCGGGCCTCCGCCCCGCTGCGGGTGCGCTCCGCCTTGCGCGACACGGGCATGCCGCAGCCGGCCCGCACCAGGTCGCCGAGTGTGAGGCCGTAGCGGGAGCGGAAGGTCTCGCCGGGGCTCTGGCCGTGGTCGGACAGCACGACGATCCGGTACGGGCGCGGGGCGTGCTCGGCGACGTTCTCGATCAGGGCGAGCGAGCGGTCGAGTCGTTCGAGGACCTTCCGCGCGTCGCGGCTCGCCGGGCCGGAGTGGTGGGCGACCTCGTCGTAGGCCACGAGGTCGGCGAAGACGGCCGTGCGGCCGACGAGCATGTCGCCCGTCACCGCGGCGACGACGACGTCCCGTTCGACGACCGTCGCGAAGGCCCGGACGAAGGGGTACAGGCCGCCGCGGGAGACGCGCGGGCGCTGCTTGCGCAGGCGCGCCCGGGTGGACTGGCCGATCTCCCGGCCCACCTCGGCGAAGAAGGACAGTGCGGTGCGCACCGCGTTGGCCGGGTCGGAGAAGTAGGCGAAGTAGCCCGCGCGGGAGCGGTTCTCGCGGGTGCGCCGGCGGGCCGCTATGGACAGCACCAGGGCCTGCTGTTCGGCGCCGCCGCTGAACAGGTTGCCGCGGCTGGCGCCGTCGACGGTGAGCAGCCCGCCGTGCCCCGCGTACTCGACGGCACGGCGCTGGAGTTCGGCCGCGCTGGTCGGGCGGTTGCAGACGACCACCTCGCCCGTGTCCTTCTCGTACCAGCGGAAGGCGGGGACGTCGTGGTTGCTGCCGTGCAGGATGCCGAGCTGGCTGGCGCCGGTCTGGCTGGACCAGTCGGTGCGCCAGGGGGTGAGCCGGTGGGTGGGGCGGCCGCCGTCGCCGATGTCGAGCCAGCGGGCGACGGTGGGCATCAGGCCCTTGCCGACCGCGTCGAGCAGGGTGTCGTGGCCGACGCCGTCGAGCTGCACGAAGACCGTGCCGGGGCCGGCGGGGGCCGGGGGGCCGGAGCGGCGGCGGCGGTCGGCGAGGCGGTACAGCCTGCGGCGGTAGGCGTCGTCGTCCCGCACGGCCAGGGCGGCGCCGGTCGCGGACGCCACGGCGGACATCACGGCGGCGACCACGACGGCGGTCTCCGGCGCGGCGGCGCCGCGCTCGGCCGGGTTGAGGTGCAGGGCGAGCAGCAGCAGGGCGCCGTTGAGGAAGAACACCAGCAGCCCGAGCACGAGCGCCGGTACGAGCAGCAGCAGCCGGACGAGCAGCGGCCACACCACGGCCGACAGCAGACCGAAGGCGCCGGCGCCGAAGGCCGCCGTGACGGCGATGTCCGTGGCGCTGTCGCCGTTCTCCGAGCGGAGCCGGAAGTCCGGGAGGATCCCGGCGAGCACGAGCATGGTGACGGTGGAGACCGCCCACACGGCGACGCTCCGCCCCACCTGACTCGCGACCCGCCGCCACCGCACGCCCCGCCACCTCACGTCCCTGGCCCGCATCCGCCGCGGGTCCTCCCCCACAGTGTCCCAACGTCCGGCCGGGCGGCTTCGTCCCCAGGTCACACCCCGGTGTGGGAGGACTTTCAGCGGCCGTCGTAGCCGGCCGTCGGCATCGACAGCCGCCGGTGCACGCAGGCTTTCATCGCGGCGTCGTACGCGGGTTCCGCATGCCCCGCCGTCTCGACGCGTACACCTCGCCGCGCGCACTCGGCGGTGAACTCCTCGACGGAGGCGAGCGCGCTCTCCAGCACCCGCCGGCTGGGCGCGACGAACAGGTCCAGGCCGGGCCGGACGCCGTCCCACAGGGCGCCGTGGTCGGGCCGCAGTCCCCGGACCAGTAACTCGCGGCTGACCACGTAGCCCCGCTCGGCGGCCCAGCGGGCGCACATCGCGTGCTGACTGCGGGAGTCGACCAGGAACGGATCGTCGTCCAGCTCCTCGAGCGGCGTCAGACTCGCGATCGCCGTGACCCGCACCGGCACCATGGCGTCCCCCTCACCTCCGGTTTCGCCGCCGACCCTACCCCTGCACGTAGGCTTCGGGGGAGTCGCGCGAAGGAGGCAAAGAAGTGCCGGTGGAGATCACCTGGTGGGGTCACGCCACTTGCACCGTCGAGGATTCGAACGTGCGCGTGCTCACGGATCCCCTGTTCGCACGCCGGCTCGCGCACCTGCGGCGCCGGCGCGGAGCGCTGCCGCCCCCCGGCGCCCCGCGCGCGGACGTGGCGCTGGTGTCGCATCTGCACGCCGACCACCTGCACCTGCCGTCGCTGATGCGGCTCGCCGAGGGCACGCGCCTGCTCGTGCCCCGGGGCGCGCGCCGGGCGGTGCCGGGTCTGCGCCGGCTCGCGCACCTGCGGGTGAGCGAGGTGGCCCCCGGGGACGAGACCCCGGTCGGCGACATCGTGGTACGGGCGGTGCCCGCGCGGCACGACGGGCGGCGGCTGCCGTTCGGACCGCACCGCTCCCCCGCCCTCGGCTACGTCATCGCCGGCGAGGCCCGTACGTACTTCGCCGGGGACACCGGGCTGTTCGACGACATGGCGAAGGAGGTCGGGCCGGTCGAGGTGGCGCTGCTGCCGGTGGGCGGCTGGGGGCCCTACCTGGGCGAGGGGCACCTGGACGCGGGCCGGGCGGCGCAGGCTCTGGCGCGGCTGGCGCCGCACAGCGCGGTGCCGGTGCACTACGGCACGTACTGGCCGATCGGCATGGACGCCGTGCGCCCCCACGAGTTCCACGCGCCGGGGGAGGAGTTCGTCCGGCTGGCGGCACGGGAAGCGCCCGACGTGGCGGTGCACCGGCTCGGGCACGGGGAGAGCGTGCGTGTGAAGGCCGCGCGGTGAGCTGGTCCGCGCCGTCGGCGCCGGTGTACCTGCTCACGGCGTCGGTTGTCACACCGGCGTCGGTGGTTCCGGAGTCCACGCAGCAGGCGATCGGGTATCCGACGCTCTTCGTGCTGGTGCTGGCCGGGGCGCTGGTTCCGGTGATTCCGACGGGGGCGCTGGTGAGTTCGGCGGCGGTGGTCGCCGTGCACCGGACGGCGCCCTTCTCCCTGGCGATGGTGTTCGTGACGGCGTCGCTGGCGGCGTTCCTGGGCGATGCGACGCTGTACTGGCTGGGGCGGCGCGGGCTGAAGTCGAGGAACGGCTCGCGGTGGCTGGAGGCGATCCGGTCGCGGGCGCCGGAGGACCGGCTGGAGCAGGCACAGGAGAAGCTCTCCGCCCACGGGGTGGCGGTGCTGGTGCTGTCCCGGCTGGTGCCCGCGGGGCGCATCCCGGTGATGCTGGCCTGTCTGCTGGCCGAGTGGCCGCTGCGGAGGTTCTCCCGGGGAAACCTGCCGGCCTGTCTGGCCTGGGCCGCCACGTACCAGTTGATCGGGATCCTCGGGGGGGCGCTGTTCGCCGAGCCGTGGCAGGGCGTGGTGGCGGCGATCGCGCTGACGCTGCTGCTCAGCGCGGTGCCGGCGGTGTGGCGGCGGGTGCGCGGCTCCTCCCGGTCCTGAGGTCAGTCGCCGGACAGCACCCGGGAGGCGCCCACCGGCATGTCCCAGAGGTCCTCGCGGGGCAGCCCCGCCTTCTCCCAGGCCGCCCGCACCCGCGTCAGGGGCTCCATGACCGGTTCCGCCGACAGCACGAACGTGGCCCAGTGCATGGGGGCCATCCGGCGCGCGCCCAGGTCCTGAGCCGCGCGGACCGCCTCCTCCGGGTCGCAGTGGACGTCACGGAGCCACCAGCGCGGATCGTAGGCGCCGATGGGGAGCAGGGCCAGGTCGATGCCGGGGTAGCGGCGGCCGATGCGGGAGAACCAGTGGCCGTAGCCGGTGTCGCCGGCGAAGTAGACGCGCCCGCCGTCTTGGTCGGTGAGGACCCAGCCGCCCCAGAGGCTGTGGCAGGTGTCGGTGAGGCTGCGCTTGGACCAGTGGTGGGAGGGGACGAAGTCGAAGCGGACGCCGTCCAGTTCGGCCGCCTCCCACCAGTCGAGCTCGGTCACGCGCGTGAAGCGGCGGCGGTGGAACCAGCGGGCGAGTCCGGCCGGCACGAACACCGGGGTGTCGCGCGGGAGCCGGCGCAGCGTGGGGGCGTCCAGGTGGTCGTAGTGGTTGTGGCTGATGACGACGGCGTCGACGCGGGGCAGGTCCTCCCAGGGGACGCCCACGGGCGTGATCCGGGCCGGGGTGCCGAGGATGCGGCGGGACCACACCGGGTCGGTGAGGACGGTCAGTCCGCCGATGCGCAGCACCCAACTGGCGTGCCCCGCCCAGGTGACGGCGACGGTGCGGGCGTCGACGCGGGGCAGCGGGGCGGGGGCGTAGGGCAGCCGGGGGATGTCGGCGAGGCCCTGCGGGCCCGGTCTCACCGCGCCCTCCCGGGCGAAGCGGGCCATGGCCTTCAGGCCCGGGAGCGGCGCGGTCAGCCGGTCGTGGAAGGTGCGCGGCCACACCCGCCGCTCGGCCAGCGGCCGGGGTTCGGCCAGGGGCGGGTACGGGAGCCCCGGCTCGTGGGCTTGCCGGGTGGTCGTGCCGGCGGTCGACTCGGACTGCT
Organism: Streptomyces tuirus; assembly: GCF_014701095.1. Lineage (NCBI taxonomy): Bacteria > Bacillati > Actinomycetota > Actinomycetes > Kitasatosporales > Streptomycetaceae > Streptomyces > Streptomyces tuirus. The sequence continues at coordinate 6,379,247 of NZ_AP023439.1, read as the reverse complement.
GCGTCATCGAGGAGGCTCCCATCGCTGAGCTTCGTCGCGGAGATCGTCGAAGACCGACTTCAGCCGGCTCAACGCGCGGTGCACCTGCGGCAGTTCCAACGGTGTGGGTGAGGTGAGGCATTCCGCGCGTTCCGCGTCGGAACCGGTTACCAGTGCGCCGGTGGAGAGCCTCACGCGCGGGGCTTCGAGGTCGTCGCCGAAGCGGTGCCCGCCCGGGGAGGGCATACCGAGGCGGGCACCGAGGAAGTCCTCCAGTTCCTGTGCGTCGCCGACGCCGTGCGCGGTCAGCGCGGGGCGCAGCGGGGCCAGGTCCACGTACAGGTGGCGGCCGCAGCGCGGGGGCCGGGCGAGGGCTCCCGCGGCGACGACGGCCGCGTGCGCCTCGGCGGCCAGGAGCGCGTGCAGGCGCACGGTGGCCGCCACGCGCGCGGTGACCGCTTCGGGCTCCCCCAGGGCGTACCCGGCCGCCGCGGCGACCGGCGCGGCGACCCGGGCGTCGAGGGCGGTGAGGATGTCGAGCACGCGCGCGTGGAGGCCCTCGCCGTCCGCACCGGCCGGAAAGCGGGCCACGGCGGCCGGCCAACCGGGCGGGAGCAGGGCACCGGCCAGGTCGGTGACGACGGTGACCCGGTCGGGCACCATCTCGGCGGGGCTGAGGAGCACGGTGTCGTGCGGGTCGTGCAGGGTGTCGCGCCAGGTCTCGTCGCTGACGAGGTGCAGGCCCTCCCCCTGGGCGGCCTCGACGGTCTCGTGCAGCAGTTCGGGAGGGGCGACGGTCGCGGTGGGGTCGTCGGCGACGGACAGCACGAGCAGCCGCGGGTCACCGCCCTCGGCGCGGACCCGCCGCACGGTCTCCAGCAGGGCGTACGGGTCCGGAACACCGCCGCTCTCCGGCGGGGTCGGCACATGGAAGACGGGGCGCCCCAGCAGGCGGGCGTACGGCGCCCACCAGGCGGCGCAGGGTCTCGGCACGAGGACGTCGCCGCCGAGGGCGGCGGTGAGCGCGAGCAGCAGGGCGGGCGAGCCGGGGGCGGCGGCCACCCGGTCGGGATCGCAGTGCAGTCCGCGCCGGTCCCAGTGGCCGCAGGCCGCTTCGCGCAGGGCCCGGCCGCCGCCGACGGGCCCGTGGGCGCCCCGGGACGCGGCGGCGGCGAGTACCGCGGACAGCTCCGGCAGGACGGGCAGCCCGTCCTCGGGGAACGGCGGCCCGAACCGGACGGGGCCGTGACCTTCGGGGGCCGTCCGCCGCATCCGTACCTCCGCAGTGCCAGTGCCTGGTGCCGCCGTGTGGTGTGCCCTTCGGCTCGTGCGCCGTACGGTGCGGCTCGTGCCCTCGGGCACTGAGTACCCAGGGTGCCGCCGCCCCATGAGCGCCCGGCCGGGTTGTGACGGTCACAGCATGAGCGGGCCGCGCCGGGGGAAGCCGGGCCCTTCCGGGGCGGTGGAACGGGCCCGGGGGGTCAGCGGTGGGGGTCGCTCTCCCGGTGGCGCAGCCGGTGCGCGGCGGCACCGAACGCGCCCGCGATCAGCACCCCGCCCGCGACCAGGGCGGGCACGGAGTCGGTGAAGGCACCGCCGTCACCGGCCCGCACCCCGCGCCGGACCGGCGCCTCGCCGCACTCGGTGGGGTGCGCCCCGGGGGCTTTCGGCATCCAGTGGTGCGAGGGCTCGGGGCAGGGCTTGTGGGTGGGGTGCGTGGGGTCGTACGGGGGCTCGTGCGCGGGGTCGTAGGGGGGCTCGAGGGTGGGGTCGTACGGGGGCTCGTGGGTGGGTTTGTGCGACGGCTTGTGGGGACCGGAGCCGTGGGCGACGGTGAACGTCGCGCTCCAGGTCGCGCCCTCGCCGCCGGGAGCGGCCGGGCAGGTGCCCTCGACGCTCCAGGCCGAGTCCTCCCCCGGGGCGTCCGGGTCGCCCTCGAAGTTCTCCGCGGAGGCGATGCGGGCCGTGCCGCGGTAGGCGGGGCCGGACACCTCGTCGTCGTTACCGGTGACCTTCTGCAGCGGCACCGTGCCCTCGTCGAAGGCCTGCGAGGTGGCGTCGATGCTGTCGGGCGGGGGCCCTCCGGTCGGATCGCAGCTGACCGAGACGGTGAGCGTGCCGCCGGGCTGGACAGTGGCGGGACTGACCTCGGCGGCCGGTTCGGCGAACACCGCCGGCGCGAAGCCCACCAGGGCTGAGCCGGCCAGGACGGCGACGGACAGGGCGTGCAGGCTGCGGCGCATCGAGGGGACTCCTTCGGTAGTCATACCCCTCTGCCATGACAGCCCGCCGCCGTGGGCCCCGCGCGGGACCGGGCCCCATTAGCGGGACGGCGCCCTCCAACCGGGTGAACGTCCCGGGGCCGTGCGTCAGGCCGCGTCCCGCATGACCTGCTCCCGCACCCGCCCGCAGCACCGGCTGATCAGCCGGGACACGTGCATCTGCGAGATCCCCAGCTCCTCGGCGATCCGGCTCTGGGTCATGTCCCCGAAGAACCGCATGTACAGGATCGCCCGCTCGCGCTCGGGCAGTGCCGCCAGCCGGGCCTTCACGGACTCGCGGTCGACGACGGTGTCCAGCGCCGGGTCGTAGGAGCCCAGCGCGTCGCTCAGGGAGTAGCCGTCCTCGCTGCCGGGCAGTTCCGCGTCCAGGGACAGCGCCGTGAAGCTCTCCAGTGCCTCCTGGCCGGCCTGGACGTCCTCCTCGCTCAGGTTCGTGTGCGCGGCGATCTCGGCCACGGTGGGCCGGCGGCCGGAGATGGTCTGGGACAGGTCCTGGCCGGCCGAGCGCACGCGGTTGCGCAGGTCCTGGACGCGGCGGGGTACATGCAGCGTCCACATGTGGTCGCGGAAGTGCCGCTTGATCTCGCCGGTGATGGTCGGTACGGCGTAGCTCTCGAAGGCGTTGCCACGCTCGGGGTCGTAGCGGTCGACGGCCTTGACCAGGCCGAGGGCCGCGACCTGACGCAGGTCCTCGAAGTTCTCGCCGCGGCTGCGGAAGCGTCCGGCGAGGCGGTCCGCCATGGGTAGCCAGGCCTCGACGATCCCGTCGCGGAGGGCGTCGCGCTCCGGGCCGGCGGGCATGGAGGCGATCTTGCGGAAGGCCTCGGCGGTGTCGGGGGCGTCGTCGTGGGGGTGCTTCTTCGTGCTGGATCGAGTCGGCATGATACGTCGCAATTCCCTTGAACGTGCTCTGGGTTGGACGGTCACCGTGGGAGCGCGATCACTGTCGACAGGGGCGCCGGTGCGGCACGCTCGCCGCTCCCACGGACGTGCCTCCTGTCCGAAGCACTCATGGGCGCCTGCCCCCGGCCCCCACCCGCAAACCCGGACAGGTTTTCCGCCGTCGCGCAGGGTGACTCGTACCGCCGGCTCTGTCCCCCTACGTCCGGGAGGTCGTACATGAGCACCAAAGTCGCCGACCATGTCCTGCGGAGGCTGCGCGAGTGGGGAGTGGAGCAGGTCTTCGGCTATCCGGGCGACGGCATCAACGGTCTGCTCGCCGCGTGGGGCAGGGCGGAGAACGAGCCGCGTTTCGTGCAGTCGCGGCACGAGGAGATGTCCGCGCTCCAGGCGGTCGGCTACGCCAAGTTCAGCGGCCGGCTCGGGGTGTGCGCCGCGACGTCGGGCCCGGGGGCGATCCATCTGCTGAACGGCCTGTACGACGCCAAGCTGGACCATGTGCCGGTGCTGGCGATCGTCGGCCAGACGCACCGCACCGCGATGGGCGGCTCCTACCAGCAGGAAGTCGATCTGCACACGCTGTTCAAGGACGTCGCCTCCGACTTCGTGGAGACGGTGACGGTGCCGGAGCAGCTGCCGAACGTGCTGGACCGGGCGATCCGCACGGCGTACGCGCGCCGCTGCCCGACCGCGGTCATCATCCCCGGCGACGTCCAGGAGCTCGACTACGCGCCGCCGACGCACGAGTTCAAGATGGTGCCCTCCAGCCTGGACCGCAGCGCGTGGACCACGGTGCCGTCGGACGACTCGCTGCGGCGGGCCGCGGAGATCCTCAACTCCGGTGACAAGGTGGCGATCCTGGTCGGCCAGGGCGCGGCCGGCGCGCGGGCCGAGGTGGAGGAGATGGCCGAGCTGCTCGGCGCGGGCGTCGCCAAGGCGCTGCTCGGCAAGGACGTCCTCAGCGATGAACTGCCGTACGTCACCGGCTCGATCGGCCTGCTGGGCACCCGCCCGTCGTACGAGCTGATGCGGGACTGCGACACGCTGCTGACCATCGGGTCGTCGTTCCCGTACAGCCAGTTCCTGCCGGAGTACGGCTCGGCGCGGGGCGTGCAGATCGACATCGATCCGCACATGGTCGGGATGCGCTACCCGTACGAGGTGAACCTGGTCGGTGACGCGAAGGCCACGCTGGAGCGGCTGCTCCCGCTGATCGAGGAGGGGCGCGGGCGGGAGTGGTACGACACGGTCTGCGACAACGTGACGCGCTGGCGTGAGGTCATGGAGCGCCGGGCCGGGCTGGACGCCGACCCGATCAACCCGGAGTACGTCGCCCGCGCGCTGAACCCACTGCTGCAGGACGACGCGATCGTCACGTCCGACTCGGGCTCCACGGCCAACTGGTACGCCCGGCACGTGACGATGAAGCCGGGGATGCGCGGCTCGCTCTCCGGCACGCTGGCGACGATGGGCTGCGCGGTGCCGTATGTGATCGGCGCGAAGTTCGCTCATCCGGACCGGCCGGCGATCGCGCTGGTCGGGGACGGCGCGATGCAGATGAACGGGATGGCGGAGCTGATCACGGCGGCCAAGTACCGGCACGCGTGGGAGGACCCGCGGCTGGTGATCGCGGTGTTCGACAACCACGATCTGAATCAGGTCACCTGGGAGATGCGGGCCATGGGTGGCGCGCCGTCGTTCCTGCCCTCGCAGGAGCTTCCGGACGTGCGGTACGCCGCGTTCGCCCGGTCCCTGGGGCTGACCGGCATCCGGGTGGAGAAGCCGGAGGACGTGGAGGCGGCCTGGCGGGCCGCGCTGGAGGTGGACGGTCCCGCGGTGCTGGACTTCCTGACCGATCCGGCTGTTCCGCCGATCCCGCCGCACGCCACCTGGGACCAGCTGGAGGCGACCGCCGCGTCGGTCCTGAAGGGCGACGCGGACCGGGGGGCAATGGTCAAGCGGGGCTTCAAGGCGAAGGTGCAGGAGTTCCTGCCGGGGCGGGAGAAGAAGTAGCCGCCGCGGCCGCGGGGGGCACGCCGGCCGGTTCGCGCCGGTCGGCGTCCTCCTGGGGCAGCAGCAACTCCTCGTACCGGCCCAGCACCAGCACCACTCCGAGCATGAGCAGCGGGATGAGCACAGCGAGCATCGCCATGGCGTGTCCTTCCCCAGAGAGATGTGGGGGGTGTGATCCGGGTCTCCCGCAGGACATGGCGCAAACCAGTGCGGGCGGCGGCGATCGGGCCGGCGGAACCTGTGTCGCCCTCCGGTGTGCGGGTACGCGGTGCGGGCCCCCGAACCTCTGGAGGGAGACATGCAGCGAGGCAGCGACCGGCTGAGCGTCCACCGGGACGACGAGATGAAGCACGAACTGCAGGGCCTGCTCAGGTCAGGCCACCCCACGCGCAGTGAGGAGTGGCACGACCCGGAGCCGGCCGCCGAGGACGACCCCGAGGTCGCCCACGGGCCGGTGACGCCGAGCCGTGCGCCGACGTCCCTGGAGTCGGTGCGGCTGGAGCTGGCCCGGATCCTGGGTCGCAGGGCGTTCCCCGCGAACGCGCGCGAGCTGGCCCGCGAGCTGCGCGATCACCAGGCGCCCGACGCCCTGGTCGAGGCCGTGGAGGACCTGCCGCCCCAGGAGCGCTACGGCAATGTCCAGGAACTGGCCCAGGCCCTGATCCGGGCCCGTGAGACCGGGCCGGAGGAGTACGCGTAGGGACCGTGGCGGGGCGTCGCGGGCCGGCCGCGCCGCCCCCGCCGGCCCGGGAACGGAGGGAAGGCGCCAGTGATGGCCGAGTACGTCAAGGACGTGATGACAGCGGGTGTGGTCGCCGTGCGCCCGGACGCTTCGCTCGTCGAGGCGGCCCTGGCGATGCGCACGCAGAACATCGGCGACGTGGTGGTGGCCGAGGGGCAGGATGTGATCGGCGTGCTCACCGACCGTGACATCGTCGTACGGGCCGTGGCCGACGGCGTCGACCCGATGACGGTCAGCGCGCGGACGGCGTGCACCCGCAATCCCGTGACGGTGACGCCCGACGACCGGGTGGCGACCGCGGTGACCCTGATGCGCGAGCACGCGGTGCGCCGGCTGCCGGTGGTGGAGAACGGGCTGCCGGTGGGCATCGTGAGCCTCGGCGACGTTGCCGAGGCCGAGGACCCCGCGTCCCCGCTCGCCGACATCAGCCGCGCCGAGCCCGACGCCCGGGGTGATGCATGAGCGCGGACCGAACGGGGCGGCCCGGCGTGTGGCGCCGGGGGCCGCAAGAACGACAAGCGCAACAGGAAAGGACGTCGAACATCATGCGTATCGCGTTTCTGGTCGCGCCCGAGGGCGTCGAACAAGTCGAGCTGACCGATCCGTGGCAGGCCGCGAAGGACGCCGGTCACGAGCCGGTCCTGGTGTCGACGCGAGCGGGCGAGATCCAGGCCTTCAACCACCTGGACAAGGCGGACAGGTTCCCCGTGGACGAGGTCGTGGGCGACACCTCGCCCGACGCGTTCGACGCCCTCGTACTGCCGGGCGGTGTCGCCAACCCGGACTTCCTGCGGATGGACGACAAGGCCGTCGCGTTCGTCCGTGACTTCTTCGAGCACGGCCGGCCCGTGGCGGCGATCTGCCACGCGCCGTGGACGCTGGTCGAGGCGGACGTCGTACGCGGCCGGGAGCTCACGTCCTGGCCGAGCCTGCGGACGGACATCCGCAACGCCGGCGGCACCTGGGTCGACCAGCAGGTCCAGGTCTGCGACCACGGGGCGAACAAGCTGGTCACCAGCCGCAAGCCGGACGATCTGAAGGCGTTCTGCGAGACGTTCCTCGACGTCTTCGCGAAGGAGGCCGCGTGAGGGTCCTCGCGCGTCAGACCGCCTGAAGGCATCCCCCGCCGACCGCGAGCAGCGTCGGCGGGGCATCAGGGCGCGCCGGTTCCGTGCCGGACGGGCATCCGGGCGCGCCGGTTCCGTGCCGGACGCGCCCACCCGGGGCTCAGGTGCCGGGGGCCGTGGGAGTCGCCGACTCCCCGCTCCCCCGCTCCCGGGCCCCTTCACGTGTGCGGCCCGCGGCCACGAGGCGGCTCGGATTGCGGCGCAGGTACTCGCCCTCGAGCTGCGCCATGCGCTCGTTGTGGGCGCGCAGCGCGTCGTTCGAGCCGTAGAGCAGCGTGTCGTGGCGCGTGCGGTGGATGTTCTCCAGCTCTTTCATGAGCTGCTGGTCGTCCAGCCGGTCAGGGTCCACTCCGGTCATCGTGTCGCCCCGCTCGTCGTGTTCGTCCATGCGGTCCGGGTACCCCCCGCCGGAGCACTTGAGCACTGCCCCCGAGCGGCATCCGGCAGGAACCATGGATCTCGCTTTTCTGCACCCACTGTACGAACGCCCCGGGCGTTGGGCCTCCGTGTACGTCGACACCTGACCAGGGCGGCGGCTGGGCCGGACGGCGCGGCTCTCGCCGTCCGGGGTGGAGGCGGCACGGAACCGCTCCAGCTCCGCCGCGGCCCGCCGCTCCACCTGCTCGTCCCGGTTTCCCGGGAGGAGGTGCCGGTGGGGGGGGGCCTCGGGGCGCTGCCGCTCTGGAAGTGAGCGGGGAGTCGCTCTGCGCCCGGCCGCCGTTCGGGTGCTTCCCGTAGTGCCTAGCGGGCCCGTTCCACCCGTCGTTCGTCCCAGACCGGGTCCGGGGTCTCCCGGACCCGGCCGTCGCTGCCGAAGACCAGGAAGCGGTCGAAGGAGCGGGCGAACCAGCGGTCGTGGGTGACCGCGAGGACCGTGCCGTCGAAGGCCTCCAGGCCCTCCTGGAGGGCCTCGGCGGACTCCAGGTCGAGGTTGTCGGTCGGCTCGTCCAGCAGCAGCGCCGTCACGCCCTGGAGCTCCAGCAGGAGGATCTGGAAGCGGGCCTGCTGGCCGCCGGAGAGCCGCTCGAACGTCTGCTCCGCCTGCTGGGTCAGCTCGTAGCGGCGCAGGCGGGACATCGCGGCGCCGCGGTCCTGCGCGTGCTCATTCCACAGGATGTCGAGGAGCGTGCGGCCCTCCAGCTCCGGGTGGGCGTGCGTCTGCGCGAAGTGGCCGGGCACGACCCGCGCGCCCAGCTTCCAGTCCCCCGTGTGCGCCACGTCGTCGCCGGCGAGCAGGCGCAGGAAGTGGGACTTGCCGGAGCCGTTGGAGCCGAGGACGGCGACGCGCTCACCGTAGAAGACCTCCAGGTCGAAGGGCTTCATCAGACCGGTGAGCTCCAGGCTCGCGCAGGTGACGGCCCGGACGCCGGTGCGGCCGCCCTTGATCCGCATCCTGATGTCCTGCTCGCGCGGCGGCTCCGGGGGCGGTCCGGCCTCCTCGAACTTGCGCAGACGCGTCTGCGCGGCCGCGTAGCGGGAGGCCATCTCATGGCTGACCGCGGCGGCCTGACGCAGCGTCAGTACCAGCTTCTTCAGCTGGGCGTGCTTCTCGTCCCAGCGCCTGCGCAGCTCCTCGAAGCGCGCGAAGCGCTCCCGCCGGGCGTCGTGGAAGGTGGCGAAGCCGCCGCCGTGCACCCAGGCGTCGGCACCCGCGGGCCCCGGCTCCAGAGAGATGATCTTCTCGGCGGCGCGGGCGAGGAGTTCGCGGTCGTGGGAGACGAACAGGACGGTCTTGCGGGTCTCCTTCAGCCGTTCCTCCAGCCACCGCTTGCCGGGAACGTCGAGGTAGTTGTCGGGCTCGTCGAGGAGCAGCACCTCGTCGGTGCCGCGCAGCAGCGCCTCCAGGACGAGCCGCTTCTGCTCGCCGCCGGAGAGGGTGCGGACCTCCCGGAACTGCGCCTTGTCGTACGGCACCCCGAGCGCGGCCGTCGTGCACATGTCCCACAGCGTCTCGGCCTCGTACCCGCGGGCCTCGGCCCAGTCGGCGAGGGCCTGCGCGTAGCTCAGCTGGGCGGCCTCGTCGTCGACGGTCATGATGGCGTGTTCGGCCTCGTCGACGGCCTTCGCGGCCTCGCGGATGCGCGGCGTCGCGACGGACACGAGCAGGTCCCGCACGGTCGTCTCGTCGCGTACGGATCCCACGAACTGCCGCATGACCCCGAGCCCGCCGCCGACGACCACGGACCCGCCGTGCGGCTTGAGCTCACCGGCGAGCATCCGCAGCAGGGTGGTCTTCCCGGCGCCGTTGGGCCCCACGAGGGCCACCACGGCCCCCTCCCCCACCCGGAACGAGACATCGCCCAGCAGCGCCCTTCCGTCGGGCAGGTAGTACTCCAGGTGCGCGGCTTCGAGGTGTCCCATGGGCGCGATTCTGCGGGGGCGCGGGGGTCCGCGGCAAACCGGTTTCGGGTCCGCGGGTGCCGATCAGACCCGTTCCAGCGGCCGGTGCGGCTCGCTGGGAAGCTCCGCCCGGATCGTGTCGCCGGGGCGGACCACACCCCCCTCGCGCACCACGCTCATGATCCCGGCCTTGCGCACGATGTTCCCGGCCTCGTCACGTCCGACGACCTGCTTCAGCAGCCCGTCCCGGAAGAGGTCGATCTGCAGGCAGGGGTTGCGCAGCCCGGTGACCTCCAGGACCGCGCTGTCGCCGATGCGCAGCAGCGTGCCGGTCGGCAGGGCGAGCAGGTCGATGTCCCGGGTGGTGATGTTCTCACCGAGGTCGCCGGGCGCCACCTCGAAGCCGTCCTCGCGGACCTCGGCGAAGAGCTCCTCGTGGATGAGGTGGACCTGGCGCAGGTTCGGCTGGGTGGGGTCCTGCGCGATGCGCGAGCGGTGCTTGACCGTCACCCCGGCGTGCACGTCCCCCTCGACCCCGAGCCCGGCGAGCAGCGTGATGCTGTCGCGGTTCGGCTTGGTGAACGAGTACTCGCCGTTGCTGCTGACAGCCGTCACATGCGCGTTCATCTCTCGGTTCCCCCCGGTGCGGTGATGATGATCAGTCCCGAGCCTGCCCCGGGGACGACGGTGTGTCCACCCCTCCCTACCGATCAGCCGTTGCTCACTGACGGGCCGTCAGTCCACATGGCAGGATTCCGGTCTCACCATGCGGAGATTCTGCGTACGGTGATCCCATGCCGACCCGACCGGAAGGGGTGGGATCCGCCATGCCGGAACCCCGGGAGACCGCCGTCTACACCCACGGGCACCACGAGTCCGTGCTGCGCTCGCACACCTGGCGCACCGCCGCCAACTCCGCCGCATACCTGCTGCCCTCGCTCAAGCCCCACATGAGGATCCTGGACATCGGCTGCGGGCCCGGCACGATCACCGCCGACCTGGCCGAACTCGTGCCCGACGGGCGGGTCACCGGCGTCGACCGGGCGCCGGGGATCCTGGAGCAGGCGCGGGCCGCGGCGGCCGGACGGGGCCTGGCCAACACCGACTTCGCGGTCGCCGACGTGCACGCCCTGGACTACCCGGACGACACGTTCTGCGTGGTCCACGCCCACCAGGTGCTGCAGCACGTGGGCGACCCGGTGCGGGCGCTGCGCGAGATGAAGCGCGTCGTCAGGCCGGGCGGTCTCATCGCCGTACGGGACGCCGACTACGAGGCCATGACCTGGTATCCGGCGTCCGAGGGGCTCGACTCCTGGCTGGACCTCTACCGCCGGGTGGCCCGGGCCAACGGCGGCGAGCCGGACGCCGGGCGACGACTGAAGGCCTGGGCGCTGCGGGCCGGCCTCACGGACATCACGGCGACCTCCGGCACCTGGACCTTCGGCACACCGCAGGAGCGGGCCTGGTGGAGCGGGCTGTGGGCCGACCGCACCCTGGCGTCCGCCTACGCGGACCGGGCCGTCGAGGGCGGGCACGCCGACGAGGCGGAGCTGCGGGATGTGGCCCGGGCCTGGCGGGAGTGGGGCACGCGGGACGAGGGGTGGTTCAGCGTGCTGCACGGGGAAATCCTCTGCCGCAAGGAAGCCTGAATCACCCGTAGGTGGTGAAAGTGCACGCGCCGCCCCGGGCCCGGGTCGGGGCCCGGGGCGAGGCGTGTGGCAGTCAGTCCCGCGGAAGCAGCGGTCCGAGCGGACCGAGGTCCAGGTTGAGGTCCTCGGGCCGCAGTCCGTAGCGGTCGCGCAGTTCCGTCATCCGCTCGTCGAGCAGCATGAGCGTGAGCCCGATCCGCTCCTCCTGCTCCTCGCTCAGGTCTCCCACGTCGAACCGGCGCAGCGCCTGGCGCTCCATGAGCTGGCGCAGCAGCTCCACCACCGTCAGCACGAGTTTGACCAGGTCGCGCTCGACCGTGTCGGGCTCCAGATCCATGTGGTTGCGGCGCGGCCGGGGATGGCCGTCGGGGGTGGTCACAGCAGCTCCTCGAACGGTGAGGGCACCTTTGCGTTCACCGAGCTGATGAGCGCGTTGAGGTCGATACGGACAAGGTCGACGTCGGCGATGCGCAGGGTGACGTCCCCCGTGATCACGACACCGCCGGCGAGCAGCCGGTCGAGCAGGTCGACGAGGGCGACCTCGCGGCGTTCCACTACGGTCACGGATTCTCCCGGCTGTTCATGTGGCCTCCCCGGCGAACGAATAGGCCGCCCAGGGGCCGGTGAGTTCGATGCGCATCCCGGGCACCTCGCCCTTCGTGCGGTCGACCAGTTCCACGAATTCCTCGGAATTCGCACGCGGAACGAGATAGGCGGCATTCAGTACGTTCCGCCCGGTCGCCTGGGAAAGCGCGGGGTTCTGCGGGGGATGCGTCCGGGAATCCTCGGCGAACGCGGAAAGCTCCTCGTGCAGCCGCGTCGCGAAAGCCTCGGCCTTCTGCCACATTTCCTCGTGGGACCTGGTCTGCATGCGCCGCTGCCGCAGGTAGTCCCGGCCCGACGCGGGCTTCTGCGCGGGCCCGGCGCTCTCCTGGGGTTCGGACTCGGCGTACACCTTCACACCCCATTCGACCCGGCCCTCCAGCCGGTCGAGGGTGCGCTGGAAGTCCTCCTCGCGGGCCTCCATCATCGTCCGCACGCCGCTGTCGTCGCGGAAGACGGTGCCGAGCCGCAGCGGCAGCGGTGTGGTGACGGTGGTGAGCGCGTCGATCACGCCCTGGTGGGCGCGGGCGGTCTCGGTGAGCCAGTCCAGGTCCTCCAGATGGGCCCGGAGCGGCTCCTCCGCGAAGTCCCGCTCCGGGACGTGACTCACCACGGCCACCAGGCCGTGGTGCGTCAGCGCCCTGGGCGGATCACCCGCCACACCCGTCAACTGGGCCTGGAGCGGGGTTCCGAAGGGGCGGCAGACGGCGTAGACGTACCGCAGTCCGGTCACGGGGCCTCCTTCTTCTCCGCGCGGCCGGGCTCCAGTTCCTCCAGCCGGGCCAGCCTCTCGCGCAACTCGGCGTTCTCACGGGTCAGTTCGTCCCGGCGGGCCCGCGAGCTCAGGGCCGGGTCGGTCTCCCACCAGTCGATGCCCATCTCCTTCGCCTTGTCGACCGAGGCGACGATCAACCGCAGTTTGATGGTGAGGAGTTCGATGTCGAGCAGATTGATCCGGATGTCGCCCGCGATCACGATGCCCTTGTCCAGCACCCGTTCAAGGATGTCGGCGAGGTTGGCACTGCTTCCCTGACCGTAGGGTTCGGGCATCCTGCTGGGCGTCGTCATCGCCGGCTCCCTGCCTCGACTTCCTCATCCTCGTCCTCGTACTCCTCGTCGTCCTCGTACTCGCCCTCGGGCTCTTCCTCCTCCTCGGGCTCCTCGTCCTCCTCGTCGTACTCGTCCTCGGCGTCGTCCTCGTACTCGCCCTCGGGCTCCTCGCCCTCCTCTTCCGGCTCCTCGTCCTCGTCGTACTCGTCCTCGGCCTCCTCACCCTCGGGGCGCTCCTCCTCGGACTCCTCGGACTCCTCCTCGGCGAGCGCGTCCTCGTGACTGCGGACGACCTCGCCGTCGCGGATCTCACCGCGCCAGCCGTCCTCCGCCTCGCCCTTGAAGGTGATGAAGCGGACGTAGTTCTTGAGGTCGAGCCGGACACGGCGGCCCTGGGCGCGCCAGATGTTGCCGGTCTTCTCGAAGAAACCGGAGGGGTAGTACTCGATGACCAGCAGGACGCGGGTCAATTGGTCGGTGATCCGGTGGAAGGAGACGACGCCCTTCGTGGTGCCCTTGGCGCCCTCGGAGGTCCAGGAGATGCGGTCGTCCGGGACCTGCTCGGTCGTCTTCCCCTTCCAGCTGCGGTTGGACCACCAGATCTTCCCCTGCCAGTCGGAGTGGGTGTCGTCGTCGCGGCTCGCGCTCTTGACACCCTTCGCGAAGGTGCTGAAGTCCTGGTACCTGGTCCACTGGTCGTACGCGGTGCGCAGCGGCACGCCGACGTCGATGTGCTCGATGATGACGGTGGGCTTGTTGCCGGAACGGCCCTTGCCCTTGCCTTTGCCCTTGCCGCCCAGGCCCTTGACGGCGCCCGTGACCTTCTCCTTGAGGTGCGAGCCGCCCAGCTCCAGTGCGGAGCGCAGCGGCCCCTTGCCCTCGGCGATCTTGCGACCGCCGTCGAGAGCGAGTTTGGCGAAGCCGGGGCTGTTGCCGTCGGCGATGTCGTTCAGCTTGCCGGTGGTCTCGCCGAGCTTGCGGCCGACGCCGGTCAGCAAGCGGGTGGCCTGGGCGGCGAGGTACTCCTGCAGCTCGGCCTTGAGCCGGTCCGCGGCCTCGCTGTTGGCCAGGTCGGTGAGCGGGTTCTTCGGCGCTCCGTTGGCGGCGGACTTCGCCGAGCCGAGGGTGTCGCTCATCCCTCACCGCCTCCCTTCGGCAGTCGGGACCGGGCGCCGCCGCCCCTGCTCCCGGACGTCGCCTTCTTGGCGGCCGCCGTCTTCTTCGCCGCCGTCTTCTTCGCCGGCGCCTTCTTGGCGGCGGCCTTCTTCGCGGGGGCCTTCTTGGCCGGAGCCTTCTTGGCCGCCTTCTTCGCGGACGGCCTCTGCGCCGGGGCCTTCTTCCCCTGCCCGGACTCCTCGTCCTCGGGCTCCTCGTCCTCGTGCGACGCGGAGTCCTCGGGCTCGTCCTCCTCGGGCTCCTCGTCCTCGTACTCGGCGTCCGCCTCGTCGTCCTCGCGGCCGCCGGGCACCGCGCCCGTCAGCTCATCGCGCATCTGGGCGGTGCGGCCGTGCAGCCGGTCGGACAGGGCGTCCAGCTGACGCTCGACCATGGCACCGGAGGCCGCCTGGCCCACGCCGCGCAGATCCTCGCGCAACTGGTCCCCGATCTCCTTGAACTGCGGGTTGTTCCGCAGCTGCTGCTGAAGCAGCTCCGCGACCATACGCGGACTCAGATTCAGCTTCTTCCCTGCGACCAGGCCGCCGACGGCCACCGCCATCTTCAGCTTTTTGGTACGTCCCAGGAGATAACCGGCCCCCACCGCGAGGCCCAGTCCCATTCGGTTCATGGTGTAGTCCCGTCGCCTGTTCCCGCGCTCCTGTGCGAAGCGATCTCCAGCCGGTCGAGGAGATCGTCCTCGAGGCGGTCGAATTCCTCCTCCGTGATCTCCCCGGCCTCCAGCTGCTCTTCCAGGCGACCCAGTTCGGCCCGTACCGTGGCGGGGTCGTAGTAGATCCGCTCGGCCTCCTGGAGTACCTGTCTGACGGCCCAGGCGCTGCCGCGTACCGGTGCGAACGGCAGCAGCAGCACCTCCGAGATCAGGCCCATGTCGTCACCCCGATCCGGTCTCCGTACCGCTCGCCACGGTGCCCGCGGGCTCGGCCGGGCCGGGCTCGACGAAGCTGTATGGCGGCAGCGGACCATTGACCCGCACCTCCAGGTGCGGCATGTCCTTGCGCAGCTGCTCGACCGCGGCCAGGAACGACTCGGCGGTCCCCCGGTCCACCAGGAACGACACGTTCGCCAGCCAGCCCGTGGACTCGGGGCCCACACTCACGTCGTCGGCGACCGGCTCCAGGGCACGCCGCACCGCCGCGCCGTCGTCGGCCTCCTTGGCCTTGACCGCGGCCGCGACCAGCTCGCCGAGCCGGATCTTGTCGTCGTAACTGCCGCCGCCCGCCTGCCGGTTGGCCTCCGCGAGCCCGCGGATGTCGGGGCTCTCGGCCATCACCTGGTGCAGCACGGCCTCTTCGACGTGATTGGCCTTGATGTTGTACTCGACCCGGTTGTCCAGGGCCCGCAGCCGCTCCTTGTAGTGCTCGGCCCGCTCGGCGAGCACCCCGGTGATGGAGTTGTCGTCCGGGGCGACGCTGCCGAAGCGCATGGGCAGCACACAGCCGGCCGCACCGGCCTCGCTGAGCACGTTCTGGTGGGCGAGCAGGTCCTTGCGCTTGGGCCGCAGCCCCTCGGGCGCCTCGCTGACGATGGCCGCCAGGTCACCCTCCCGCAGGATGCGCACCTCGCGGGGCGGGTCGCCGACGCCGCCCATGCCCTCGGGCAGGGAGGGGTGTGAACTCGCAGCGATGCCGTAGACGTAGGTGCTCACTCCTGCTCCTCCTTCCGGCGGGACGACGTGCTCTTGCGGGCGCGCGGACGGGACTCGCCCTGACGCTCGGAGCCGTCGTCACGCGCCTGCTTGAAGGCGTCGGATATGGTCTCGGCGGCTCCGGACAGCGCCCCCTTGGACTTGCCGCGGGCACCGGACTCGGTCATCTCTCCGACCAGGTCGGGCAGGCCCGGGTCCTTGCGCGGCCCGGCCTCCAGGTCGAGGCGGTTGCACGCCTCGGCGAAGCGCAGATAGGTGTCGACGCTGGCGACGACGACACGTACGTCGATCTTGAGGATCTCGATGCCGACCAGGGAGACTCGCACGAATGCGTCGATGACGAGCCCCCTGTCCAGGACGAGTTCGAGCACGTCGTAGAGACCGCTGCTGCCGCCTCCGCCGCCGGTCTGCTGTGCCGGTACGACAGTCATGCCGGATGTTCCTCCTCGTGTGTGGGTGCGGGTCCGGTCGGGCGGCCTAGCGGCCGCCGGGCCTGCGCGCGTCGGACCGCCCGCGTTCGTAGCGGCGGACGCGCCGGTAACCCGTGAGCTGCCCCTCTGCGTCGAGCTCCACCTGGTAGCTCGCCATCAGGCTCATCGTGTCGGGCACGCGCTCGAGTTCGAGGACCTCGACCTCCAGCGCCCAGCCCTCCTCCGTCTGCTCGAAGGACGACACGGACTCGGCTTCCATGCCGGTGAGCTCCGCGAGCTGGCCGCGTGCCTGACGCAGCACCTCCATCGGGCTCGGTCGCCCCCCGGCCGTCTGCTTGTCGTTCGTTTTGCTCGAGTTCCGGGAGTTCTGGGACTCCTGTGAATCCTGTGACTCCTGCGTGTTTTTTGTGTTCGACATGGCCACCTCCCCCTCCGTGTGGCCGTAAGAGTGTTCGCCAAACCTCTACGGGCGCATGCATCTGCCACCCACCGGGAGATCGCCGGCGGGGTCTCAGCCGCGCAGGGCGTTCAGCCGCCGCCGGGCCGGTCCCAGCGCCCGGCCGCGGCTCAGCAGGCCTGACCAGGGGTTGGTGCGGGCCTGCTCGACGGCGTCGGCGATGGTCCAGCGGCGGGCGTGCAGCTCCGGGTCGTCCAGCCGGTCCCAGCCGATGGGGGTGGCCACGGGGGCGCCGGGGCGGGGCCGGACCGTGTAGGGCGCGACGGCGGTCTGGGCGTAGGCGTTGCGCTGGATGTCGAGGTAGAGCCGCTCCCCGCGCTCCTTCTTGCGGGCGGCGGTGGTGAGCCGGTCGGGGTGGGCGCCGGCGAGGGTGTCGGCGACGTCCCGGGCGAAGGCGCGCACCTCGTCGAAGTCGTGCCGGCCGCCCAGCGGCACGATGACGTGGAGCCCGCGCGAGCCCGTGGTCATCAGCGCCGAGGGCAGCTCCAGCTCGTCGAGCAGCTCCCCGAGCAGCCGGGCGGCCTCGCGTACGGCCTCGAAGTCGTCCCCAGGGGGGTCGAGGTCGAAGACCAGCCGGTCGGGGTGGTGGATCCGGTCGGCGCGGGACAGCCAGCGGTGCAGGGTGATGGTCGCCTGGTCGGCCAGGTAGAGGAGGGTGGCGGTGTCGTTGCAGACGGTGTGCCGGACGGTGCCGCCCTCCTTGGCCAGCTCGACGCGCTCGATCCACTCGGGGTAGTGGTCCGGGGTGTTCTTCTGCATGAACGTCGGGCCGTCGATGCCGTCCGGGTGCCTCTCCAGCATCAGCGGCCGGCCGCGCAGGTGCGGCAGCATGAAGGGCGCGACGGCCCGGTAGTAGTCCACCAGGTCGGCCTTGGTGTACTCCTTGGCGTCGCCGCCGCCGGGGAAGAGCACCTTGTCCGGCCGGTGCACCTCCACCGTGCGGCGGCCCGCCCGCACCCTGCGCGTAGCGTCGCCGCCGCTCACCGCACGACCGCCTCCTCCACCAGCAGCCGCCCGGCCGCCGCGATGGACTCCGCGTCGATGCCCGCGGCGCGCAGCTGCTCCTCCGGGGACGCCGAGCCCGGCATGCTCCGCACGCCGAGCCGCACCAGGCGCGGTACGGGGCGTCCGTCGGTGAAGGCGTCCAGGACCGCGTCCCCGATGCCGCCCTCGGGGTGGTGGTCCTCCACGGTGACCAGGCAGCCGGTCTCCTCGGCGGCCCGGCGCAGGGTGGGCCGGTCGACGGGCTTCACGGAGTACAGGTCGATCACCCGTACCGCGATGCCCTCCTGCTCCAGGGCCCCGGCGGCGGCCAGTGCCTCGTGCACGGTGACGCCCGCGGCGACGAGGGTCAGCCGGTCCTGGCCGGAGGAGCGCAGCACCTTGCTGCCGCCGACCGGGAACTCCTCGTCGGGGGCGTAGATCACCGGGCTCTCGCCGCGCGAGGTGCGCAGGTAGCGGACGCCCTCCAGGCCGGCCATCGCGCCGACGAGCCGCGCGGTCTGGTTGGCGTCGCAGGGGTACAGCACGGTCGAGCCGTGCACCGCCCGCATCATCGCCAGGTCCTCCAGGCCCATCTGGCTGGGCCCGTCCTCGCCGATGGCGACGCCCGCGTGCGAACCGACGAGGTTGATGCCGGCGCCGCTGACGGACGCCATCCGCACGAAGTCGTAGGCCCGGGTCAGGAACGCCGCGAACGTGGCGGCGTACGGCACCCAGCCGCGGGACGCGAGGCCGACGGCCGAGGCGACCAGCTGCTGCTCGGCGATGTAGCACTCGAAATAGCGGTCGGGGTGTTCCTTGGCGAAGAACTCGGCGCGGGTGGAGTCGCCCACCTCGCCGTCCAGCGCGACGATGTCGCCGCGGCCGGTACCGAGGGCGGCGAGCGCCTCGCCGAAGGCGTTGCGGGTGGCGACCTCCTCGCCCTTGTCCCACCTGGGGAGTTCGAAGTTCCCGGTGTGGACGGAGTGCAGGAGGCGGGCGGCGGGCGGCTCCTGTACCCGGACGCGGATGTCGCGCGGGCCGCCGAGTTCGGCGATCGCCTCCTCGGCGTCCGGCAGCGGCTTGCCGTGCAGGCCCTCGCGGTCCTGGACGCCCTCGACGCCCTTGCCCTTGAGGGTGCGGGCGAGGATGGCGGTGGGCTGGCCCTTGGTGGAGGCGGCCTCTCCGTACGCGCGGTCGATGGCGTCCACGTCGTGGCCGTCGACCTCGATGGTGTGCCAGTCGAAGGCCTGGAAGCGCCGGGCGTAGGCGTCCAGGTCGTGGCCGTGCCGGGTGGGGCCGCGCTGGCCGAGCCGGTTGACGTCGACGATCACGGTGAGGTTGTCCAGGTGCTCGTACGCGGCGTGCTCGGCGGCCTCCCACACGGATCCCTCGGCCAGCTCGCTGTCGCCGCACAGCACCCAGGTGCGGTAGCCGGTGCGGTCGAGCCGCTTGCCGGCCAGCGCGATGCCGACCCCGACGGGCAGGCCCTGCCCGAGCGAGCCGGTGGCCGTCTCGACCCACGGCAGGCGCTGCGGAGTGGGGTGCCCCTCGAGGCGGCTGCCCAGCTTGCGGAAGGTGAGGAGCTCTTCGTCGTCGATGGCGCCGGCCGCCTTGTACGCGGAGTACAGCAGCGGGGAGGCGTGGCCCTTGGAGAGGACGAAGCGGTCGTTGCCGGGGTGGGCGGGGCGGTCGAAGTCGTAGCGGAGGTGGTTCGCGAGCAGGACGGCCATCAGGTCGGCCGCGGACATCGAGGACGTCGGGTGCCCGGAGCCCGCCGCGGCGGCGGCGCGGACACTGTCCACCCGCAGCTGCTGTCCGAGGTCGGTGAGTTCACCGGTGTTCATGAGTCTCCTTTCGAGGAGTCGTCGTCCGGGACGTCGGTTCGTTTGACGGGGCCGGGGGCGGGGTGGCCAGGAGGCGGATGGCCGGGCGCGGGTGCGGGGGCGGGCTGGTTCTTGGCGGGCTCACCACCGGGTTGGTTCTTCGCGGGCTCACCACCGGGCTGCCCCTTCGTGGGCTCATCGTGGGGCCGGGACCGGCCCGGCCCTCCGGTGCCGGTGTCCCCGTCGCCGGCGTCCCCGCCGCCGGGCTCGGCCGCGAGCGTCGCGCCCGGCCCGGCCCGGGCGCTCGCGTCCAGCCGCTCCCCGGGCCCGCCCGGCACCCGGGGCACCTCGGGCGACGACGTGTCCAGCGGCACCGACCAGGACCGTACGAGCCCCAACTGCACGGCCTGGCGCGGAAGTACCGCGTCGAGCAGCCAGTCGGCGGCGACCCGGACGCGGTTGCCGGGCATCGCGGCGAGATGGTAGGCGCGGGTCACGACCCCCGCCGGTACGCCGGACAGGGTCACGCCGAGCGGGTTGGCGGCGGCCTTCGCCCCGCCCAGGTCGACGACGAAGCCGAGATCACGGTGGCGGTACGGCCTGCGCGCACCGCCGAGACCGAGTGACGCGGCGATGTTCTCCGCCGCGACCTTGCCGTGCCGCCAGGCGTGCTGCGCGGTCATGGGCGTGTAGCTCCCCGGTTTCTCCAGGTCGGGCACCGCGGCCACGTCCCCGCAGGCGAACAGCTCCGGCCGGCCCGGCACCCGCAGATGCGGGTCGACCAGCAGCCGCCCCCGCTCCATGGGCAGCCCGAGGGACTCCACCAGCGGGTCGGGACGCACGCCCACGCACCACACCAGCGTCCGGGTCTCGACGAACTCGCCGTCGGTCAGCAGGACCCCGTCGTGCGTGGCCTCCTTCACCGAGGTCCCCATGCGTACGTCCACGCCCCGCTGCCGCAGCACCCGGTCGGCGGTGGCGGACAGCCTCTCGTCCATCTCGGGCAGCACCCGCTTGGCCACGTCCAGCAGCATCCAGCGCGGCCGCATGCCCCGCCGCAGCGGGTGCTTGCGCACCTGCGCGTCGGTGAACAGCTGCCCGTGCGCGGCGACCTCGGTCCCGGTGTATCCCGCGCCGACCACGACGAAGGTGCACCGCGCGGCGCACGTCCCGGGATCGTCCGAGGCCGCGGCGAGTTCCACCTGCCGGGTCACGTGGTCGCGCAGGTACAGCGCCTCGGGAAGACCGCGGAAGCCGTGTGCGTGCTCGGCGACGCCGGGGATCGGCAGCAGTTTGTTGACGCTGCCCGCGGCGAGCACCAGCCGGTCGTAGGCGAGGGTGCCGCCCTCGCCCTCCGGGCCGGTGTAGTGCAGGGTGCGGTCGTCGAGGTCGATCCGGTCGGCTTCGCCCAGCACCAGCCGGACGTCCGGCAGCGTGTCCGAGAGGGAGACCGTGACCCGGCGCGGCTCCAGGATGCCGGCGGCGACCTGGGGCAGCAGGGGCAGGTACAGGAAGTAGTCGGTCGGGTTCAGCACGGTGATGTGGGCCCGGCCCCGGGTGATGCGGGACAGGGTGCGGGCGGTGCGGTATCCGGCGAAGCCGGCACCGACGATCAGGATGCGGGGTCGACTCACGGTCGCTCGCCTCCGGCGCTGTCGCGTGGCTCGGGAGCCTTCCGCGTCCCCCTGGCCAGGGCGGCCAAACGTCGGCCCGGGCCCGCTCGCCCGCCCGCCGCCGTCCCCGCCGCACACCCGCCGCCGGTTCCCGGCCGCGCACGCATCGCCGTTCCCGCCGCGCACCCGTCGCCGTCCCCGCCGCACACCCGCCGCCGGTTCCCGGCCGCGCACGCATCGCCGTTCCCGCCGCGCACCCGTCGCCGGTTTCCGGCCGCGCGCCCGGGTACCCGGTGCGGGACACGGACCGCCGACGTCGCGGAGGCACTCCCCCATGCCCGAGTACGGCTACTTCCTCTCGTGCGAGCAGTACGGACCCGCCGAACTGATCGAGCAGGCGCGGATGGCCGAGCAGGCCGGCTTCCAGGCGCTGTGGATCTCGGACCACTACCACCCGTGGAACGACGAGCAGGGCCAGAGCCCGTTCGTGTGGTCGGTGATCGGCGCGCTGTCCGAGGCGGTGTCCCTGCCGGTCGAGACGGCGGTGACCTGTCCGACCGTGCGCATGCACCCGGCGGTGGTGGCGCACGCCGCGGCGACCAGCGCGGTGATGACGAACAACCGCTTCCGGCTCGGCGTCGGCTCCGGCGAGGCGCTCAACGAGCACATCCTGGGCGACCACTGGCCCCCGGCGCACGTCCGGCTGGAGATGCTGGAGGAGGCGATCCAGGTGATGCGCCGGCTGTTCACCGGCGAGGAGGTGAACCATCACGGGCCGCACTACACGGTCGAGAACGCCCGGCTGTACACGGTCCCGGACGAGCCGATCCCGATCGACATCTCCGGCTTCGGCCCCGCCGCGACGCAGCTCGCGTCCCGGGTGGGCGACGGCTACATCACCGTGACGCCGGACGAGGCGATGGTGGAGCAGTACCGCAAGGGCGGGGGCGGCGGAAAGCTCGTCAGCGGCGGCACCAAGGTCTGCTACGACACCGACAAGGACGAGGCCGTACGGACCGTCCACCGGCTCTGGGCCAACGAGCAGCTGCCGGGTGAGCTGGGCCAGGTGCTGCCCTCCCCCAAGCACTTCGAGCAGGCACAGCAGCTCGTCACCGAGGACATGGTGCGCCGGAACCGGGTGTGCGGCGACGACCTGGAGGAGCACGTGGCGGAGCTGAAGCAGTTCGCCGACGCGGGGTTCGACCGGGTCTACGTGAACCAGATCGGCCCGGACCTGCGCGGCTTCTTCGACTTCTACCGCACGAAGGTGCTGCCCCAGCTCCAGCAGTCCGGCTGACGTTCCCGAGCGGGGGGCGTGCCGGGTCGCCTAAAGTCGCCCGCATGTCTGTACGCCGTCGTATGCGTGACGCCCTGCCGGTAGCGATGCGGGCCCGGGACAAGGCCGCGGTGAGCGCCCTGCGCGGCACCCTGGCGGCACTGGACAACGCCGAGGCGGTGCCCGTCGGCACCGCGCCGCGCGCCGGCGCTCTGGAGGCCTCACCGGTCGGGGTCGGCGCCACCGAGGCGGCCCGGCGCGAGCTCGATGAGCGTGACGTGGCGGACATCGTGCGCGCCGAGGCGTCCGAACGGCTGGAGGCGGCCGCGCAGTTGACCGCGCCCGCGCACGCCGCCCGGGCCGAACGGCTCCGGGCGGAGGCGGCCGTGCTGCTGCGGTTCCTCGACACCGCCGAAGACGCGGCCGGGGACACGGCCGAGGACGTCGCGGGGGACACGGCCGAGGACACCGCCGAGGACATCGCCGCCGACGCGTGACGAACTAGCGGCGCGCCTGCCCCGCCAGTCCGCGGACCGCCAGGGCGCCCGCTGCCGCGGTGAGGGCCGCGCCCAGCCGGCCGCGGTTGCGCGACAGCCACTGCTGGGGGCCGCCGGCCGTGGACTCGTCGTCGAAACGCCCGTGCGCTCCGAAGTCCCGCCCGTGCGGGCCGTCCGCCGGGGACCAGAGGTTCGCGGGCCCCTCGGGCCGGCCCTCCTCCTGCTGGGCGTCGACGTTGGTGCGGGCCAGGTAGCGGTCCAGCAGTCCGGGTATCACGGCGTTGGCGAGGAGCGTGGCGGCCGTGGAGCCGCCCACCCAGTACTCCCGGCGCCGCGCGTGCGACGCCGCGTGCACGATCGCCCGGGCCGCGACCTCCGGCTGGTACACGGGCGCCACGGGCCGCGCCCGCCCGGGCATCCGGTTCAGCACCCAGTCGAACTGCGGGGTGTTGAGGCCCGGCAGCTGCACCATCGTCGTCCGTACCCCGCTGCGCGCGTGCAGCAGCTCGCAACGCAGCGACTCGTTGAACCCCTGGATCGCGTGCTTGGCCCCGCAGTACGCCGACTGCAGCGGAATGCCCCGGTAGGCGAGCGCGGAGCCGGCCTGCACGATCGTGCCGCGGTCGCGCGGCAGCATGTGCCGCAGGGCGGCCCGGGTGCCGAACACATAGCCCAGGTACGTCACTTCGGTGACGCGCCGGAACTCGTCCGGGTCGACTTCCGTGAACGGCGCGAACACGCCGGTGAAGGCGTTGTTGACCCAGACGTCGATGTGACCGTACGCGTCGACGACCTGCTGGGCGGCGGCGTCGACGGCCTTGGCGTCGGAAACGTCCACGCCGACGACGAGCGCCTCGCCCCCGGCGCGCTCCACGTCGTCCGCCGCCGCGGCGAGTCCCGCACGCCCTCGGGCCAGCAGGGCGACCCTGTCGCCGCGGGCGGCGAAGGCCCGGACGGTGGCCCGTCCGACTCCGCCGCTCGCTCCGGTCACCACGACCACACGGCCGCGCCTGCCCGGGGTTCCCGCCGTGCGCACCCGGCATCACGCCCCGCGGCGGGGGACGTCCGGGGCCTGTGACGGCCGCGGGGGCACGGGCCCCGGGGCGGCTGCGGCGGGCGGGGCCGGCGGCACGGGCGGCGGGTACGGCATGCCGCCGACGGTCCCGGCCGCGGTCTGACGGGCGCTGTCCGCGTCCGGTGCCGTACCGGCCGCGTGGTCCGCTCCCGGCCGGGAGGGCCGGGCCATGCCGCGCAGCACAAAGGCCAGGGCTCCCAGGATCACAGCGGTGATCAGCGCGGCCGCCCAGTCGGGCAGGCCGAGCGCGAGAGCCAGTCCCACGGCGAGTGCGAGGGCCGCGCCCGCGTACAGGGCGAGCGCGCCGGACGCGGCGTACAGCGCGGCCTTGCGGCGCTGCTTGCGCGTCTGCTCGCGCAGTTCGTCCCGCACGGTCTCGCGCGCCACCTGTGCCAGTTCGTCGACCAGGTGCTTGTCCAGATGCTCCAGGTGATCCAACGGCTTCATGCCCGGCCGGGTACCCGCGCCCCCTCGCGCGTAACTAGGCTCAGCCATATGGAGATTCTGGGTGCCACACTGCGCGTCTGCGTCGACGACCTCGAGACCGCGATCCCCTTCTACGAGCGGCTGGCGGGCGGCAGAGCCCAGCGCTTCGAGCGGGGAGGTGTCCAGGTGGCGGCCATCGGCTGCTTCCTGCTGATGAGCGGTCCCCCGGCCGAACTGGAGGTGCTGCGCAAGGTCGCCGCGACGATCGCCGTGACGGATGTCGAGGAGACCCACAAGGTGCTGACCGGACTGGGGGCCCACATCGTGGCGGGCCCGATCGCCTCACCGGCGGGCCGGAACCTGATCGCCCTGCATCCGGACGGCTCGGTCTACGAGTACGTGGACCGCCAGGCGTAGGCGTCGTCGCCGGGCTCAGTGCCGCCCCGGCGGGGTGATCATCTCGGTGGTGACGGCCCAGCGTTCGTGGTCGCGCCAGGCCCCGTCGACGAAGAGCATTTTCGGCGAGAAGCCCTCCAGCCGGAACCCGCAGGCGCGGGCCAGGGCGATCGACGCGGCGTTGCCCGGCTGGACGTTGATCTCCAGCCGGTGCAGCCGCATCGGGCCGAACGCGTACGTCACGACGAGGTCGAGAGCCTCGCGCATCAGCCCCCGCCCGGCGGCGTGCGCGAAGGCCCCGTAGCCCAGGGCGCCGGACTGGAAGCCGCCCTCGACGATGTTGTTGATGTTGATGAACCCGCCGATCGCCCCGTCGTTCTTCTCGCAGACCAGGAAGCCGGCCTTGGAGGGGTCCTCGATTAGCCGGCCCGCGTAGGCGGTGTAGGCCTGCGCCGTGGTGGGCGGGAAGAGCCAGGGCTGGTGCAGGTCCTTGCTCTCCCGGGCGCGGGCGGTGAACTCGGCACCGTCCCCGTAGGTGAAGTGGCGTATCCCCACCCGGGGGCCTTCGGCGAGGTGGCGGGATGCGTGGTGCGGCACCCCGCCACAGTAACCGTGCCACCCCGGTGTCCCCAGTCGGGCGTCAGGAGCCGGCGACCGGCAGCCGCAGCACTCCGGTGTCGCGCGGCCCGCTGACCACGGTCACCGGCTTGATCCCCCGGTTGCCGAAGTACGCGTCGTCACTCGCGGCGATCACGAACCGCAGCCGGTGGCCGGTCTCGTACCGGTGCACGATGCCGGGCAGGGTGACGGTGAAGCTCTTGGTGACGTCCGGGACACGCACCGGCGCGACCAGGCGGCGCACCAGGGTGCGGGTGCCGTCGGGGGCGACGTCGTACAGCTTGGCGAACAGGACGAGCTTGTCGGCGGCGTCGGTGGAGTTCTGGGTGTGCTCGGCCTTCGGGGAGACGACCTTGAGCGTGGCCCGGGGGGCGCCGACGACGTCGAGGGGGCGCTCGAGGGGCGCGCTGGTCCAGGCGAGGTAGGTGCCCTTGGTGTCGCGCGGCGGTGTGTCCGGCAGGCCGATGAGGCCGGAGAGTGAGCTCTCCGAATGGCTCGTGGGAGTCAGCCAGTTGGTGTAGCGGCGGCTGCCGCGGGTCACCTCGTCGCGGTGGTCGACGAGTTTCCCGTCACCGGAGAGGTACAGGGTGCGGCCGATGGCGGGGAGGCGGTTCGCGGTGGCGTAGGTGCGGTCGGGGTCGGTGATCCAGTCGCGGTGGTAGGCGAAGGCCGGTCCGGTGTCGACGTGGGTGCGCCCCCGCAGATGGCGGTCGAACCAGGCGAGGACGCGCCGGCCGACGTAGCTGGTCTCCAGATTGCCCTGGGCCAGGTCGAGTTCACCGGTGGCCGGGCCGGTGAGGCCGCCGCTGTGGCCCCAGGACTGCCAGATCATCTTGACGGGTGTGCCCTGGGCCTTGAGCGTCCGGTACGTCGCCGTGGCCTCGTTGAGGTTGAACAGGGTGTCGGCCTGCCCCTGGACCAGCAGGGTGGGCGTGCGGACGCGGTGGAGGTACGACACCGGGGAGACGCGGTGCGCGTAGGCCAGCAGCTCGGCGGTCCGGCCGGCCGGGTAGCTCCCGGAGTTGAGGGTGTGGACGGTCCGGCAGGCCTCGGTGACGAAGTGCAGGCAGGCCAGGGAGTTGATGCGGGACGGGTCGAGACTGGGCTCCAGCAGCGGCTGGCCCTCGCCGATGAGGTAGAAGCCGTTCGTCCACTGCCATTTGAAGACGCCGGGGACACCTCGGCTGCCGACGGCGTTGTTGGGGTCGAGCGAGTAGGCCAGGTCGTTCCAGGTGATCATCGGGACGAGCGCGTCGAGGCGGTGGTCGACGGCGGCGGTGGCGAGCTGGACGGCGCCGCCGTAGGAGCCGCCGATCATGCCGACGCGCGGGTCGCCCGGTGCGTCGCGGGTGACGAAGCCGGCGGTGGTTCCGTCGTCGGCGGCGCGGGTGCCTCCCAGGAAGTCGACCAACTGCGAGGCGGCGACGCCGTCGATGTCCGGGTCGTCGAGGGAGACGAGGCAGCCGCTGCGGCCGAAGCCGAGCCCGGAGTAGACGAGGGAGACGTAGCCGCGCTGGGCGAAGGCCTTGCCGATGGTGTCGGTCGAGCCGTCCGATTTGCTGCCGCCGAAGCCGTTCGTGCCGAGCACGGCGGGCGCCGGGTGGTCGCGGTCCACGCCGGCGGGACGGTACAGGTCGGCGTCGACGGTGCAGGTGCGGCCGCCCGCCCGCACGGTGAACTTCAGCGGCGTGACGGTGTAGGCGTCGGCGGCGGTCGCGGGCGGGGTGAGGGTGAGGGGCACGGCCAGGGCGGCGCCCAGAGCAAGAGCGAGGAGTGCGCGGGTTCTGGGCACGCGTCGGGACACACGGACCTCCACGGTGAGGGCAACCCGGATACCGACCAGTAGGTACCGGCCGGTTGTCATGGTGTGACACGTGTCAGGAGCCGTCAATCACCGAAACGAGGGTTTCTTGACAGGATTTCAGCAGCGGGCCCGCTCAGCTCAGGGCCGGTTCGTCCAGCGTCAACGTGCCCGTGCCAGCGTCCAGTTCGGCGCCGATCCCGAGGGGCATGGTCAGCGCGCCCTCCCCGTGTCCGAACCCGAACTCCTCCACGACCGGGACGCCGAGGCCGCCGAGCCGGTCGGCGAGCACCGTACGCAGCTCCCCGTACGGGCCGCACCCCGCCCAGGACCCGAGGACGATCCCGGCGACCCCGTCGAGCCAGCCGGTGCGCAGCAGTTGGGTGAGATACCGGTCGACGCGGTACGGGCTCTCGCCGATGTCCTCCATCAGCAACAGCCCGCCCCGCGCCCCCGGGAGGGCGTGCGGGGTGCCGAGGTCGCTCGCGAGCAGGCTGAGGCAGCCGCCCAGGGTGACGCCCCGGGCGCGGCCGGGGACCAGTGCGGTGCCGCCCGGGGGCACGGCCGTGACGGTCCGCACGGACTCCGGTTCGAAGAGCGTGGCACGCAGGTGCTCCTGGGCGCGGACGCTCTTGAGGAAGTCGACGCCGGCGGCCGCGGGTCCGTACAGGGTGACCAGGCCCAGACGGGTGGCGAAGGCCTGGTGCAGAACGGTGACGTCGCTGAACCCGGCGAAGACCTTCGGGCCGGCGACCCGCAGGGCGTCCCAGTCGAGCAGGTCGACCATGCGCTGCGCCCCGTAGCCGCCCCGGGCGCACAGCACGGCCGCGACGGAGGGATCGCACCAGGCGCTCTGGAGGTCGGCGGCGCGCTGCGCGTCCGTGCCGGCCAGGTAGTCCAACTGCCGGTGCCTGCCGAGCACATGGGGCGTGACCACGGGGTCGAGGTCCCAGCCGCGCAGGATGTCCAGCCCGGCCTGGAGCCGCTCCTCGGGCACCGGACCGCTGGGCGCGACGACGGCGACGCGGTCGCCGGGGGCGAGCCGGGGCGGTCGGACGAGCTGGTTCACTTGCTGAGCTCCAGAGTGGGGACGGCGGGGGGGTCCAGGCGGAACACCTGGGCGTAGAGGGAGAGTTCGGCCTCCAGGGCGCGCACCATGGTCTCCGCCCTGCGGAACCCGTGCCCCTCCCCCTCGAAGGCGAGGTACGCGTGCGGCACCTTGCGGCCCTCCAGCCGGGCCAGGAACCGCTCGCACTGCACGGGCGGGCAGATCACGTCGTCCAGGCCCTGGAGCAGCAGGAACGGCACGGTGAGGCGGTCGGCGTGGGCGGCGGGCGAGCGCTCCGCGTACCGGGCGGGCACCTCCTCGAGGGGCCCGATCAGACCCTCCAGGTACCGCGACTCGAAGTCGTGGGTCTCCCCGGTGCCCCAGCCGGTCAGGTCCAGGATCGGGTACTTGATGGTGCCGCAGGCGAAGACGTCGGTGGTGGTGAGCGAGGCGGCGGCGGTCCAGCCGCCCGCGCTGCCGCCCCGGACGGCCAGCCGGCCGCGGTCGGCGGTGCCCTCGTCGGCGAGGGCCAGCGCGACGGCGGCGCAGTCCTCGACGTCGACCACGCCCCACTGCTCGCGCAGCCGCTCGCGGTAGGGGCGGCCGTACCCGGTCGAGCCGCCGTAGTTCACTTCGGCGACTCCGATGCCGCGCGAGGTGAAGTAGGCGATCTCCAGGTCGAGCACGAGCGGCGCGCGGCCGGTGGGCCCGCCGTGCGCCCAGACGACGTAGGGCGGCAGCTCGTCGCCCGGCGCGACACAGCCGGGGTGGTGCGGCGGGTAGATGTGGGCGTGGATGTCGCGCCCGTCGGGGCCGGTGAAGGTGCGGATCTGCGGCTCGGGGTAGTACGCGGGGTCGACGGCGTCGTCGTGCTCGGCGCCGGCCACCCGCGCCCGGCCGGTACGGGCGTCCAGCTCGACGACCTCGTAGGCGCTGCGCGGGCTGGCGCCGACGGCGACGACCCGTTCGCCGTGGGCGGCGAGGGTGGGGGCGAACTCGGTCCAGGGTCCGGCCGCGTCGACGACCTCGCCGGTCTCGGGGTCCAGGATGCCGAGGGCGGTGGCGCCCCGGCCGTGCACGACGGCGATCAGACCGCTCTCCAGCGGCGTGAACCATCGCGATCCCAGCTTCCACAGGGCCCCGCCGAACTCCTCCTCGCGCGGGCACACCGGTTTCCCGTCGAGGTAGAGGTTCCACCAGCCGGTGCGGTCGCTCGCGTGCAGCAGGCGGCCGTCGTGGGTCCAGTCGGCCTGGGCGATGGCCTCGCCGGGCCCGCCGGCCACGGTCCGGGCGTCACGCAGGGTGCCGTCGGGGGCGAGGTCGGCGAGGAGCAGTTCGGTGCCGTCCCACGGCATGCGGGGATGGTCCCAGGCGAGCCAGGCGGCCCGCCGCCCGTCGGGCGAGAGCTTCGGTCCGGTCACGAACCGGTGCCGACCGTCGGTGAGTTCCCGTACCGCGTCCCGGTCCTCGGCGGCGGACCCGTCCAGCGGGACGGCGGCCAGGACGCGGCGTACGTCGGTGGGTCCGTCGCCGGTGAACTCCTCCAGGACGCACCACACTTCGCCCCGCTCGGGCAGTGGCAGCGGCTCGGCCCAGCGCAGGCCGGCACCGACGGAGGACACGGGGGTGAGCGGCCGGGGTTCGCCGCCCGGCGCGCAGCGGTACAGCCGCTGGTCGGCGAAGTTCACGAACACCACCAGCGGTCCGGTGTCTCCCGCGACGGCGGCCCACGGGTGCCCGCCGTACTCGATGACCCGGCTGCGCACGTTCCACGGCGCGGGCAGCAGCGGCTCCTCCCGGCCGTCGGCGTGCCGTCGCACCAGGGTGCGCCGGCCTCCCTCGGCGGGGCGCGGCTCGGTCCACCACACCTCGTCGCCGACGAACCCCACGTACTCCGGGTGCCCGTCGTGCGCGGCGGTCAGGGCCGCGTCGATGGGCGAGGGCCACGCCCCGTAGGCCAGCGTCCGCACCGTCTCCCCCACTCTCCTAGGCCGTCCGCAGGAACCGGTCGAGTACGCGGACACCGAAGTGCAGCGCCTCGACCGGTACCCGTTCGTCGACGCCGTGGAACATGGCCGCGTAGTCGTAGCCGTCCGGCAGCTTCAGCGGGGTGAAGCCGTAGCCGGTGATGCCGAGGCGGGAGAACTGCTTGGCGTCGGTCCCGCCGGACATGCAGAACGGCACCACGTGCCCCTCGGGCGCGAACTCCTCGATGGCGGCCCGCATGCCCGCGAAGGCCGCCGAGTCCACCGGCGACTCCAGGGCGACCTCGCGGTGGTGGAACTCCCAGTCCACGTCCGGCCCGGTGAGCCGGTCGAGGGTGCTGCGGAACTCCTCCTCGCCGCCGGGCATGTACCGGCCGTCCACGTGCGCGACGGCCTCGCCGGGAATGACGTTGACCTTGTAACCGGCGTCCAGCATGGTCGGGTTGGTGCTGTTGCGCAGGGTCGGCTCGACGAGCTTCGCGGCGGGACCGAGCTTCTCCAGCAGCGCGTCCACGTCGGTGAGGTCGCTCTCGATGCCGTAGAGCGCGGCGAGTTCGGTGAGGGCGGCGCGCACGGTCGGGGTCAGTCTGAGCGGCCATTCGTGCGCGCCGATCCGCGCGATCGCGCCCGCGAGGCGGGTCACGGCGTTGTCGCGGTTGACCTTGGAGCCGTGCCCGGCGCGCCCGCGGGCGGTGAGCTTCAGCCAGGCGGTGCCGCGTTCCCCGGCCGCGATCGGGTAGATCTGCCGCCCGCTGCCGTCGTGGAAGGTGAAGGCGCCCGACTCGCTGATGCCTTCGGTGCAGCCCTCGAACAGGCCGGGGTGCCGGTCGGCGAGGAACCCGGAGCCGTCCTCGGCGCTGGCCTCCTCGTCGGCGGTGAACGCGATGACGACGTCCCGGCGGGGGCGGACACCCTGCCGTGCCCAGCCGCGCACGACCGCCAGGATCATCGCGTCCATGTTCTTCATGTCGACGGCGCCGCGCCCCCAGACGACCCCGTCACGGATCTCCCCGGAGAACGGGTGCACGCTCCAGTCGGCGGCGGCCGCGGGCACGACGTCCAGGTGCCCGTGGAGCAGCAGGGCGCCGGCCGAGGGGTCGGTGCCCTCGATGCGGGCGACGACGTTGGTCCGCCCCTCGGTGCGCTCCAGCAGGGTCGGTTCGATCCCGGCGTCGGCGAGCCGGGCGGCGGCGTACTCGGCGGCGGGCCGCTCCCGGCAGTCGCCCCCGCCGCGGTTGGTGGTGTCGATCCGGATGAGGTCGGACGTGTACGTCACGACCTCGTCCAGCGCCTGGTCGTCCACCTGCTCAGCCATACTGCTCCTCCACCGCGGCCGAGACGATCGTGGTGACCGCCTTGAAGGCGCGGATGCCCTCGTACATGGTCCCGCTCGTGTACGCCACCTTCCGCTCCCCGATCCGTTCCACACCCGGGACGACGGTGGCGGCCATCGCCAGGTGCTCGGCGTCGAACTCGACGGCCACGGTGAACGGCCCTTCGTGCACGGGTTCGTGACGCACCGCCAGGGCGGCGGCCTCCTTGGCCGCCGCCCGGATGTCGGCCGCGGTGCGACCGGGCGTGCGGCACACGGCCGCGTAGCGCGACACATGGTCCTTCACCGCGACCTTCAGCGCCTCGGGCGCGTACCCGAGCGCGTCCTCGCAGGCGACGTCGTCGCCGGTGACCAGCACGACGGGCACGCCGTACTCGGCGACGACATGGGCGTTGAGCAGTCCCTCGCTCGCCCGTACGTCGTTCAGCCACACGCCCGTGATCGAGTTGGCGAGGTAGGTGTGCGCGAGGACGCCCTCCATGCCGGCGCCCGCGTGGTATCCGACGAACGCGATGCCGTCGATGTCGCCGTGCTGCACGCCCTCGACCATGGACAGCGCCTTGTGCCGGCCGGTGAGCATCTGGGCGCGGTCGTCGAGCTGCTCCAGCAACAGGTTGCGCATGGTGGAGTGCGCCTCGTTGATGATCACCTCGTCGGCGCCGCCGTCGTAGAAGCCGAGGACGGCGGCGTTGACGTCGGAGGTGAACAGCGACCGGCAGCGCTCCCACTGGGAGGCGCCCGGCACCACGTCGTCGGGCCAGGTGACGCCGGTGGCGCCCTCCATGTCGGCGCTGATGAGGATTCTCATGACGAGCCGTCCTGGGCGGAGATCTTCATGGTTCGTCACGTTACGCGCTGCGGGCGCAACGGGCTACGAGGTGGTCACCAACGGATCGGCAGGTCCGCGACGAGCGCCGAGAGGCGGTCGGCCAGGAGGCGGTGGTCGCGGCCACCAGCACATCCGTCGCTCACCGGACCGCGCCCCGGCCGCTCGCCTCAGGCCCTGCGCCCTGCCACCAGCCAGGTGGAGGGCAGTTCGATGCGCGTGCCGTCCGGGCGGTACTCCGTGGTCCTGAGCGGCAGCCGGCCGCTCGCCAGGACCGTGAGACCGGCCGAGCGAAGGTACTCGCGCACGGCCTCGTCCGAGACCTCGCCGGGAGTGAGGCCGTGCCGGAGGACCGGCGCGAGCTTGGACGGCGGGCCGTCCGGGCCGCCCGCCAGACCCGTCAGTACCTGCTTGGCGGCGCCCGAGAGCTCCACCAGGCAGGCCCGGCCCCGGTCCCCGACCAGCGTGGCGATCCCGTCGACCAGGGACTGCCGGTCGTCCGGCTCGCACTGGTGCAGGACGCCCCGCACATAGACGTTCGTGTCGCCGAGCTCCGCGTGCAGCGCCTGGACCTCTTCCTTCTCGGCGGCGTCCAGCTGCCGGTAGGTGGCCTGCCCCGCCGGGTCGCAGCGCCGGGCGTGGTCGAGGGCCGCGGCGGACAGGTCCACGCCCAGGACCCGCGGGAAGCGGTCGGCGAGATAGCGGGTCTGGGTGCCGTTGCCGCAGCCGAGGTCCACCATCGGCAGGGCGGGATCGGCCAGGTACGGCTCGAACAGGGCGAGATGCGGGCCCACGGTCAGGACCGCTTCCGCGTCCCAGAACACCGCCCCGGGATCTGCGGACGCCTCCTGCCAGAACGCCTCCCACGCCTCGCGGTACCGGCTCGTCACGCTCATGGCCCACTCCCCAGGGGTGCGAACGAATCCCGCCAAGCGGCGGGCGAGTACGGTGTATCGCGCCCCGGCCCCGGCCACAAGAACGCGACACGTACCTTCACGCCCCGTTCGAGGCGGGGGTGTTCAGCGGCGCGGCAGCGTCAGCTCGAACCACACCGTCTTGCCGGTCGTGGTCCGGCTGGTCCCCCACTCGCGGGACAGCGTGCTGACCACGCGCAGGCCGCGTCCCCCCTCGTCGAGCGGGCCCGCGCTGAGCAGGGTCGGCAGCTCGTGATCGTCGTCCTCCACCTCGCACAGCAGGGTGTCGCCGCGGATCAGGCGCAGGGCGACGGGCCGGGCGTGGGAGTGCCGCAGGGCGTTGGTGACGAGTTCGCCGGCCATCAGCTCGGCGGGCGCGACGAGTTGCGCCAGGCCCCAGTCGTGCAGTTGCTCGCGCACCGCCGCGCGGGCCCGGCTCGCCTCGGCCGGGTCGAGGGCGAGGCGCCATTCGGCCACGTCGTCCGGCTCGATGCCGCCCAGGCGGGCCATCAGCAGCGCCACGTCGTCCTTGCGGCCCCCGCGGCCCGCCTCTGAGAAGGTCGCAGCCAGGGCGCGGATGATGGTGTCGCAGGCGACGTCCATGGACGCCGCCGGGTGCGCGGCCGACTCGCAGAGCGTCGCGAGGCCCACCCCGATGTCCTCGCCGCGCACCTCGACCAGTCCGTCGGTGCACATCACCAGCCGGTCGCCGGGCTCGACGCGCACGCGTATCGCCTCGAAGGGCACTCCCCCGACGCCGATGGGCGCGCCCGTGGGGAGGTCCAGCAGTTCGCTGCGGCCGTCGGCGGCACGGACCAGGACGGGCGGGATGTGCCCGGCGTTGGCGAGGTGGAGTTCGCTCGCGATCGGGTCGTAGACGGCGTAGAGGCAGGTCGCGAGGTAGGTGTCGCCGAGGCGCTGGGCGAGGTCGTCGAGGTTGCGCAGCAGCTGGGCGGGCGGCAGGTCGAGCCCGGCCATGGTCTGGACGGCCGTGCGTAACTGGCCCATCATCGCCGCCGAGTTCAGGCCGTGGCCCATGACGTCGCCGACGACGAGGGCCGTGCGCCCGCCGTGCAGCTTCACCGCGTCGAACCAGTCGCCGCCGACCCGCCCGAGCAGCGTGCCCGGCAGATAGCGCGTGGCGATGTCACAGCCGGCCATGCGGGACGGGATGTGCGGGAGCATGCTGTCCTGGAGCGTCTCGGCGACGTTCTCCTGGAAGGTGTACATGCGCGCGTTGTCGAGCACGAGGCCCGCGCGGGCGGCGAGTTCGGCGCCGGTGACGCGGTCCATGTCGTTGAAGACGGCCCGCTCCGGGTGCCGCAGCAGGATCATGAAGCCGAGGACGACGTTGCGGGCCTTCAGCGGCACGACCAGCATCGAGCGGCCGGTGATGAGGGGCCGGATGTCGCGCTTGTCGAACTGCGCGGCGATGGCGTGCCCCATCTCCTCGCTGATGCGCGGCACGAGGACGGGTTCGCCGCTGGTCATGCACTGGAAGAACGGCGTGTGCGCCGGGAACGGCATGGCCTCGCCCACGGGGACGACGTCGTCCCAGCGGCCCGGTTCGTCGGTGTGCTCCAGGGCGACCCGGTGCCACATCGTGGTGGTGTCGGGCACACCGTCCTCGAAACCCTCGCCGGCGACGACCTGTTCCCGCAGATACGTCCCGGCGACATCGGTGAAGCGGGGCACGACGGCCCTGCTGACCTCGACGATCGTGCGGGACAGGTCGAGTGAGGTGCCGATGCGGCCGCTGACCTCGTTGAGGAACTCCAGGCGCTCACGGACGGCGGTGTACTCGAGGTCCTCGGCCTCGTCCCGCAGTTCCGCCGGCAGGGGTTCGCCGGCGGCCAGGGCCCGCGCGGCCCGTTCGCGGCGTGCCTTGCGTTCGGCGCGCCGGGCCACGCCCCAGTCGGGCGTCACGGGCACCCGGTCGTTCTGGCTGAACTCCAGGACCGGATAACCGAGTTCGAGGATCTGGGCGACGATGCGGGCGCTGTCGCCGACGCTCATGCTGGGCAGGATCTCGGGGAGGCGGCGGGCGAGGTCCTCCGCACCGGGGAAGTCGGTGTGCAGCGCGAAGGCGGGCGCGACCCGCTCGAACGGCCCGTCGCCGGCGCGCAGTCCCTCGGCGTCGGCGGCCAGCACGAGCAGCCGCTCGGGCCCGGGGCCCACCAGCGGGTAGGCCCACCACAGGACGTCGACGCGGCCGTCCCCGGAGGCGGTGAGCCGGGCGCGGCCCGCGGCCGGGTAGGACAGCCCGCGGTCGAGGGAGGATTCGAGGTCGGGGCCGAGACCGTCACCGGCGGTGTACGGGGTGGTGTCCTGTGCGTCGGGCAGGGCGCCGGAGACGGGCAGCAGGTCGAGGGCGGTGCGGCCGATCGCCTCGTGTTTGGGGACGCCGAACAGGCGCCGTGCGCCGCGGCTCCAGTGGGACACGAGGCCGTCGCGGTCGACCACGACGACGGCCAGGGGGACGCGGCCGGGCTCGGCGGGTTCGCTCACGGTGCCCTGCCCAGCCCTGTCGGTGCCATGGTCCACGGCCAGGCCCTCTCTCCCCACGGACGCAAGATCTGTGCCGGTGTCTCCACCGTACGGCTCCCGCCGGTGGCGAGGTGAGGCAATGCGGGAATTGCCCGCACGGGTTCGCACCGGCGTACGACCCCGCGCGCCGCTGCCCGTTGAGCGCGCGGCCGGTGCCCGTTCAGCCCTCGTGGCTCAGCTGGAGATCCCGCTCGGTGCGGCCTCCTCCGGCGACCTGGAGCACGGTGGCTACGGGCGGGTAACCGGCGGCGATGACGGTGTACTCGCCGGAGGACAGGTCGATGAAGCGGAACGTGCCGTCGGCGCCCGTGGTGAGGGTGTCGACGACGTTGCCCGCCACATCGAGCAGGGTCACGCGCGCGTCCTCGACGGGCCGGCCGCCGCCCGCCCGGACGGTGCCGCGCAGCACGGCTCCGCCGGCCAGTTCGATGTCCCGGCGGGTCTCGCGGGCGGCCTGGACGGTGACGGGCAGTGCGGCCGGGCGGAAGGCGGGCGCACTGGCCGCGAGGGTGTACTCGCCGGCGACGAGTTCGGTGATGACGTAGCCGCCCTCCCGGCCGCTGCGGGTGGTGGCGACGACCTCGCCGTGCACGTTGGTGAGCGTGACGGTGGCGTCCCGTACGGGCGAGCCGTCGGCGGTGACCACGGTGCCGATCAGGTTTCCGGCGCCGCCGAGGACGATGTCGAGCTCGACGGGGCGTTCGCCGACGGTCACGGTGACCGCCTGCGGCTGGTGTCCGCCGGCCGCGGCGATCAGCACGTACGAGCCCGGGCCCGGGGTGGCCAGTGCGTAGCGCCCGTCCTCGCCGCTCGCGCCGCGGCCGGTCTGCTGCCCGGTGACGTCGATGAGCGTGAGCGCAGCGCGGGGTACGACGGTCCCGTCGGGGTGCTGCACCGAGCCGCACACGGGCACACCCGCGGGGTGCGCGGCGCGGGCCGGCGGGACCGGGACGGTCCCCGGCGCCGGGTCGGTGACGGAGGCGTTGTGGGACACCAGGGGTTTCTCCTTGAGGAAGAGGGCGATGACCAGTCCGAGGACGAGCACCGGCACCAGGTAGAGGAAGATCCGCGGCATGGCGTCGGCGTACGCCCGGATGTAGTCGTCGCGCAGGGCCGGGGGCAGCGCGTGCACGAGCTGCGGGGTGAGGGACTGGGGGTCCGGCAGCCCGGCGCGGGCGGGGAGGCGGTCGGTGAGGGCGTCGGCGAGCCGGTCGGTGAACAGGGTGCCGAAGACGGCGGCTCCGACGCTGCCGCCGATCTGCCGGAAGTAGTTGTTGGCGCTGGTGGCGGTGCCGAGGTCGGCGGGGCGCACGGAGTTCTGCACGGCGAGGATCAGCACCGGCATCACCATCCCGATGCCGGCGCCGAGGACGGCCATCCAGATGCTGTAGTGCAGCCGGGGCGTGCCGACCTCGAGGCGCGACAGCAGCCACATGCCGGTGACGGAGAGGGCGCCGCCGAGGATCGGATAGGCCTTGTAGCGGCCGGTGTGGCTGATGAGCTGGCCGGCGATGATCGAGGCGCCGACGATGCCGGCCATCATCGGCAGCATGAGCAGGCCCGACTCGGTGGCGGAGGCCCCGTCGACCATCTGCAGGTACGTCGGCAGATAGCCGGCGGCGCCGAACAGGCCCACCCCGATCACCAGGCCGACCAGACCGGTGACGTTGAAGACGGAGTCCCTGAACAGCCTGAGGGGGATGAGGGGTTCGACGGCGAAGTGCTCGGTGACGAGGAAGAGGACGGTCGCGGCCGCCGCTCCGGCCGCGAGGCCGAGGATCATGCGCGAGTCCCAGGCGTACTCGGTGCCGCCCCAGCTGGTCAGCAGGACCAGGCAGGTGGAGGCGGCGGTCAGAAGCAGCGCGCCGAGGACGTCAAGCCGGGCCCGTACGGCCGGTTTGGGGAGCTTCAGCGTGACGGCGACGACGGCCAGGGTGACCAGGCCGAAGGGGACGTTGACGTAGAAGCACCAGCGCCAGGAGAGGTGGTCGGTGAAGTAGCCGCCGAGCAGCGGTCCGGCCACGGAGGCGAGGCCGAAGGCGGCGCCGATCAGGCCCATGTAGCGGCCACGCTGCCGGGGCGGCACGATGTCCGCGATGATCGCCTGGACGCCGATCATGAGGCCGCCCGCGCCGACGCCCTGCAGGGCGCGGAAGGCGATCAGCTGGTCCATGGTCTGAGCCCGGCCCGCGAGTGCGGAGCCGACGACGAAGACGACGATGGCGAACTGGAAGACGCCCTTGCGGCCCAGCAGATCGCCGAGCTTGCCGTAGATCGGCAGTCCGACGGTGGCGGTGAGCAGGTAGGCGGTGATGGCCCAGGACATGCGGTCCAGGCCGTGCAGTTCACCGACGATCTTCGGGAGCGCGGTGGCGACGATCATCTGCTCGAGGGCGGCCAGGAGAAGGGCCAGCATGAGAGCGAAGAAGATCAGCCGCACCCGGCGCGGGCTGGGTCCGGTGTCCGGATCCGGCGGGGCTGCGGGGGTGTCGGGAGGCGCTACCGCCGGTTCGTCCTGCGCCAGAGTGATCCCGCCCACTCACCGCTCCCCTCGTCGCGCTGCCGCACAATTCCCGCGTAAAAGCGACAACTACGAGCAAGCGCGACGAGTTACGGCACAGGAGCGAGCCGTCGGGAGATCACTCGAACCGGTGAGGGGGAGGCAACAGGCCCTGGGATTCCGAGGCTTGGGGCGGGCTACTTCTCGACCTCGGCGGCGAGCCTGGCGAGCATCGCGTCGTAGATCCGGCCGAGGCCCTTGGGCGCGAAGGTCCTCTCGAAGAAGCCGCCGATGCCGCCGGCGCCGGTCCAGGTGGTCGTGACGACGACCCGGGACGTGCCCTCGCCGGCCGGGGTGACCCGCCAGGTGGTGACCATGGAGGAGTTGCGGTCCTTCTCCACCAGCTCACCGTCGGTGGGCTCGCTGACCTCCAGGAGGCAGTCGCGCACGCGCTTGCTGGTGGCCTGGAGCTTCCAGTGGACGAGGGTGCCCTCGCCGTCACCACCCTCCCGGACCTCGTACTCGCTGAACTGCTCGGGCAGCAGCTTCGCGCGCGTGCCGCTGTAGTCGGCGAGGGCGTCGAACACCGTCTCCGCGTCCGCCGCGACGATCCGCTCCGTAGTGGCCTCGACCTGCGCCATCGCTTTCCTCCAGGACTGGTTGCTCGGGGGTCGGGGCAAGCCAACCACCCCGCTGCCCGGCCCCCCAAATCGGGGTGACGCAACCCGGTCGAACACGTTCGGAAAACACCCTCGCACGATCAAGGGAACATGTGTTCTATTCTGTGGTCAGTGCTACCGAGGAGGCGTCATGCGCTGGGAGAACCTCACACCGGACTCCGAACACAGCCGGGCCGACGCCGCGCTGTTCGGCGCGGACGCGGTCACGACCCGCACGTTCGACACCCCGGAGTTTCGCGGAATCACCTTCCACGAGGTCCGGGCCCGCTCGATCATCAACCGGGTGCCCGCGGTCTCGCGGATGTCGTTCCAGTGGACGGTCAACCCCTACCGGGGCTGTTCGCACGCGTGCGTGTACTGCTTCGCGCGCAAGACGCACAGCTACCTGGACCTCGACACGGGCCTCGGCTTCGACAGCCAGATCGTCGTCAAGACCAACGCGCCGGAGCTGCTGCGCCGGCAGCTCGGCTCGCGCCGCTGGCAGGGCGAGCACATCGCGATGGGCACCAATGTCGACTGCTACCAGCGCGCCGAGGGCCGCTACCGCCTGATGCCCGGCATCATCGCGGCGCTGCGCGACCACGCCAACCCCTTCTCGATCCTGACCAAGGGCACGCTCATCCTGCGCGACCTGGACCTGATCACACAGGCGGCGCAGGTGACCGACGTCGGCATCTCCGTGTCGGTCGGCTTCACCGAGCAGGAGCTGTGGCGCACCGTCGAGCCCGGCACGCCCGCGCCGGAGCGGCGCCTGGAGGTCGTGCGCACCCTGGCCGAACACGGCATCGGCTGCGGGGTGCTGATGGCGCCGGTGATCCCGTTCCTGAGCGACAGCCCCGCCCAACTCCGTGCCACGGTACGGGCGATCGCGGCGTCCGGTGCCACGTCCGTGACGCCGCTGGTGCTGCATCTGCGGCCCGGCGCCCGCGAGTGGTTCATGGCCTGGCTGGAGCAGCACCACCCGTACCTGGTGGCCCGTTACGAGCGGTTGTACGCGCAGGGCTCCTACGCCCCCAAGTGGTATCAGCGGCGGATCACCCGTCAGGTGCACGAGCTGGCCGGGGAGTACGGCATCGGGCCCACGCGCGCGGGGATGCCGCGGCGGATCCGGCCGGCCGAGGCGGCCGGGGAACCTCAGGAGACGGGACCGACCCAGCTCTCCCTCTTGTAGGAGTGGCGAGCATTCGAGCGCTCTTGAGATCCAATCGGGTCATGAGCTTTACGGAATGAGTTCTGCCGGGACCGGTTTCCGGGACGATGCGGCGAGGACGGCGATCTTCGCGGTCCTTCATCCCGCCGTCCTGGGAGGACTCCATGAGAAAACGCGCGGCCGCGCTGTGCGGCGTCGCCGTCGTCATGGCCGGGACCTTCACGGCCGTTCCCGCCGAGGCGAGCGCCCCCGGCACCACGATCCCCACCCCGCAGACCGCGAAGCCCGCCTGGAAGGGCTGCGCCACCAAGAAGTACCCCACGCTGCAGTGCGCGTCCCTGAAGGTGCCGCTCGACCACGACAGGCCGCACGGGAAGAAGATCACCCTCGCCCTGTCCCGCGTCCCGCACACCGCCCGGACCTCCCGGGGCCCGCTGCTGGTCAACCCCGGCGGCCCCGGCGGCAGCGGTCTGAAGCTCGCCGGGTTCGTCGCGTCCGCGCTGCCCGCGGAGGTCGCGGCCCGGTACGACGTCATCGGCTTCGACCCGCGCGGCGTGGGAGCGAGCGAACCCGCGCTGGACTGCGGGCCGGGCCACTTCGACCCGGTCCGCCCGGACTCCCTGCCGGCGACGCCCGCGGTCGAGAAGGCCAACCTCGCCCGCGCCAGGTCCTTCGCCGCCGCCTGCGGCACGAAGTACGCGCACCTCCTGCCGTACATCGACACCACCAGCGCCGTCCGAGACCTGGACGCGATCCGGCGGGCCCTGGGCGCGAAGAAGATCAACTACTTCGGCTACTCCTACGGCACCTACCTGGGCGCCGTCTACGCCAGGTTCTTCCCCGAGCGGGTGAGGCGTCTGGTCCTGGACTCCGTCGTCGACCCGACGGACGTCTGGTACGAGGCCAACCTCAACCAGGACGTGGCCTTCAACGACCGTCACCGCGCCTTCCTGGCCTGGGTCGCCAGATACGACACCACGTACCGGCTGGGCACCGACCCGGAGAAGATCGAGGCCGAGTGGTACGCGATGCGTGCGGCCCTCGCGAAGAAGCCGGCGGGCGGCACGGTGGGCGCCTCGGAGCTGGAGGACACCTTCATCCCGGGCGGCTACTACAACGGCTACTGGCCGATCCTCGCGGAGGCGTTCGCGGCGTACGTGCACGACAAGGATCCCGAGCCGCTGGTCGAGGCGTACGAGGACATCGGCGCGGTCGACGCCTCCGGCGACAACGGCTACAGCGTCTACACCTCCGTGCAGTGCCGGGACGCCGGCTGGCCGCGCGACTGGCGGCGGTGGCGTGCGGACCAGTGGGAGGTGTACGAGAAGGCGCCGTTCATGACCTGGAACAACGCCTGGTACAACGCGCCGTGCGCGTTCTGGCCGACGGACTCGCTGCGCCCGGTGAACGTGGCCAACGGCACGCTGCCGCCGGTCCTGCTGTTCCAGGCGACCGACGACGCGGCCACGCCGTACGAGGGCGCTGTCACCATGCGTCGTCTGCTGGCCCGTTCCAGCCTGGTGGTCGAGGAGGGCGGCGGCAACCACGGCATCACGCTGAGCGGCAACGCGTGCCTGGACAAGCACTTGGCGGCATATCTGACGGACGGCACCGTGCCGCGCGGGTACGGCGAGGCGGACGCGGTGTGCGAGGCACTGCCGGATCCGAAGCCGGCGGCGGCGAAGGGAAAGGCGGCGTCGGCCCCGTCGAACGGCTCGGCGCTGCACGGCCTGCTCGGCTTCCGCCACTGAGCGGCCGACGGGACGCGCGGGCGGGGATGTCGGTCCCGTGGTCCACCATGAACGCATGAGTGAACTGCCGGCCGTCCGCGCGGCGCGCCCCGTACACATACCCGACGACCGGCTGCCCGCCGCTTCGGCGGTGCAGGGCGCCGCGCTGGTCCGGCCCGAGTTCCTGATCGAGGTCGAGGCGTTCGCGGTGGTCGCGCCATGAGTGAGCCGCGGATCCGGGAGATGACGCTCGCCGACTGCGAGGCCGTCGCGGAGGTCCGTGTCGGCGGCTGGCGCAGCGCCTACCGGGGCCTGGTGCCGCAGTCCTACCTGGACCGGCTCAGCGTCGAGGAGGACGCCGAGCGGCGTCGTACGCGCCTCGCGCAGGGCGACGGCAGCGTGGTGAACCTGGTCGCCGAGGACACCGGCGGCGAGATCGTCGGCTGGGTGTGCCACGGACCGTACCGGGACGGTGAAGTCCTCACCGAGGACGCCGAGTTGTACGCCATCTACGTGCACCCCGATCAGGTGGGGCGGGGTGTGGGGCGGGCGCTGCTCACCGAGTCGGTCGCGCGCTGCCGCGCCGCGGGCCACGGACGTCTCCTGCTGTGGGTGCTGAAGGAGAACGACCGGGCCCGCCGCTTCTACGAACGGGCCGGCTTCCGGGCGGACGGCGCCGAGGAGCCCTTCGAGGTGGACGGGGTCGCCGTCCCCGAGGTGCGGTACAGCAGGCCCCTTCCCCGTTGACGTCGCGATACTGCGGGCCCGGGTCCCTGCCCCGCTGCCCTCACCTCTGCTTGGGGATCCGCCCCAGCGCCCGTACCGCCGCCTCGGCCAGTGTCGGATGCGCGAGCGCCTCGTTCAGGACGGGTCTGGCCCGGGCGTCTCCCAGCGTCCCCAGCCCGTCCACGCAGGCCAGCGCCACGCGGCGGTACGGGTCGTGCGGGCGCAGCCGCCGCTGGAGCGTGGTGATGAGCGCCGGCACCGCCTCGGGGGCACGCAGCTCGACCAGGAGCCGCACCGGGTGCAGGGCGTAGGCGACGCGCAGTTCGTTGGTGGCCAGCGCGGCGGCCGCGCGGGCGGTGCGCGGGTCGCCCAGCCGGGCCAGGGCGTGGGCGGCGGAGGCGCAGCGCGGGGGGTCGCGGTGGTTGAGCAGCAGCACCAGGGCCTCGAAGGCCCGCCGGTCCCGTGCGAGCCCCAGCCGGAACGCGGCCAGCTCCCTCGCCCACAGGTGCTGCCCGGGTTCGGTCAGCGCCGCCGCCAGGGCGTCGAGGTCGTCGGTCGCCACGAGCCGCTCGAACGCGGGCGGTGCCCCCGACTCGTGCCGTAAGCGCTCCGTGAGTGATCGCAACTCTTCGTCCATGACTCAGAGGTTAGGGGCGGCGCGAGCGGCGCGGGACGT
This sequence comes from Streptomyces tuirus, assembly GCF_014701095.1. NCBI lineage: Bacteria > Bacillati > Actinomycetota > Actinomycetes > Kitasatosporales > Streptomycetaceae > Streptomyces > Streptomyces tuirus. The sequence goes on along the minus strand of NZ_AP023439.1, from coordinate 6,336,226 downwards.
ACATCACAAACCCGGGGACTGGCGCGCTCGTTACCCGCCGGTTAAGCTCAGACGAGCGAGTTACCCACTCGTTTCGTTTTTCCTCGCGGCGGTCTGGTGACGCGGCTGTCGCGGGAGCAGTCGGTTCGGTGCCTCAGGTACCGCAGTACGGCTCGGCCCCGGGACAGGGCCGGTCGGAACCGCCGTTTTCTTCCGGGCGTGTGCACGCCCGGGGCGCGGCACCGGGCGTGTGCGTTCGCAGCCCGGCCAACACCCGCACTTCATCCCGCACCCGGTGCGCCCGTGGTCCGGCCCCTGCCGGACCGACTCCGGCGCACCCGGAGCGCGTTCCCCGTCGTCACCCTCATCCTGGAGTCCCGCGATGGCCACTCCCCTGTCCGACCCGTCCCAGTCCCCGCTGCAGACCATCGCCGTCGTCGGCCTCGGCACGATGGGCACCGGCATCGCCGAGGTCCTCGCCAAGGCCGGCCGCACGGTCGTCGGCATCGACATCAGCGAGACCCAGGCCGCGAAGTGCGTCGCCGCCCTGGAGGCCTCCACCGCCCGCGGCGTCGAGCGCGGACGGCTGACCGAGCAGGAGCGCGCCGAGATCCTCGGCCGTGTCCGCACCTCCGCCGACCTGCGCACCGCGGCCGACGCCGACCTGGTCATCGAGGTGGCCCCGGAGTCGTACGAGATCAAGCACCAGATCTTCCGGGAGCTGGACGGGATCGTGCGCCCGGAGACGATCCTGGCGACCGGCACCAACGCCCTGTCCGTGACCCGGCTGGCCGCCGACTCCGCGCGCCCCGAGCGGGTGCTGGGCCTGCACTTCTTCAACCCCGCGCCGGCCATGAAGCTGGTCGAGGTGGTCTCCTCGGTGCTGACCGCGCCGGCGGCCGTCACCGCGGTCACCGACCTCGCGCTCGACCTCGGCAAGGAGCCCGTCGCGGTGGGCGACCGGCCCGGATTCGTCGCGGACGGCCTGCTGTTCGGCTACCTCAACCAGGCCGCGGCGATGTACGAGGCGAAGTACGCCTCCCGTGAGGACATCGACGCCGCGATGCGCTTGGGCTGCGGACTGCCCATGGGCCCGCTGGCGCTGCTCGACCTGATCGGTGTCGACACCGCGCGCACGGTCCTGGAGGCCATGTACACCTCCTCCCGCGACCGGCTGCACGCCCCGGCCCCGATCCTCAAGCAGCTGAGCGAGGCCGGTCTGACCGGCCGCAAGGCGGGGCGCGGCTTCTACACGTACGAGGCGCCGGGCAGCCCGGTCGTCGTGCGGGACGCGCTCACCCCGCTGGAGGGCGGCGACCTCGTTCCCGGCCGGGAGATCCGCTCCGTCGGTGTCGCGGGCTCGGGCACCATGGCCTCCGGCATCGCCGAGGTGTTCGCCAAGGGCGGGTACGAGGTGGTCATCGCGGCCCGCAGCGCGGAGAAGGCGCAGGCCGCCAAGGCCCGGATCGGCAAGTCCCTGTCCCGCTCGGTCGACAAGGGCCGGATGAGCGCGGAGGCGGCCGCCGAGACCCTGGACCGCATCACCGCCACGGGCACGTACGACGACTTCGCCGGCGTCGACCTGGCCGTGGAGGCGGTCGCCGAGGACCTGGAGATCAAGCGGCAGCTGTTCGCGGCCCTGGACAAGGTCTGCAAGCCGGGCGCGATCCTGGCCACCACGACCTCGTCGCTGCCGGTCGTCGCCTGCGCCCGGGCCACCTCGCGCCCGCAGGACGTGATCGGCATGCACTTCTTCAACCCGGCGCCGGCCATGAAGCTGGTCGAGGTCGTCCGTACGGTGCTGACCGCCGACGACGTCCACGCGACGGTCCGCGAGGTGTGCGGCCGGATCAGGAAGCACCCGGTCGACTGCGGTGACCGGGCCGGTTTCATCGTGAACGCGCTGCTGTTCCCGTACCTGAACAACGCGATCAAGATGGTCGAGGAGCACTACGCCTCGCTCGACGACATCGACGCGGCGATGAAGCTGGGCGGGGGTTACCCGATGGGCCCGTTCGAGCTGCTGGACGTCGTCGGGCTGGACGTCTCGCTCGCCATCGAGAAGGTCCTGCACCGCGAGTTCCGCGACCCGGGGCTCGCCCCGGCGCCGCTGCTGGAGCACCTGGTGGCCGCGGGCTGCCTCGGCCGCAAGACCGGCCGTGGCTTCCGCGAATATGCCAAGCGCTGAGCGTCCCGGCGACTGGTTCCGGTCCGGCGCGGAGTGGGGCGGCCTGCTCGGCCCGGACCGGTTCCACCCGGCCGGCCGGGCCGCCCCCGGCCCGCCCTCCGGCGAAGGGGGAGAACCGGGCCATGCGCGGCGAGCTGCGCACATGCAGTACGTTCAGGGCATGCCCCAGCCCGCCAAGTCCTCACGTACACCCGCCACGGCCGACGCGCCGGAGAGCGCCGCCGGCTCTCGCGCCGCCGCCCAGCGGCTCAAGATGCGCCGGGAACTGGCGGCCGCCGCGATGGAGCTGTTCGCGACCAAGGGGTACGAGGCGACCACCGTCGACGAGATCGCGGCCCAGGCCGGGGTCGCCCGCCGCACCTTCTTCCGCCACTTCCGCTCCAAGGAAGAGGCGATCTTCCCCGACCACGACGACACCCTGATCCGCGCCGAGGCCGTGCTCAACGCGGCGCCGGCGCACGAGCATCCGCTCGACACGGTGTGCCGCGGCATCAAGGAAGTCATGCGGATGTACGCGGCCCGGCCGGAGATCTCGGTCGCCCGCTACAAGCTGACGCGGGAGGTGCCCACCCTGCGCGAGGCGGAGATCGCGTCGGTGGCCCGCTACGAGCGCCTCTTCACCCGCTATCTCCTCGGCCACTTCGACGAGCGCGCGCACGCCGACGACGCCAACGACGACCCGCTGCTGGCGGAGGTCGCCGCGTCCGCGGTCGTCACCGCCCACAACCACGTCCTGCGGCGCTGGCTGCGCGCGGGCGGCCAGGGGGACGTTGAGGCGCAGCTGGACCACGCCTTCGGGATCGTGCGCAAGACCTTCGGCTCGGGCATCGGGGCCGGCCGCTCGACGGAGCCGCAGCCGGCCGTGGCCACGGCCTCCACGCAGGGCGAGGTACTGGTGACCGTCGCGCGCACCGACGCCCCGCTCGACGAGGTCATGCGGACGATCGAACAGGCCCTCAAGGAGCGCTGAGAGCCCCCTTCACCCGTGTGATGACGGCCACCCCTCGGGGTGGCCGTTTTGGCGTGTCAGGGGCCGTTTTGCAGGCCCTTGGAGAGCCCGTTCGATCGATCATCGCTCATTTGTTACGTAAAGATTTCATCTGAGATCAAGTTCTGGCACTCAGTGCCTTGCGGGGTGACACGCGGTGTCATACGTTGAAGAGGTCCGGACGACGTCCCGGCAAGCTCACCCGCTTGCCCGCCCGGACGCCTGCGTCACAGGCAACCTCCCGCGCCACCCAGCGCTGCCGATCAGCACCACCGCCGAACCGACGGCACACCCTCAACCCTCAGCAGCACCGACGTAACCATCGGCGCCCCTCCCTCAGGGCGCTCACCGCCGGAGGCAACACCGTGACCGTTAAGGACATCCTGGCCGCGATCCAGTCGCCCGACTCCACGTCGGAGGACTTCGCCGCCCTCCAGATCCCCGAGTCCTACCGCGCGATCACCGTGCACAAGGACGAGACGGAGATGTTCGCCGGACTCGCCACGCGCGACAAGGACCCCCGCAAGTCGATCCACCTGGACGAGGTGCCGCTGCCCGAGCTCGGCCCGGGCGAGGCGCTGGTGGCCGTCATGGCCTCCTCGGTCAACTACAACTCCGTGTGGACCTCGATCTTCGAGCCGCTGTCCACCTTCGGCTTCCTGGAGCGCTACGGCCGCACCAACGAGCTGGCCAAGCGCCACGACCTGCCGTACCACATCATCGGCTCCGACCTCGCGGGCGTCGTCCTGCGCACCGGCCCGGGCGTCAACGCCTGGCGGCCCGGTGACGAGGTCGTCGCGCACTGTCTGTCCGTCGAGCTGGAGTCCAGCGACGGCCACAACGACACGATGCTCGACCCCGAGCAGCGCATCTGGGGCTTCGAGACCAACTTCGGCGGCCTCGCCGAGATCGCCCTGGTCAAGTCCAACCAGCTGATGCCGAAGCCCGACCACCTGTCGTGGGAGGAGGCCGCCGCCCCCGGCCTGGTCAACTCCACCGCCTACCGGCAGCTGGTCTCCCGCAACGGCGCCGGCATGAAGCAGGGCGACAACGTCCTGATCTGGGGCGCGAGCGGCGGACTCGGCAGCTACGCCACCCAGTTCGCGCTGGCCGGCGGCGCCAACCCGATCTGCGTCGTCTCCAGCGAGCAGAAGGCGGACATCTGCCGCTCGATGGGCGCCGAGGCGATCATCGACCGCAGCGCCGAGGGCTACAAGTTCTGGAAGGACGAGACCACCCAGGACCCGAAGGAGTGGAAGCGCTTCGGCAAGCGCATCCGCGAGTTCACCGGCGGCGAGGACATCGACATCGTCTTCGAGCACCCCGGCCGCGAGACCTTCGGCGCGAGCGTCTTCGTCACGCGCAAGGGCGGCACCATCACCACCTGCGCCTCGACCTCGGGCTACATGCACGAGTACGACAACCGCTACCTGTGGATGTCGCTGAAGCGGATCATCGGCTCGCACTTCGCCAACTACCGCGAGGCCTGGGAGGCCAACCGGCTCATCGCGAAGGGCAAGATCCACCCCACCCTGTCGAAGGTGTACTCCCTCGAGGACACCGGCCAGGCCGCCTACGACGTGCACCGCAACCTCCACCAGGGCAAGGTCGGCGTGCTGTGCATGGCCCCCGAGGAGGGCCTGGGCGTGCGCGACCACGAGAAGCGCGCCAAGCACATCGACGCCATCAACCGCTTCCGCAACATCTGAGACCCGGGGTCATAGATGACTGAGCGTCAGCCCGCCGAAGCGAAGCGGGAGCCCGTGCCTGCGTCTGAGGGCGCGTCGGAGCCGAAAGAGACGAAGACAAGGGAGCGAAGCGACCGCGGGCTGAGGAACGTCGGCTCCGACACAGAGCGCCCTCAGACGCAGGCACAAAGGGAAAAGGACCGGCCGTGGCTCATGCGCACGTACGCCGGTCACTCCACGGCCGAGGCGTCCAACGAGCTGTACCGGCGCAACCTCGCCAAGGGCCAGACCGGTCTGTCGGTGGCGTTCGACCTGCCGACCCAGACCGGCTACGACTCCGACCACATCCTCGCCCGCGGCGAGGTCGGCCGGGTCGGCGTGCCGATCGCGCACGTCGGTGACATGCGCCGGCTGTTCCAGGACATCCCCCTGGAGCAGATGAACACCTCGATGACGATCAACGCCACCGCCATGTGGCTGCTGGCGCTCTACCAGGTCGTCGCCGAGGAGCAGGGCGCGGACATCACCAAGCTCCAGGGCACGACCCAGAACGACATCGTCAAGGAGTACCTGTCCCGCGGGACGCACGTCTTCCCGCCGGGGCCGAGCCTCCGCCTGACGACGGACATGATCGCGTACACGGTCTCCCACATCCCGAAGTGGAACCCGATCAACATCTGCAGCTACCACCTGCAGGAGGCGGGCGCCACGCCGGTCCAGGAGATCGCGTACGCGATGTCCACCGCGATCGCCGTCCTCGACGCCGTGCGCGACTCCGGCCAGGTGCCGCAGGAGCGCATGGGCGACGTCGTGGCCCGCATCTCGTTCTTCGTGAACGCGGGCGTCCGCTTCATCGAGGAGATGTGCAAGATGCGGGCGTTCGGCCGCATCTGGGACCGCATCACCCGCGAGCGCTACGGCATCGAGAACCCCAAGCAGCGCCGCTTCCGCTACGGCGTCCAGGTCAACTCCCTGGGCCTGACGGAGGCGCAGCCGGAGAACAACGTCCAGCGGATCGTGCTGGAGATGCTGGCCGTCACCCTCTCCAAGGACGCCCGCGCGCGTGCCGTGCAGCTGCCCGCCTGGAACGAGGCCCTCGGGTTGCCCCGCCCCTGGGACCAGCAGTGGTCGCTGCGCATCCAGCAGGTGCTGGCGTACGAGAGCGACCTGCTGGAGTACGAGGACATCTTCGAGGGCTCGAAGGTGATCGAGGCGAAGGTCGACCGGCTGGTCGAGGAGTCGTTCGCCGAGATCGACCGCATCCAGGAGATGGGCGGCGCGATGGCGGCCGTCGAGTCCGGCTACCTCAAGTCGCAGCTGGTCGCCTCGCACGCCGAGCGCCGGGGCCGGATCGAGTCCGGCCAGGAGAAGATCATCGGCGTGAACATCTTCGAGGGCACCGAGCCGAACCCGCTGACCGCCGACCTGGACACCGCGATCCAGACGGTGGACCCGGCGGTCGAGGCCCGGGTCATCGCCGGGCTGGAGCAGTGGCGCGACAGCCGCTACCAGCCGCCCTTCAACCACCCGCGGCCCTGCAAGGCTCTGGAGCGGCTGAAGGAGGCCGCGCGCGGCAACGAGAACCTCATGGAGGCGACCCTGGAGTGCGCGCGCGCCGGGGCGACGACCGGCGAGTGGGCCGGGGCCCTGCGCGAGGTGTTCGGCGAGTTCCGGGCGCCCACGGGTGTCTCCTCGGCGCCGGTGGCCGTTCCGGTCGAGGAGGGCAGCGCGCTCGCCGTGGTCCGCCGCAAGGTCGACCTCACGGCCAAGGACCTGAACGTGGGCAAGCTGCGCTTCCTGGTCGGCAAGCCGGGCCTGGACGGGCACTCCAACGGCGCCGAGCAGATCGCGGTGCGCGCCCGGGACGCCGGCTTCGAGGTGGTCTACCAGGGCATCCGGCTGACGCCCGAGCAGATCGTGGACGCGGCCCTCGCCGAGGACGTGCACGCGGTGGGCCTGTCCATCCTGTCCGGCTCCCACGCCCAGCTGGTGCCGGACGTCCTCGAACGGCTGCGTGTGGCCGGTGCCACAGACATCCCCGTGATCGCCGGTGGCATCATCCCGAATGGTGACGCCGAGCAGCTCAGGGAAGCCGGAGTGGCCGCGGTCTTCACCCCGAAGGACTTCGACATCACCGGAATCATCGGCCGCATCGTCGACGAGATCCGGAAAGCGAACAAGCTCGACCCCCTGGAGGTCCCCGCATGACCGTCAACCGTCTGCGTCCCCGCCGCTCGTGTCTCGCGGTACCGGGAAGCAACCCCCGCTTCCTGGAGAAGGCGCAGGGCCTCCCGGCGGACCAGGTCTTCCTTGACCTGGAGGACGCGTGTGCGCCCCTCGCCAAGCCCGAGGCGCGGCACACCATCGTCAAGTTCCTCAACGAGGGTGACTGGACGGGCAAGACGCGGGTCGTGCGCGTCAACGACTGGACGACCGAGTGGACGTACCGCGACGTCGTCACGGTCGTCGAGGGCGCCGGCCAGAACCTCGACTGCATCATGCTGCCGAAGGTGCAGACGGCCCAGCAGGTCGTCGCCCTGGACCTGCTGCTGACGCAGATCGAGAAGACGATGGGCTTCGAGGTCGGCAAGATCGGCATCGAGGCGCAGATCGAGAACGCGCAGGGCCTGAACAACGTCAACGAGATCGCGCAGGCCTCCCCGCGCGTCGAGACCATCATCTTCGGCCCGGCCGACTTCATGGCGTCCATCAACATGAAGTCGCTGGTCGTGGGTGAGCAGCCGCCCGGCTACCCGGCGGACGCCTACCACTACATCCTGATGAAGATCCTGATGGCCGCCCGCGCCAACAACCTCCAGGCGATCGACGGCCCCTACCTGCAGATCCGCAACATCGACGGCTACCGCGAGGTCGCCCAGCGCGCCGCCGCGCTCGGCTTCGACGGCAAGTGGGTGCTGCACCCGGGCCAGGTCGAGGCGTCCAACGAGATCTTCTCGCCGTCGCAGGAGGACTACGACCACGCCGAGCTGATCCTGGACGCGTACGACTACTACACGTCCGAGGCGGGCGGCAAGAAGGGCTCGGCGATGCTCGGCGACGAGATGATCGACGAGGCCAGCCGCAAGATGGCGCTCGTCATCTCCGGCAAGGGCCGCGCGGCGGGCATGCAGCGCACCAGCAAGTTCGAGATCCCCACCGACTAGAGAGGCGCTGAGCGCGATGCAGTTCGGGCGCACCTACGAGGAGTTCGAGGTCGGGGCGACGTACAAGCACTGGCCGGGAAAGACGGTCACGGAGTACGACGACCACCTGTTCTGTCTCCTCACCATGAACCACCACCCGCTCCACATGGACACGAACTATGCGGAGAAGACGACGGACTTCGGCAAGAACGTCGTCGTCGGGAACTACGTCTACTCGCTGCTGCTCGGCATGTCCGTTCCGGACATCTCCGGCAAGGCGATCGCCAACCTGGAGATCGAGTCGCTGAAGCACGTGGCGCCGACCTTCCACGGCGACACGATCTACGGCCAGACGACCGTGCTCGACAAGTGGCCGTCGAAGTCGAAGAACGACCGCGGCATCGTCCACGTCGAGACCAAGGGCTACAAGCAGGACGGCACGCTGGTCTGCGTGTTCCGCCGCAAGGTCATGGTGCCGACCGAGACGTACATCAAGGAGCGCGGCGGCGAGCAGCCCGGCCGCCCCGAGCTCAGGGAGCAGGAGAAGTAGCCATGGCGCGACTCGCCCAGACCGCCGGTCTGACGGACATCCAGCAGGAGATCCTGTCCACCGTCCGGGACTTCGTGGACAAGGAGATCATCCCGGTCGCCACGGAGCTGGAGCACCGCGACGAGTACCCGCAGCAGATCGTCGACGGGCTGAAGGAGTTGGGCCTGTTCGGCCTGATGATCCCCGAGGAGTACGGGGGTCTGGGCGAGTCGCTCCTGACCTACGCGCTGTGCGTGGAGGAGATCGCCCGCGGGTGGATGTCGGTGTCCGGCATCATCAACACCCACTTCATCGTGGCGTACATGCTCAAGCAGCACGGCACGCAGGAGCAGAAGGACCACTTCCTGCCGAGGATGGCGGCCGGCGACATCCGGGGCGCGTTCTCGATGTCGGAGCCGGGCCTGGGTTCGGACGTCTCGGCCATCACCTCGAAGGCGGTGAAGGACGGCGAGGAGTACGTCCTGAACGGCCAGAAGATGTGGCTGACGAACGGCGGAACGTCGTCTCTGGTGGCCGTTCTGGTCAGAAGTGACGAAGGTCACCCCGAGGGTACGGCGCCCCACAAGTCGATGACGACCTTCCTCGTCGAGAAGGAGCCCGGATTCGGCGAGGTGCGTCCCGGCCTCACGATCCCCGGCAAGATCGACAAGATGGGCTACAAGGGGGTCGACACCACCGAGCTCATCATGGATGGCCTGCGGATTCCCGCCGATCGCGTGCTCGGCGGGGTCACCGGACGCGGCTTCTACCAGATGATGGACGGCGTCGAGGTCGGCCGTGTCAACGTGGCGGCGCGTGGCTGTGGCGTCGCTCAGCGTGCGTTCGAACTGGGCGTCCAGTACGCCCAGCAGCGTCACACCTTCGGCAAGGCGATCGCCCAGCACCAGGCGATCCAGTTCAAGCTGGCCGAGATGGCTACCAAGGTCGAGGCCGCCCATGCCATGATGGTGAACGCAGCACGCAAAAAGGACTCCGGGGAGCGAAACGACCTCGAGGCCGGGATGGCGAAGTACCTCGCCTCCGAGTACTGCAAGGAGGTCGTCGAAGACGCCTTCCGGATCCACGGCGGCTACGGCTTCTCCAAGGAGTACGAGATCGAGCGCCTCTACCGTGAGGCTCCGATGCTGCTCATCGGTGAAGGCACCGCCGAGATCCAGAAAATGATCATCGGCAGGCGGCTGCTCGAAGAGTATCGATTCCAGGGCTAGATGTCCGGATACGGGGTGTTTTCTTGGAGAAGAAGATCACACCCCGTCCATACCCTTCTGCCGCCGACTCGGCTGCCTGGCTTACCCAGTTACGGCTCCGAGCCGCTACGATCGCCGGAAAGCCGCCGTCCCCCGTCAGAGTGCGGCATCATCCGCTACGAAGGTCATCCATGCCCCACAGCCAAACCTCTGCACCACGCGACAGCCGGGCCGGCGTACGCCTCGCGCGCGGAGCATCGCCGTGGCTCCTTCCGACCGTCGCCACCGCAGCACTCAGCCTCGCCCGCGCGCGCCGCTCCGGCGCCGCCAAGGCCGTGGCCGTTCCCGCCACCGCGCTCGCGGCGGGGATGCTGTGGTTCTTCCGCGACCCCGAGCGCGAGATCACCCAGGGCCGGGTCATCTCGCCCGCCGACGGTGTGGTGCAGAGCATCATGCCGTGGAAGGACGGCCGCACGCGCGTCGCCATCTTCATGAGCCCGCTGAACGTCCACGTCAACCGCGCGCCCCTCGCGGGCACGGTGACGTCGGTCGAGCACGTACCCGGTGGCTTCGTTCCCGCCTTCAACAAGGAGAGCGAGAACAACGAGCGTGTCGTCTGGCACTTCGACACCGAGCTCGGCGACATCGAGATGATCCAGATCGCCGGCGCGGTCGCCCGTCGCATCGTCCCCTACCTGCCCCAGGGCACGAAGGTCGAGCAGGGCGAGCGGATCGGCCTGATCCGCTTCGGCTCGCGTGTCGACCTCTACCTGCCCGAGGGCGTGGAGGTCGCGGTCGAGGTCGGTCAGAAGACCGTGGCTGGGGTGACTCGCATTGACCGTGATTGATCCTGATACCAAGGCCGGCTGGGTCCCGGATGCCGACGAGGTCGACGAAGAAGAGGAGATGCCCCTCTCTCTTCGGCTGTCGATAGCGGACACGCTGACGCTCGGCAACGCCACGTGCGGCTTCATGGCGGTGTACTTCACCACCACCGGCATCCTGATCCCGGACCTCATGGGCAGCCAGGAATCCGGCATGGCGCGCAACAGCGCGGCCACGGCGGTCATCCTGATGCTGTGCGCGGCGGTCTTCGACCTGTTCGACGGCCTGGTGGCGCGCAAGCTGCGCTCCTCCCCCATGGGCGCCGAGCTGGACAACCTCTCCGACCTGATCAGCTTCGGCCTGGCCCCGGCGTACTTCGTCCTCGTCTACGGCATGGTGGCGGAGGGCGCGTACCAGCGGGTCGCGGCGGTCGGGGCGATCGTGGTGCTGCTGGCGGTGGTGCTGCGGCTTGCCCGGTTCTCGTGCGTCACGGTCAAGGACGGCACCTTCCAGGGCATGCCGTCGCCGTTCGGCGCACTGACGGTCGTGTCCATCGTGCTGCTGGAGCTGCCCTTCGTGGCGACGCTGCTGGCGATCCTGGGGACGGCGTGGCTGATGGTGAGCCGCGTGGAGTACCCGAAGCCGCGCGGCCGGCTCGCCGTGGCGATGCTGTCGTGGATCGTGCTGGGCATGGGCCTGATGGCGGCCTGGGCGTTCGACGCGCCGAGCGGTCAGCTGCTGCTCCAGACGGGGTGTGCGCTCCAGCTGGTCATGGGAGCGGTGATTCCGCTGTTCGCGACGGCTCGCCGGGTGAACAACTTCCGCGACAACCGCCGCGAGGCACGGGCGGCGCAGCTGCCGTAGCGAAGCGACCGTACGACGACGAAGGCCCCGAGCGGAGAGCTCGGGGCCTTCTTCATGCCCTCGGGGCCTTCTTCGTGTCTGAGGCGACGGGAGCGCGGCTCAGGTCAGGAAGTCCCTGGCGATGCGTTCCGCGACCCGTTCGAGGATCGGTCCCGCCTCCGCGATGCACTTCGCCACGTCCGGTTCGGCGTCCGTCAGGGGGTAGGCGCGACGGAAGCCGGACCGGCCCAGGACCTCCGGCGGCAGGGCGAGGCGGCCGCAGACCGCCACGACGTCCTTGTCCGCGGCCCGGGCCGCGGCGGCCACGCCCGCCGGGGCCTTGCCGTGCAGGGTCTGCTCGTCCAGGGAGCCCTCGCCGGTGATGACCAGGTCGGCGCGGTCCAGGGCGGGTGCGAAGCCCAGGACGTCGAGCATCACCTCGATGCCGGGGCGGAAGCGGGCGCCCAGCAGCAGCGCGCCGTAGCCGATGCCGCCGGCGGCTCCCGCGCCCGGCGAGGCGGCGTACTCGGCGGCCCTGGGGCCGACCGCGCTCTCCAGGACCTTCGCGAAGTGCGCGAGGGCGGTGTCCAGGGCCGCCACGTCGTCGGGCGAGGCGCCCTTCTGCGGGCCGTAGATCGCGGGTGCTCCCTTCGGGCCGGTCAGCGGGTTGTCGACGTCGCTCGCGAGGACCAGTTCCACCTCGGCGAGGCGTGGGTCGAGCCCGGACAGTTCGGCCGTGGCCAGTTCGGCCAGTCCGCCGCCGCCCGGGGGCACCGGCTCTCCGTCGGCGTCCAGGAACCGGGCGCCCAGCGCGGACAGCATCCCGGCGCCGCCGTCGGTGGTGGCGCTGCCGCCGACCCCGAAGACGATCGTGCGGGCACCGGCGTCCAGCGCGGCCCTCAGCAGCTCGCCGGAGCCGTACGTGGACGCCGTGAGCGGGGCGAAGACCCCGGCGGGCAGCCGCTGCAGCCCGCTCGCCTCGGCCATCTCCACCACCGCGGTGTCCCCGCGCAGCGCGTACGCCGCCGTCACCTCGTCGCCGAGGGGACCGGCGACCCGTACCTCCCGGCGCTCGAATCCGGCCGCGACGGCCGCGGCCACGGTCCCGTCGCCGCCGTCGGCCACGGGCAGCGCCTCGACCTCCAGGTCCGGCAGGACCCGGCGCAGTCCGGCCGTGACCCGCTCTGCGACCTCGACGGCCGTCAGCGACCCCTTGAACTTGTCCGCGGCGACGAGCACCCGCTGTGTCGTCCGGGTGCCGCTCACTGCAGCGTCCGCCACTTGCACTCCCCTTGCTCTCCGGGCCCTCACGCATGTCAAGGCCAGTCGCGCCGCTGCGACCTTAACCGGCGGACCGCCCGGACGTCAGCATCCGCCCAACCCGCGGACGACGCGACCGGGGCCGCCGATGCGGGTAGACCGTAACCATGGCCCCTGCGCTCACCGATACGAACCTGGCGGACCGCATTCTCGGCGGCTGGACCGGCCGCGTCGCCGGCAACATGCTCGGCAAGCCGGTCGAGCAGGGCGAGGTGTGGACGCGCGACCGCATCGACCGCTACCTGAGACAGGCCGCGGCCCTGCCGCTCACCGACTACCTGCCCGAGCCGATCAGCGAGCACGACGGGTTCGAGCTGCGCCCCGAGTGGCGCGAGTGCGTCCGCGGCCGCATCCACGGCAGCTGCCGTGACGACGACGTCGACTACGCGATCCTCGGCCTCGACCTGCTGGAGACCCACGGCTTCGGCTTCAGCACGGAGCAGGTCGGCGACCTGTGGCTGCTGCGGCTGCCGTATCTGCAGACGTTCACCGCCGAGCGGGCGGCGTACCGCAACCTCGCGGGCGGGCTGAAGCCGCCGCTGACGGCGACGTACGACAACCCCTACCAGGAGTGGATCGGCGCCCTCATCCGCGCCGACGTCTACGGCTGGACCAGCCCGGGTGACCCGCGCCGGGCCGCCTCCCTGGCCCGCCGGGACGCGGTGCTGTCGCACACCGGCAACGGGGTCTACGGGGCGATGTGGGCGGCGGCGCTGATCGCGGCGGCGTTCACGGCACCCACCGTGCGGCGCGCCGTGGAGGAGGCCCTGACGGTGATCCCGGCGAGCTGCCGCCTCGCCCGCACGGTGCGGCGGGTGGTCTCGCTGCACGACACCCGGCTGTCCTGGGAGGACACGCTCACCACGGTCGCCGAGGAGACCGCCGGCATGGGCTGGATCCACACCGTCCCGAACGCCGCCGTCCTCACCGCCGGCCTGCTCTACGGCGACGGCGACTTCACCCGCACCATCACCCTGACCGTCCGCGGCGGCCTGGACACCGACTCCAACGGCGCGACCGCCGGTTCGGTGGCCGGCGTGTTCGGCGGGGCCGCGGCCATCCCCGACCAGTGGAAGACCCCGCTGGAGGACACGGTCCGCAGCGCGGTGTTCGGCTTCGACGGGGTGCGGATCAGCGAGCTGGCGCGGCGGACGCTGCGGCTGGCGGAGCCCGCGGCCTGACCGACCGGGTATGAGACGGCGATCCGGTGGTTACCCTGCACCGATGACGACCTCTCCTGACTACGACGCCTACATCGCCTCCCTGCCCCGTGTCCTGGCCGGCGCCGCCGTGCTGTTCCGGGACGGTGAGGGCCGGGTGCTGCTGGTCGAGCCCAACTACCGGGAGGGCTGGGCGCTGCCCGGCGGCACCGTCGAGTCCGACGACGGCGAGACCCCGCGGCAGGGCGCGCGCCGCGAGACCGCCGAGGAGATCGGCCTGGACCGGGAGCCCGGCCGGCTGCTGGCGGTGGACTGGGTCCACGGCACGGGCCGCCCGCCACTGGTGGCCTACCTGTACGACGGCGGGGTGCTGAGCGAGGACGAGTTCAAGGCGATCCGCCTCCAGGAGGAGGAACTGCTGTCCTGGCGCCTGGTCCCCCGCGAGGAACTGCCCGAGTACCTGCCGGGCCCCACGGGCGGCCGTGTCCTGGCCGCACTGGAGGTGCTGGCGGACGGGTCGGGCACGGCGGAGCTGGAGGACGGGCGGCGGGTGTTCTGACCGGTCCGGACGCTCACCCCGCGGCGTCCCGCCCGATAAGCGTTCGCCGCCGCCCCGCGGCCCGTCCTACTGTCGGTGGCATGACCAAGCCGCTCGTCGCCCTGCTCACCGGTGCCGGTATCAGCACGGATTCCGGGATCCCCGACTACCGCGGGCCGAACGGGCTGTGGCGGCGGGATCCCGAGGCCGAGAAGCTCGTCACCTACGAGTACTACATGGGCGATGCGGACATCCGCCGCCGCTCCTGGCTGATGCGGCGTGAGACGGGGGCGCTGCGGGCCGAGCCCAACGCCGCGCACCGGGCCGTGGCGGAGCTGGAGCGGTCCGGGGTGCCGGTGCGGGTGATCACGCAGAACGTGGACGGGCTGCACCAGCTCGCCGGGATGCCGGACCGCAAGGTGCTCGAACTGCACGGCTCGGCGCGGAGCTTCGTCTGCACCGGCTGCCACGCCCGCGGCCCGATGGCGGACGCGCTGGCCCGAGTCGAGGCCGGAGAGCAGGACCCGCCGTGCCGGGAGTGCGGCGGGATCCTGAAGCCGGCGACGGTGATGTTCGGTGAGCGGCTCGACCCCGTCGTCCTCGGTGAGGCGGCCGCCGTCAGCAAGGCCTGCCAGGTCTTCATCGCCGTCGGCACGAGCCTTCAGGTGCAGCCCGCCGCCGGTCTCGCCGGTGTGGCCGCCGACCACGGCGCCCGTCTGGTCATCGTCAACGCCGAGCCGACCCCGTACGACGACCTCGCCGACGAGATCGTCCGCGCCCCCATCGGCACGGCGCTGCCGGAGCTGCTGCGCGGACTGGGCACCGCTTAGAACAGGGCCGCGCCCCGCTCGAAGTCCAGCAGGCGCTGCTTGCGCTCCAGGCCGCCGCCGTAGCCGGTCAGGCTGCCGTTGGCGCCGATGACGCGGTGGCAGGGGACGATGATGCCGATGGGGTTGCGGCCGTTGGCGAGGCCGACCGCGCGGGAGGCGGTGGGGGTGCCGAGGGTGTCGGCGAGCCGGCCGTAGGTGCGGGTCTCGCCGTAGGGGATGCGGCGCAGTTCCTCCCAGACGGCGCGCTGGAACGGGGTGCCGGTCAGGCGCAGTTCGACGGTGAACTCCCGTAGCTCGCCCGCGAAGTAGGCCTTCAGCTGTTCCTCCGTCTGCGCGAACAGGGTGTCGTCGCGGGTGCCGAAGGTCTCCTGCTGCGGGCGGTGGCGCTGGTCGGTCATGTAGAGGCCGCACAGGACGCCGTCCTCGGCGACGAGGGTGAGCGGGCCGTACGGGCTGTCGGTCACGGTGTGCTGCTTCATCTGACGTCCCTATACCGGAAGGAAGTTGATCGGGTGGCTGTCGGTCGCCCAGAGGTACTGGACCGCGTAGGCCCGCCAGGGGCGCCAGGCGGCGGCGCGTGCGGTGAGCGCGGCGGGGGTGGACGGCAGGCCCAGTTCCCGGGCGGCGCGGCGGATGCCGAGGTCGGTGGGGAAGAAGGCGTCGGGGTCGCCCAGGGCACGCATGGCGATGACGTCCACCGTCCAGGGGCCGAAGCCGGGCAGGGCGAGGAGCTGGGCGCGGGTCTGCGGCCAGTCGCTCTCGACGCCGAGGCGCAGCTCGCCGTCGGCGAGCCGGTGCACCAGGGTGGTGAAGGTGGTGCGGCGGGTGCGGGGCATCGCCAGCGAGTCGGGGTCCAGCGCCGCGAGGGCCTCGGGGGCCGGGAAGAGGTGGGTGAGGCCGCCCTCGGGGTCCTCGACCGGTTCGCCGTGCGCGGTGACGAGGCGGGCCGCGTGGGTGCGCGCGGCTGCCGTGGAGACCTGCTGCCCGAGCACGGCCCGGACGGCGAACTCGGTCTCGTCGACCGTGCGCGGCACCCGCCGCCCGGGTGCCTTGTCGACCAGGGGCGCGAGGACCGGGTCGGCGCGGAGCTGCTCGTCGATGGCGACGGGGTCGGCGTCCAGGTCGAGCAGGCGGCGGCAGCGGCTGATGGCGACGGTCAGATCGCGCAGGTCGCTGAGGGTGAGGCGGCAGGCGATGTGGTCCGGGTTGGGGGTGAGGGCCACGATGCCGTGGCCGTACGGCAGGCGCAGGGTGCGGCGGTAGGCGCCGTCGCGCCACTCCTCCACGCCGGGTACGGCCGTCGCGGCGAGGTGGCCGAAGAGGTTGTCCGGGTTGAGGGGGGCGCGGAACGGCAGCCGCAGGGAGAGCGCGCCGGGGGTGCCGGCGCCCTGCCGTTCGGGGGCGCGGGCGCGCAGCTCGCTCGGGGGCAGGGCGAAGACCTCGCGGACCGTGTCGTTGAAGGTGCGGATCGAGGCGAAGCCGGCGGCGAAGGCGATCTGCGCCATGGGCAGGGCGGTCGTCTCGACGAGCAGCCGGGCCGTCTGGGCACGCTGGGCGCGGGCGAGCGCGAGCGGGCCCGCGCCCAGCTCGGCGAGCAGCTGCCGCTCGACCTGCCGGGTGCTGTAGCCGAGCCGGGCGGCGAGGCCGGGCACGCCCTCGCGGTCCACGACGCCGTCGGCGATCAGCCGCATGGCGCGGGCCACCAGGTCGGCGCGCTGGTTCCACTCCGGGGAGCCGGGGCTGGTGTCGGGCCGGCAGCGCTTGCAGGCCCGGAACCCGACCTGCTGGCAGGCCGCCGCGCTGGGGTGGAAGACCATGTTCTCCGGCTTGGGCGGCACCACCGGGCAGCTGGGACGGCAGTAGATGCCGGTGGTCAGGACGGCCGTGAAGAACCAGCCGTCGAACCGCGCGTCCTTCGACCGCACGGCGCGCACGCAGCGCTCGGTGTCGGTGTGCATCCCCATCTGCATGCGTCCAGCATCCGGCACCGGGCGGCACGGGGCTGGCGAGAATCCGACATCGACGTGGCGGCGCGGAACCGGCCCACCGGGACAGATGAAGATTCATTCATGTGTTCGTGCGTGGCCGGTACGATGACGGCATGGGTCATGGAGCCGTCACCCCCGCGCAGGAAGCCGCCGAGCGCGTACGCCTGGACGCGGACAACGTCGCGAAGGTCGCCACCACGCTCCAGGCCCTGTCCACGCCCTCCCGGCTGCTGATCCTGGCGCGGCTGCGCGAAGGCCCGCTGCCGGCCACGGAGTTGGCCGCCGAGGTGGGCATGGAGCAGTCGGCCTGCTCCCACCAGCTGCGGCTGCTGCGCAATCTGGGCCTGGTCGTGGGCGAGCGGCAGGGCCGTTCGGTGGTCTACGCGCTGCACGACCACCATGTCGCCGAGCTGCTCGACCAGGCCGTGTACCACGTGGAGCACCTGCGGCTGGGCATCAGCGACGCCGCCGGCTGAGGGCGGCGCCGCTGTTCCCACCGCCGGTGCTATGCGGTGGCGGTCGGCCGCCGCGAGGCCTCCATCGCCTCGCTCACGCGCGTGAGCGGACGCAGCCGGTAGGTGTACGCGTAGGCGCGGTTCGCGAGCAGCTTGAACTCGTCGTGCGTGTGCGCGCCCCAGCTGTTGTCGCCGCCCACGCCCATCTGCCGGTGGTTGAGCCGCAGGACCACCGCGTCCCGGGGGGTGAGCTGGTAGTCGTGGCGGGCCCCGACGGACAGGTCCTCGGGGGTGAAGTGCGAGGCGTTGACCTCCAGCAGCGGCTCACCGGTCACGAGCAGTCCGCGCCCCCGGCCGTCGGTCAGCGCGGCCCACCGCACATCGGTCTTGTTGCCGTTCTCCTGGGGGCGCAGATACGAGGTCCACTGCCCGGAGACGGTGCCGGAGTGCAGGCCGACGTCGGTGGCGTTGTTGCGGTCCCACATGTTCTCCTCGGGGCCGCGGCCGTAGTAGTGCAGCCGGTCCAGGCTCCGCGGCAGGAACAGCAGGGTGCCGACCTCCGGGATGTACGGCAGGCCGGCCGCGCCCGGGTGCAGGGTGTTGTCGACCTTGATCTCGCCGTTGCCGAAGACCGTGTAGGTCGTGCTGTACGTCGACTCGGTGGCGGTGGGCAGCGTGCCGGTGACGGTGACCTCGACGGCCCGGTCGTCCAGGGGCCGTACCCGTACGCCGGTCACCTTCCGCCGCGCTCCGGCGTCGCGCCACGTCTGGTTGCGGGTGTGCTGGCCGTTGCCCCGGTCGTTGTCGGTGGGCGCCCGCCAGAAGTTCGGGACGGGTCCGGAGGTGAGGAGACGGGTGCCGCCCGCCTCGTAGGAGGTGATCGTCCCGGTGGCCTTGTCGACGGTGACGGAGAAGCCCTTGCCCTGCACGCCGACGGTCTTGTCCCCGTCGGTGTGGCTCAGGGCGGGCACGCCGCGCAGCGGTGCGGGTTTCACCGCCGGGCTGCCCGCGTCGAGGGCGAGTTGCTGCTTGGCCACCTCGAAACCGGCCTCGGCCCACGGGGTGGCTTCCCTGGTGGTGAAGGAGAGCTGGAGGAAGTACTCCGTGCCGGGCGCGGGCTTCGCCGGGAGCCGCACCGGAATCTTGATGTCCTTGCTGCTCAGCGGTGCCACGTTCAGCTGGTCGCGGGTCAGCCGGCCGCGCTGGACGATCTCGCCGTCGGCGACGAGGGACCAACGGCCGCCGAACTCGCGGAGGTTGGTGAACAGGTACTCGTTGGTGAGGGTGACGGCGCCCGGACCGCCCGGGGCCGCGGTGGCGTTGACGGCCTGGTAGACCTGCTTGACCTCGGCGGACTTGCCGGTGAGGCCGCGGTCGGCGGTGACGATGCCGTCGCCGGAGAAGGCGCCGTCGTTGGGGTTGTCGCCCCAGTCGCCGCCGTAGGCGTAGAAGGTCTTCTCGCGCGTGCGCTTCTCGGTGAAGCCTGCGGTGGCGGCGTCGAACCAGAAGCGCACGCCCTCGTCGCCCGGTGCGCGGGTGTCCGAGGCCAGTTCGGCGGCGCCGAGGGCACGGGCGTACACGCGGGCCCGGCGGATGGTGCCGCTGAACTCCCGGGTCGGGTTGTCGATGTCGGTGGCGAGCGACAGGGACGCGGTGTTGTTCGCGGGGCGCCGGGTGGTCGTCCGGGTGCCGCGCACCTGGCCGTCGACGTACAGGGTGAGCGTGCCCGCGTCCGCGTCGAAGACACCGGCGATGTGGTGCTCCTTGCCGGTCCAGCCGTCGGGCAGCGCCCAGCTCGCGGTGACCCACTGGCCGCCGCCGTGGATGAAGAACTCCAGGTTCCGGTCCGTCTGCTTGAGGGCGTACTGGGTGTCGCCCTTGGCGAGGATCGGCTGGTGGAAGCCGGTCACGCCCGGGGTGACCCAGGCCTCCAGGGTGAGGGAGCCCGTGAGATCGAGGCCGGTGTCGCGGGGGAAGACGGTGCCCCCGGAGAGGCCCTTGGCCCGGTCGAAGGTGCCGGCGGGCGCCATGACCTCGCCGCGCAGTGCGGCCGGGCCCGACTCGGTCAGCAGCTTGCGCGACGGGGTGGGCCAGCGCAGGGCCTGGTCGACGAAGTCCCAGATCCAGCCGCCCTGGAGGACGTCGTGGCGGCGGACGATGTCCCAGTACTTCTTGAAGTTGCCGCTGGAGTTCCCCATCGCGTGGGAGTACTCGATCATCACGTACGGCCGGGTGTCGCCGGTGTCCTTGGCGCGCTGCTCGACCCGCTGCGGGCTGTCGTACATCTCGGAGCGGATGTCGCTGATGCCCGGGCGGTCGTCGCCCTCGTACTGGATGACGCGGGTGGAGTCGTAGGAGCGGATCCAGTCGTGCATGGCGTTGAAGGTGGTGCCGCCGCCCGCCTCGTTGCCGAGGGACCAGATGACCACCGAGGCGTGGTTCTTGTCGCGGTGGACCATGTTCTGGGCGCGGACCACGCATGCCTCGGTCCACTCGGGGTGGCCGCTGCCGGGGAACTCGTCGCGGATGCCGTGGGTCTCGAGGTTGGTCTCGCCGACGAGGTACAGGCCGTACTCGTCGGCGAGTTCCAGCCAGAGCGGGTTGTTGGGGTAGTGCGAGGTGCGGACGCTGTTGATGTTGAGCCGCTTGATGATGCCGATGTCCTCGACCAGCTGCGCGCGGGTGAGCGCCGAGCCGGTGACGGGGTGCATCTCGTGCCGGTTGGTGCCGCGGAAGGAGACCGGTTTGCCGTTGATGCGCATCAGGCCGTCCTTGAGCGCGAACTCGCGGAAGCCGACCCGGTGCGAGAGGGTCTCGACCACCTGGCCGGCCGGGTCGCGCAGGCGGAGCACGGCGGTGTAGAGGTTCGGGTGCTCGGCCGACCACAGCTTGGGCGAGGGGACGGCTCTGGACGCCTCGACGGTGGCCTCGTCGCCGTCGGGGACGTCGACGGTCCGGTTCAGGGGCCGCGGCCAGACGGCGTGGCCGCGCGCGTCGTACAGCTGGGTCTCGACGGTGTAGCGGCCCGCGCCCTCGCCGCCGTAGTCGCGGACGTGCGCGGTGACCTGGAGTTCGGCGGTGGTGTAGCCGTCGCCGAGGGGGGTGTTCAGACGGAAGTCGCGCAGGTGCACGCTCGGCGTGGAGTAGAGGTGGACCGAGCGGAAGATGCCGCTCAGCCGGATCATGTCCTGGTCCTCCAGCCACTCCGCGTCGGAGTAGCGGTACACCTCGACGGCGATCTGGTTGGTGCCCGGCTTGAGGTGACGGGTGATGTCGTACTCGGCGGAGGTGTAGGAGTCCTCGTGGTAGCCCGCCAGTTCGCCGTTGATCCACACGTAGTGGGCGGACTTGACGCCCTCGAAGTGCAGGAAGGTGCGGCGGCCGGACCAGGTGCGGGGCACGGTGAACGTGCGGCGGTACTGGCCCACCGGGTTGTAGCGGGTCGGTGCGGCCGGCGGCTGGGCGTCCTCGCCGCCGCCGTTGGGACCCCACCACGGGTAGGTGATGTTGACGTAGATCGGGAAGTCGTAGCCGTGCAGCTGCCAGGCCGAGGGCACGGGGATGGTGTCCCAGCCGGAGTCGTCGACGTCGGTGCCGTGGAAGTCCTCGTCCCGGTCCTCGGGGCGGTCCGCGTAGGCGAACTTCCAGGTGCCGTCGAGGCTCAGCCGGTACGGCGAGCGCTCGCGGTCGCCCTTCAGGGCCTGTCCGAGGTCCGCGTAGGGCATGAGGGTGGTGTGCGGCGGCTCGGTGCCGATCCGGTAGACGCCCAGGCCGTCGTTCCACTCGGGCGGGCCGTCCGCCGCCGGGCGCCGGCCGGCCGCGTGCGCCGCGGCGGGCGACGCGGACAGAGCGAGCGCGCCGAGCACGGCGGCTCCTCCCTCCAGCAGTCGGCGACGGCTGACGACCGGCCGGTCGGCGGGAGAGGGGTGCGAGTGCGGGTGCGGCATGACCGTGGCCTTCCTCGGTTCGACAGGGTGCTGCACGGACTGAGGGCATGTCAGACGGGCCGCCCAACTACCCATGCCTGATGGATGTTTCTGCTGGGAGGCGTGCAACTGACGGGGGCTGAGCAACTGCTGAGCAGGCACACCCTAGGACTCGAACACAAACGAAGCAATGACCCCGTCGGACTTTGTGCGGTCCTGATGGTTCCCCGGTGCGGGACTGCGTCTCAGGCCGTGAGGAAGGCGAGCAGCTCGCTCGTCGGCAGGGCGGGCGCGTCCAGCCCAGGCTCTCCCCTCAGGTCCGGTCCTCCATGACGCCTGTCCCTCCCACGCGGGCACCGACCCGCGGCTTTTTGTCACTTCGACGCGACAGTGCCGCTCCCGCGACCGTAATGTGACCTCATCGGACAGCCCGCGCAACAGATCATGGCGGTACCTTTTGCCGCGCCGGAAGGAGCGGCTCGCATGAACGGGTATGCGACCTCGGACCGCGACGCCGTCACGGCCGCGCCCGGCGGGCTGCTGGATCTGCTGAAGGTCGCGGCCGTGGTCCTGGACGCCGGCGGGCACATCGCGCTGTGGAGCCCCGAGATCGAGCAGCTGCTCGGCTGGACCGCGGAGGAGGCCCTGCGCCAGCGCGCCGACACCCTGCTGGTCTCCCCCGAGAACCGGCCCCGGGGCAGGGAGCTGTTCGCCCAGGTCAGCACGGGTGCCCGCTGGGCCGGTGTCTTCCCGCTGCGGCACCGCGACGGCACGGAACGCGCCGTGGAGTTCCGCACGATGCGCCTCCTCGACCCCGAGGGTCAGCCCCACCTGCTGGGACTCGCCACGGACGCGACGACCGTACGGCAGGTCGAGCGCGACCTCGCCCTCTCGCACAGCCTCGTCAACCAGACCCCGATCGGCATCGCCGTCTTCGACAACGACCTGCGCTGGGTCGGGGTCAACCCCGCGCTGGAGCGGATCAACGGCGTGCCCGAGGAGGCCGTGCTGGGGCGCCGGGTCGGGGAGGTGCTGCCCGGCCTGGACGTGCAGGCCATCGAGGCCCGGATGCGGCACGTCCTGGAGACCGGCGCACCCCTGCTCGACCAGCAGACCGTCGGCCGGACGGCGGCGGACGAGCAGGACCGCGCCTACTCGGAGTCCTACCACCGCATCGAGGACATCGACGGCCGCGTACTCGGGCTCGCGATGGCGGTGCTGGACGTCACCGAGCGGCAGCAGGCCGCGGCCGAGGTCGCGCAGGCCCGCCAGCACCTGTCGGTGATCGCCGACGCGGGGATGAGGATCGGCACCACGCTGGACCTCCAGCAGACCGCCCGGGAGCTGGCCGACGTGGTCGTGCCGCACCTCGCGGACCTCGCCGCCGTGGACGTCCTGGAGTCGGTCGTGGCCCGCGGCACCATCACGCCCGTGTCGGGCGGCTCCCCGGCCGAGTTCCGGGCGCTGGCCGTGGCGGCCGGCTACCCCACCGACGCCATCCACGCCGCCGACCCGGTGGGCGAGCTGGCCACGTACGGGTCGTCGCGGATCATCACGCAAGTCGTGCGCAGCGCCCGCCCGGTCCTGGTCGAGCGCGTGGACGGCAAGATGCTGCGGCGTCTGGCCCGGGACTCACGGGCCGCCCTCGCCCTGCACGAGGCCGGCGCCCACTCCTATCTGGCGCTGCCGCTGGTGGCCCGGGGCAAGGTGCTCGGCACGCTCTCGCTGTACCGCACGGTCAACGAACGCCCCTTCGACGACCAGGACCAGGTGCTCGCCTCGGAACTCGCGGCCCGCGCCGCGATCTGCATCGACAACGCCCGCCTGTACGGCCGTGAGCGCGGCACCGCCCTGACCCTGCAGCGCAGCCTGCTGCCGAGCACGCCCGCCGAGCGGGAGGGGCTGGACATCGCCGCCCGCTACCGCCCGGCCCTCAGCGAGGTCGGCGGCGACTGGTACGACGTGCTGCCGCTGGGCCCGGGGCGCACCGGGCTGGTCGTCGGTGACGTCATGGGCAAGGGCGTCCAGGCCGCGGCGATCATGGGGCAGCTGAGCACGGCGACGCGGGCGCTGGCCCGGCTGGACCTGCCGCCCGCCGAGCTGCTGCGGCACCTCGACGACATCGCCGGCTCCCTCGGCGACGCGATCGCCACCTGCGTGTACGCGGTGTGCGACCTGCGGCGCGGCACCTGCGAGCTGTCCAGCGCCGGGCATCTGCCGCCGGTGCTCGCCGGGGCGGACGGACGTGCCGAGCTCGTCGACGTGCCGGGCGGGGTCCCGCTCGGGGTCGGCGGCGTGGACTTCGGCACGGTGGAGGTGGGACTCGCCCCGGGCTCCCTGCTCGCCCTGTACACGGACGGGCTGGTCGAGAACCGCGGGGAGCCGATCGACACCGGCCTGGACACCCTGACCCGGCTGCTCGGGAACGCGGGGCCCAGCCTGCAACGCGCCAGCGACAGCCTGCTCAGCGCGCTGAGCCCGGAGCCGGACGACGACGTCGCCCTGCTGCTGGTCCGCACCCGCGCCTGAGCGCGGGGGGCCGGGGCGCGAACGCGGCCGTGCCCGTCCCTTCCGGGCGGGTACGGCCGGCTCTCAGATGTCGCCCTTCTTCACGGTGCACAGGGCCCAGATGATGAACCCGGTCAACGCGATCATCACGACGGACCAGACCGGATAGGCGGGCAGGGAGAGGAAGTTCGCGATGAGGACGAGTCCGGCGATCCCCACACCGAGGACGCGTGCCCAGGTGGATGCCTGGAACAGTCCCACGCTGACGAGCACGGCGACCACGCCCAGGATGAGGTGGATCCAGCCCCAGCCGGTGAGGTCGAAGGAGAAGACGTAGTTGGGGGTCGCGACGAAGACCTGGTCCTCGGCGATGGCCGAGATGCCGCGCATGATCCCCAGGATCCCGGCGATCATGAGCATGACGGCGGCAAAGATCATCAGGCCCGCGGCGGCGGTTCCGTGCCTCGCCCTCGAGGTCCCGTGCGTCGGGTGTGTAGCGGTCATCCTGCTCCCTCGATTCTGCTGCGTCCGGCGCGGTCAGCGACCGGAGGTGGGGGTACGGGGGCCGAGAGCGGCCAGGTAGTCCTGCGCGGTCATGTCGGTCCTCCGTCCCGGGTGCACGCCCGGCAGCCGTCCCCGTCGACACCAGCGTGCCCGGGGCCGGAGCCGGGCTGCCTCACCCGTGGCGGGTGATCCGCGCGGGGCGTCCGGACGCTGAGGTGGTGGGGCAGGGCTTGTGGGGCGCCCCGGCACCGGGGCGGGACCGAGACCGAGAGACACGCGATGGACGATTCAGCGGAGGTTCCCGGCCGGCGGCGGCCGGGGCGTAGCCGGCGGGCGGCGGTCACGGCCCTCCTGCGCGCCGCGCTCATCGCGGCCGGCCTCGTCACGGTCTACTACGTGCTGCCCCTGGACGGGCGCGGCACGAGCGGCGACTCGGTGCTGCTGGTCTGCGGTCTGCTGCTGGTGGTCGTGGTCTTCTGGTGGGAGGTGCGGGCCATCGTGACCTCGCCCTACCCCCGGCTGAAGGCCGTCGAGGCCCTGGCCACGACGCTGGCGCTGTTCCTGCTGCTCTTCGCGGGCGCCTACTTCCTGCTGGAGCACACGACCCCGGGCTCCTTCAGCGAGCCGTTGACGAAGACGGACTCCCTGTACTTCACGCTGACCACGTTCACCACCGTCGGCTACGGCGACATCACGGCCGATTCCCAGACCGGGCGGGTGCTGACGATGATTCAGATGCTGGGCGGGCTGCTGCTGGTGGGCGTGGCGGCACGGATCCTCGCCGGCGCTGTGCAGGCGGGGCTGCGCCGGCAGGGCCGAGAGCCCTCGGACGACTTCCCCTCGCGGCCGGA
Organism: Streptomyces tuirus; assembly: GCF_014701095.1. Taxonomy (NCBI): domain Bacteria; kingdom Bacillati; phylum Actinomycetota; class Actinomycetes; order Kitasatosporales; family Streptomycetaceae; genus Streptomyces; species Streptomyces tuirus. The sequence continues at coordinate 6,310,755 of NZ_AP023439.1, read as the reverse complement.
GGGCTGAGCCATGACCGTACCGAGTCCGTTCACCACCTTCATGTCACCGAGCGAGCGGGCCGCCGCGGGCCGCAGCGCCCGGCGGCGGGTGCCGCGTTCCTCCCACGCCGGGTTCGAGGCCGGGCCCGACCGGTTCGATCCCGTCGAGGTGGTGGAGCGCCAGTCCGCCACCCGCGTACCGGAGTTGGTGCCGATCCGCTACGGCCGCATGCTGGAGTCCCCGTTCCGCTTCTACCGGGGAGCTGCGGCGATCATGGCGGCGGACCTCGGGGCCACCACCGACACCGGGCTGCGGGTGCAGCTGTGCGGGGACGCCCATCTGCTGAACTTCCGGCTGCTGGCCTCACCGGAGCGCCATCTGATCTTCGACATCAACGACTTCGACGAGACGCTGGCCGGGCCCTTCGAGTGGGACGTCAAACGGCTCGCGGCCAGCTTCGCCATCGCGGGCCGCGCCAACGGCTTCTCGGCAGCGGAGCAGAACAGCGCGGTGGAGACGTGCCTGCGGGCCTACCGGCAGCGGATGCGGGACTTCGCCGGGATGCGCACCCTGGACATCTGGTACGCCCAGGACGACGCGGACCGGATGGGGGAGCTGATGGCCGCGTCGATGTCCAAGGAGGCCCGGCGCCGCACCGCGAAGGCCACGGCGAGTGCCCGGTCCCGCACGTACATGCAGGCCTACGAGAAGCTCACCCGGGACACGGCCGTGGGGCGGCGGATCACACCGGACCCGCCGCTGATCATCCCGCTGCGGGACCTGCTGGAGGACGACTCGGCGCACTTCCGGGAGAAGGAGCTGCGCGCCGTCCTGGAGGGCTACGCACGGAGCCTGTCGTCCGAGCGGCGGCATCTGCTGCGCCGCTACCGGCTGGTGGACATCGCCCGCAAGGTGGTGGGGGTCGGCAGTGTCGGCACCCGCTGCTGGATCGTGCTGCTGCTCGGCCGGGACGACGACGATCCGCTGCTGCTCCAGGCCAAGGAGGCACAGGAGTCGGTGCTCGCCGCCCATTCCGGCGGCGACCGCTACGACAACCAGGGCCGGCGCGTGGTGGCGGGGCAGCGGCTGATCCAGACGACCAGCGACATCCTGCTGGGCTGGACACACGCGGTGGGCCTCGACGGGCACGAGCGGGACTTCTACGTGCGGCAGTTGCGGGACTGGAAGGGCATCGCCCGGCCGGAGACCATGGACCCCGGCCTGCTCCGGCTGTTCGCGCGGCTGTGCGGGGCGAGCCTGGCACGGGCCCACGCCCGCTCGGGCGATCCCGTCGCCATCGCCGCCTACCTGGGCGGCGGCGACCGCTTCGACCGGGCGCTCACGGTGTTCGCCCAGGCGTACGCCGACCAGAACGAGCGGGACTTCGAGGCGCTGGGCGCGGCGGCCCGCTCGGGCCGGATCCTCGCGGCGACGGAGTGACCGCCCGGGTTGGCGGGGCGGGCGGCCGGGCAGCGGCGCCCGCCGTCCACGCGGGCCACCACCGGGCGTCGGCGGCTCGGGCCACCACGCGCCCGGTGGCATCGGCCACCGTGCGTCAGCGACTCGGGCCACCGCGCGTCAGCGGCTCCGGCCACCACGCGTCGGTGGCATCGGCCACCGTGCGTCAGCGACTCGGGCCACAACGCGTCGGCGGCTCCGGACACCGTCAGCCACTTCCGCCACCACGCGTCGGTGACATCGGCATCCCGTGCGTCAGCGACTCGGGCCACCGCGCGTCAGCGGCTTCCGCCACCGTGCGTAAACCGCTTCGGCCACCACGTGTCAGCGGCGCCGGCCACCGCGCGTCGGTGGTATCGGCCGTCCCCGTAACCACCCGCGGCGGGCGATGCGTGCCGGGTGCGAGGGAGGTTCGCTGGGGTTCACGCACATCACCTACGGAGCCGCGCGGCCCGGCCGGGCGGCGGCTCGGAACAGGGGTATCGGCCATGTGCCGCTGGCTCGCCTACTCGGGCACTCCCGTGCTGCTCGACGACGTCCTCTACCGCCCGGAGCACTCGCTGATCGACCAGAGCCTGCACGCGCGGATGGGGGTCGAGACCACCAACGGCGACGGCTTCGGCGTCGGCTGGTACGGGTGGCACCTGCGCACCCCCGCCGTCATCCGTGACACCGGCCCGGCCTGGAGCAACCTCAATCTGCGGGAGATCGCCGACCACGTCCGCTCGCCGCTGTTCTTCGCGCATGTGCGCGCCTCGACCGGCTCGGCCGTGCAGCAGACGAACTGTCATCCGTTCCGCTACGGGCGGTGGATGTGGATGCACAACGGGGCGATCGACGGGTTCCGGGAGCTGCGCCGGGATCTCATGCTGGCCGTGGACCCGGAGCTGTTCCCGTCGCTGGAGGGCACGACGGACTCGGAGGTGATGTTCCACGTGGCGCTCACCTTCGGTCTCGACGGCGATCCGCCGGGTGCGGTGGCCCGGATGACGGGGCTCATCGAGCGCCTCGGCCGCGAGCACGGGGTGGCGCAGCCACTGCAGATGACGGTCGCGGTGACCGACGGGGAACGGGTGTGGTTCTTCCGCTACTCCAGCGCGGGAAAATCGCGGTCGCTGTACTACAGCAGCCGGGTGGAGGACGTGCGGGCCCTCCATCCCGACCTGGGGTTCCTGAACCATGTCTCCGACGAGACGCGGCTGGTCGTGTCGGAGCCGCTGGGTGATCTCCCCGGGGTGTGGAACGCGGTGCCCGAGAGCACCTACGGAGTGGTCCAGCCCGGCCGGGACCTGCTGCGGCACTTCGAGCCGGAGCCCGTCTGAGCCCCGCCGTGCCGTGGCTCACCGACAGCCGGACCGATAGCTCCGGGCAGTCGATCCGGGCAGGCAGGACCTCACGCAGGTGGTCCGTTCATCGGGAGGCGACCCGCGGCCGAACCCTGTGCTTGGCCGGAGGCCGGCGCGGCGTCTTCGGGGGTGTCGGCCGTGGACGGCGGCCGCTCGTTGACGGCCAGCATGATGAGGCATCCGGTGAAGGGGCCGGCGGCCAGAGCAAGGAAGGCCGCGCCGAAGGAGCCGGTCGCGGAGAACACCATGCCCACGACGACGGGCACGACCACGCTGCCCAGTTGCCAGGTGGCGTTCGCGATGCCGGATGCGGAGCCCGTCACCGAGGACGGGACCAGCCTGGGCACCAGGGCGACGACCAGGGGGGTCCAGCCGTAGGCCGCCGCACCCAGCAGGGGGGCGAGCCAGATGAGCGCGTCCGGATCTCCGAGTGCGCCGAAGCACACCAGCGTGCTGCCGAAGACCGCGAGAATCGCGATCGTCGGTGTCTTGCG